>CALCIA010000329.1 GCA_937907435.1 uncultured Actinomycetes bacterium
GCCAGGACCCCCATGAGGAGCCCAGGACACCCCCGCGCCACCTCGGACGGCCGCCCGCCCCCCGCACCCCCACCCCGTCCCCCTACCGACAACTCACCCTCTACGCTCGAACTTCCGCTTAACCCCAAGGCCCACTGATCAGTCGACCGCCCTTGCGGCTTTGGTCCGGCGTCGCTTCCACCGATAGCCCTGCCATGGATACGTGGCTGCGGGAACTGCGCTCGCCCCCGGGCGAGGGGCCGTTGCGCGGCGCCGACCGCCAGGTCCGCGCCGCCTTCCGGCTGGTGAATCGCGATCCGGCGATCAGGCGTCTGATCCTGCTCGAGACCCTGACGTTGACCGGCCTCTGGGTCGCCTTCTTCCTGCTGGCGCGGGAGACGGGCTCGCCCGGCCGCGGGGCCGACCGGGTCTTTCAGCAGTGGCTCTACTGGGCGGTCTCGATCGGCATCTCGTTGGTCTTCTCGGTCGCGATCGCCTGCGCGGCCGACGCGAAGATCGACGGCGTCGGCGGCGACCTGCGGCTGGCGCTCGGCGAAATGCGGCGGCGCCTGCCGACGCTCTTCTGCTGGTGGCTGATCTCGATGGGCGGCTCGGCGGCCCTGAGCCTCGCCGCCCGCGCGGTGATGCGACCCGGCCTGGCGGCCCTGGCCCTCGTCCTCCTCTGGGGACTCGGAAGCGTCTTCGTCGTACCCGCGATCGCGCTCCACGACGGCGGCCCGCTCGAGTCCCTCGGCGAAGCCCTGCGACTGCTGCGCGCCCGCTGGGGCCGCGCGCTCGCCGGCCTCTTCGTGATCGGCTTCTTCTTCGGCCTCGCCCTGATCGCCGCCGGCTTCCTCCTCGGCGCCACCGCCGAAGGCCACCCCCGCAGCGTCGACGAATCGCTCTGGCGGTTCGCGGTCCCGTTCGCGCTCATCTACCTCGCCTACGTCTGGATGACCGCGACCCGCGAAGCCTTCGCCATCATCCTCGCCCGCGACGTCCTCGACGACCTCCCCGGCGAGCCGGCGCCGCCGAAGCCCCGCCCACGCCGCGCGACGATCTTCAAGCGAGTCGCCATCGGAGCCCTCGCCCTGATGGTGGCCCTCGTCCTCCTCGGCGCGATCTTCGGCCACCACCGCTCGCACCCCCAGCCGCCCGCCCCACCGAGGCACGCCGTCGTCATCCCCGACTAGGCGACCTGCCTCACCTTCTAGGCTCGGGACGCCCCCGGTCCGCGTCGTGCCGGCGCCTCGAAGGCGGCCAGCCCGGTCACCATCGGGATGCCGTCCTCGGGACCGAGCCGCTCGCGGCTCTCGGCGGCGACCGCCATCAGCTCCTGCAGCGCCCGGTCGAGGATCTCCGCGGCCTCCCGCCAGCCCTGCTCGTCGACCGTGATCGGCATCCAGTTCAGCGTCGTGTCCTCGCGGGTGTCGATGGTGTCGGCGTCGATCGCCGCGCCCACCTTGTCGACGAAGGTGCGGATCGCTTCGCCCGTCACCCCGCCGCGCACCGAGAGCGGCGCCTTGCGCCAGTCCTGATGGCCGATGAACGAGCGCGGCCGGGCGGTGTAGAAGTGCTCGATCGTGCCGCGCCTGGGGCGGGTGCGGACCTGCTCGATGCAGTCGACGTCCAGCAGCGCGTTGGTGTGGTAGGCGACGACGCCGAGGCTCCCCTCGAATTCCTTCGCCAGCTCCGTCGGGCTCGCGGAGCGTCCCTGCAGGGCTTCGAGGATCCGGACGCGGATCGGATGGGTGAGCGCCTTCACCAAGTTCTGGTCGATCGTCTCCCCTCCACCCCCTTCCGCTGCCCGCCGTCCCTTCTTCCCGCTCCCGTCGTCCACGCTGTGACCCCCTCCGTAATCGGGTGGCGGGACGACGTATCGCCTGTAGACGTTTTGTCGTCGTCCCCTGCGGGGCGGCAAGCTAGACGAGAACCAGGCAAATATTCACTTGCGTCAGGGAAATCGCGGTCCCATCTCCACCTGGTGTTCCCGGACCGGTTGCGGAGACTCGAAGCCCATCATGGCGATGGTCACGTGCATCGGTGAAGAGTCAGTCCGACTCATGCGTTCCCTCGCTTCGACCTCGACGACCTTGAGGCGTCGGAAGATCGCGTCCAGCTCTTCGATGATCGCCATGAATCCCTCCCAGTCGAGCTCGAGCGGAGTCCAGGTCAGGTGTCGCTCCGGATGTGCGTCGAGCGTCCCGGCCAAGAGCGATTCCTGGATGCGCTCCCAGAGGGTGGAGCAGTAGGTCGCGCTGACGTTTCCCTTCAACGCCGGCGGCAGCCGATTGAAGTCCTCGTCGCTGAAGAGGGCGCGTGCCGTCGCGGCGTAGTAACGCGCCCGACCGCCGCGTTCGCGCCGGACCTCGACCTCCTCGATCGCGCCGCACTCGAGCAGGACGGAAAAGTGATGTTCGATCGCCTGGCGGCCGAGCTCTGGCTTCCGCCGGGCAAGATATTCCGAGACGCATATGGGGGCGAGACTGCACTCCAGCAGGATCTCGACCCGGATCGGGTGACCGATCGCCTTGACGAAGTCGGGGTCGAGCAACTCCTCCCCGTCCAGGCGCCGCATCGTCTTGAACCCTGTCATCAGGAACCCTTCTGCTGATCGAATGGGCTTGAGCAGTTGGGCCAACTTATTTGGCAGAACCATTTATTGCAAGCTGCCCGAACGCAACTTGTTGTCTGCCGTCCGCCCCCTTGAATCGGCTTCGGGTTCAAACGAAGCCTCGGGAGGGGGTGAGAACATGAAGATCAGCGAGACGGCGATTCCGGCTCCTCCGGCCTGCTGCGTCACCAAGATCGGCTGAGGTCCGGGCGTCGTACGGGCGGAGATCAAATGCGTCCGTACGACGCCCCTCTGCTGCCTCGGACCCACCATACGATACTCATAGGTCTGTAGACGGATCAGTAGCGATGATGCAGCGTGCCCTTCCGGATGGAGGGCGAACTTCAGCGAGTTCTGGGACGCAACCTCCGCAACTTCAGGGAAGCGGAGGAGCTGAGCCAGGAAGCCTTCGCCGAACGCATGGGCTACCACCGGACCTACTGGGCCGGGATCGAGCGCGGCGAGCGCAACCTGACCCTGCGATCGCTGGAGAGGATCGCGGCCAAACTCGAGATCGAACCGCTGCTCCTACTCGAGGGCCAGCCTCCACCTCGTTGATCCGGGGGCCCGGCCGGGCTGCAAGGTCGGGACAGACCGGCGAGCACCTCACGCAGCGAGGTCTCCGGATGCTCGGCGCAGTAGACGGCGCGGGACCGCCGCTCACGGTCATCGAAGCGATGGTTCCAGGAGCAGAGCCCACGCGGCGTGTACGCCAGTGGGTCGGACCGATGCCCGACGCGCCAAAGCTCGCCCCCGCTCACCCCTCGAAGCTAACAAGCTGCCTGGCGGCTGCCTTCACCTCGGCGAACTGGCTCGGTTCGGTGGCCCGACGAAGGACGTCGACGGGCGCGGCGTCGTCGAGGCGAGTGTTGGTCCCGAAGAGCCAGGCGCGCGCGGTCTTGTCGTCGAAGCTCGCGACGATCATGCGGACGACCTTGTAGCCCTCGCGCAGCCGCAGGTCGGTCGTCGGGTTCGGGGTCGGCCCGTCGGCCTTGCGGTAGCGGCCGATCTGCTTCGCATCGCGCGAGCCGACGAGATGGGCCGCGATGCGCTGGCCGAGCGCGTCCTGCAGGTAGCCGGCGATCTCAGAGACCGGCAGCGTGGCGGCATCGTGATCGAGTTGCTCGGCGGCCGGAGGGGTGAGGACGGGCACGGCGGCTCTTTGGTCGGGTCGGGAATCGGACTACCACTAACTACACCAACAAATACACCACGATCTGATGCGAGGTGCTCGAAGCTCCGAGGCGGGCCCTCCAGGGGTCGCCTCGACGGTGGAAGCCACGTCCTCCGTCTAAGGTCCTCCCGTGCAAGCCGATGGGGAACGTGGGGGCGCGGACGGCGCGCGTCCGATACCGGAGTCGCTCGCCGCCGACCAGGAAGCGCTGCTGCGGATCCTGGTGAAACATGGGGTCGAACTCGTCGTCCTTGGCGGGGTCGGCGCCCAACTCCGTGGATGGAGGAGCGCGACCACCGACCTCGACATCGCCCTATCAAGAACTGACGAGAACACCGATCGGTTCAACCGCGCCCTCATGGAGATGGGCCTGCTCGGCGAGCCGCAATACGGACAGTTCGGGACGTCCTTCGAGACCCGCCATGGCCGCCTCGAGGTGGTCCGCAAGGCGGACGGGATCGGTGCCTATGAGGATTGGCTACGAAACGCCACCGAGGAGGACTTCGGCGAGGGCCTCGTCATCGTCGTCGCGGCGGGCGACGACATCCTCGCCTCCAAGCGGGCGGCCGGCCGGGCCAAGGATGAGGCGGTTCTCGAGCAGATGCGCGAGGACCTCGGCGCCTCAGGCTGATTCGCGGATCACCTCGAGGAGCGTCCGCAGACCGGCTCGGTAGGCACGGTCGGCAGGGCGCGGCGAGGCGTCGGCGAGGCGCAGCAGGTCGCGGGGCGAGGCGACCCTCAGAGCATGGGCGAAAGGTTCGAGGCCAATCGCGTCGCGGCGAAGATCCGAGAAGTCTCCCGACCCGGAGATCCGATCGACGACGACGACGGCGCCGCCGTCGGGAAGGAGCCACCGCCAGCGCCGGTCGCGCTCCGCGAAGCGCTCCTCGTCGTCGCTCGCCTCCGCGCCCATCGCCGCCAGTTCGTCCAGTGCCCGCCCGCGGTCGGCGGGGACGATCTCCGCCGCGCCGTCACGCGGCCGCTGCGGGGAGCCCTGCAGGGCGGCGGCGAGCGGACCAATCAGGATGGTCGGGGTGCGCAGCTGGGCGACGGCGGCAAGCGCGTGCTCCGCCTTACCCGCCTCGGCCCGAGGCAGCAGCCGACCGAGACGCTCCTCGGGGGTCAAGCGCAGTTGGTCGCGGACGTTCTCGGCCAGGCTCTCGTCCCGATTGGCGAGGTCGATCGCGAGGTCGAGTCCCGCGGCGCGGATCACCTCCGAGAGAGAATCCAGCGAGGGCTCCCGGGCCCCGCTCTCCCAGCGCGCGATCGTCGAGCGCGGTCGCCCGCTTCGCGCGGCCAGCTGCTCCTGCGTCAGCCCGGCACGATCACGTGCCATCCGGATCAGGTCGCTGCTCAGCATCGCTCGTCAGAGTAGCCGTTTGGCTACTGGTGATGTAGCACTTCGGGCACTAATGCTGTCGCCGATATGCCACGAATTCGAAAGCCGAAGACCGGCTTCCTGAACAGGCGTTTCGAACCCGCGACCGCAAGAATCAGGGGCTTTCCCCTTCAGTCAGTGCCTTGAGGAGGCTCGTAGGAGCGCTACTGGACCTCGACTGCCGGCCGCTCAAATCTGATCGGCGGTGGGACCTACTCCATCCGGCCCCCGAGCAACCGGGGCAGTTCGGTCATGTCCGAGAAGACCCGATCTGCGGCCGCCAGGCGGTCGGGATGCGTGAGAGCGGCGAAGCCGAAGCAGCTCATCCCGGCCGCCTTCGCGCCTTCGACGCCGAACGGACTGTCCTCGACGACGAGGCACCGAGACGGACTAACACCGGTTTCTGCGGCGGCGTGAAGAAAGAGGTCCGGCGCGGGCTTCGGTCGAGGCACTTCGCTCGCGCTGAAGATCCGCCCGTCGAAACGGTCCCACAGCCCGGTCAGGCCGAGCGTCAGTCGCATCTTCTCGTGACTGCCGCCGGAGGCGACGCAGGTCGGGAGTGCGATCTGGTCCAGGGCGTCTGCGATACCGGGCACGGCCTGCAGTTCGTGCCGAAAGGTCTCCTCCACCTCTGCTTCGAGTTGCGGCAGCCAGCTCGAGGGAACCGGCCGGCCTGCCATCTCGGCGATCCTCTCCAACGTCGACTCCATCCCGATCCCGAGGAACTCGCGTGAACAGTCATCGCCGGTCATCGGCACTCCCAGAGCGGTGATGTGCCTTGCCTGGATCTCCAGCGAGAGACGATCGCTGTCGACAAGAACGCCGTCGCAGTCGAAGATCACAAGCTCGATAGCGGCGGCCACCAGTGAGCCAGCCTAGCGAGGTGATGGTCGGTATCGAGATTCAGCAAATATGTTGACTGACTCGTCAATCAACACGATACGGTGTCGAGGTATGAGTTGCACGAGCGCAGCGCGCTGATGCCGGCCTGGGATAGCGAGGGGGACGGACCAGCGCTGATCCTGATCCACGGGACCGGGGGCAGCCGGGCGGCCTGGGATCCCGTGATCCCGCTGCTGACACCGCATCGGCGCGTCTTCGCCATCGACCTTCCTGGCTGCGGCTCTTCACCGGCGCTCCCTGCCGAGGTGATGCCCACGGTCCCGGCGCTGGCCGAGACGGTCGAACGGTGGATGATCGAACAAGACCTGGCCGGTGCCCATGTGGCTGGAAACTCGCTCGGGGGCGGAATCGCACTCGAGATGGCAAAGGGTCAACTGGTCGCCAGCGCGACCGCCCTCTCACCGGTCGGGTTCTTCAATGCCCGAGAATTTGCCTACGGGTCCGCCTCGCTGCGCCTGACCCGGATCGGGGCGAGAGTTCTCACCCCCGTGGCACCGGTGGTGTTCAGGAGCCGCGTGTTCCGCACGATCGCTCTCTGGCAGGCGCTGGCCAGGCCCTGGCGGATGCCGGTAGAGAACGCGATCTCGAGCGCCCGGGCGATGGCCACGGCATCGGATTTCGGAAGGGGCGTCGCGGCCGCCGGCGATTACCGGTTCTCCGGGATGCCCGCCGCTCCGGTGACGATCGCCTGGGGCCGCCGCGACCGCATCCTCTTCTGGCGGCAGGCGGAACGTGCACGCCGCCTCTTGCCCGACGCCCGCTTCATTCCGCTCGACGGCTGCGGTCACGTACCGATGACCGACGACCCAGAGCTCGTTGCCGAGGTCATCCTGCGCGGAAGCGGCCGAGACTCCTGATCCCGTGGGTCTGGCGTTCAGCGTGTACCACCGCCGTTGACGCCGCCCTCAGCGGACGCGGCCGCCGGTGAAGCTCACGTAACTGCGCCAGGACGGGCGCGGCTTGAAGCCCTTCCGGAAGAGGCCGCTGCCGTCGCAGAAGTTGCAGGTGTGGGGGTTGTCGTCGACCGAGAACCAGAAGACCTGGCGCACGTGCCAGCGGCGGGCGTTGTTGCGCAGAAGGCGGAAGGCGCCGCGGAGCTGGGCCGCCTGGCCGCGGACCCCTTTGGCGAAGGCGTTGCCGCGTGAGGGCGGTTTGGCGCTCCAGCCGATCTCGGTCAGCCAGAGGCCCTTGTTGGCGGCGCCGCGGGAGCGCAGCAGCCGGCGCACTTCTTCGATGTCGGCGGGGATCGAGCGGTAGGAGCTGGTGTAGGGGTGGAGGGCGACGCCGTCGAAGCCGGCCTTGATCCCCGGCGTCCGCTTGAACATGAGTTCGAGGAATTCGACCGCCGTGTAGGCGCGGGGCGGGCGGAACCTGCCCGCTTCCCCGGGCCGGGCGAAGAGGCCGCCGAGCACCACCTTGGCGCCGAGGTCGACGGCGTGGATCGCCCGCGCCGAGCGCTTCACCAGCCGCCCGTATTCACCCGGGTTCGGCCGGGCGACGAAGTACTTGAAGTTGGGCTCGTTCCAGATCTGCCAGGTGCGGATCGGGTCGCGCGGGACCTCCGGATGTTCGCTCCAGAACTGGCCGCGCGGCCCGTAGCGTTCGACCGCCTGGCGCACGAACCTGGCCCAGCCGCTGCCCGCGCGACCGTGGACCGGCAGGCGCGCGGGCGCCGTGGAGCGGCCACCGGTGCCGGGGACGGGGACCGCGTGGATCGCCCAGCGCGGCACCCCGTAGAGGAACGGCATCGCTTCGATGTGGGCCTTGGCGAGGGCTTCGACGGTGTCGTCGACGCCGCCCCAGTCGATCTCCGCGCGCGGCGAGCCCTGCATCGAGCCCCAGTCGACGAAGATCCGGAGGCTGTCGACGCCGCCGCGGCGGAGGCGTTCGAGCTGGGGGCCGGTGAGGTGGTTCTGCGGCACCGCCCCCCAGAAGTTCTTCGGCACGGCGGCGCTCGCCGGGGCGACGGGCAGCCCGAGGGCGAGCAGGGCGGCGACCAGCACCGGCAGCGTCGCGAGGATGGCCGCGGCGCCGCATTTCCTCAAATGGCACACATATGCCTGAACGCATCTCGGGGCCGTCGGTTGCGGTCGGCCGCGATGCCCGCCACTCGTGGACCCCTATTCCGCGGGCGCGTCCCCCGTGTCCTCGATCACCAGCGCGAGGAGGCCCGGGAAGCGCTCGTCGAACTCGGGGCGGCGCAGGCGGTTCAGCCGCCGGGTCCCGTCGGCGCGCTGCTCGATCAGGCCGGCGTTGCGCAGGGCCGCGAAGTGGTGGCTGAGCGTTCCGTTGGTGACCGGCAGGTCGAAGCTGCCGCAGGCCCGCGTCCAGTCCGGGCAGCCGGCCAGCTGGCGCACGATCGAGCGCCGGATCGGGTCGGCCAGCGCGTCGAGCGCCGACTCCAAGGAGACGTCACGCGGGTGTGCGTGCCCCGCCTTAGTTTGATCATCGTCTAACCTTCGTTTGACAGCCATCGAACAACCATCCTAGTGGAGGGACGAGCATGAAGATCGACGTGGGGCGGGTCGGGATCTGGAGTCCCTCGCAGGCGTGGGAGGGCTCGGGCGAGCTCGAGGAGGCCGCGGCGGAGATCGAGGAGCTCGGCTACGGCGCGCTCTGGCTCGGCAGCTCCCGAGGTGACCTGGAGCTGCCCGCGAGGCTGCTGGCCGGCACCCGGTGGCTGGCGGTCGCGACGGCGATCGTCAACATCTGGACCGATCCGGCGGCCGAGGTCGCGGCCCGCTACGCGGATCTGGAGGCGCGGGGGCCGGACCGCCTGCTGATCGGCCTCGGCTCCAGCCACGCGCCGGTGGTCGAGCCGGCGGGCTTCAGCTACCGGCGGCCGCTGCGCCGGCTGGGCGCCTACCTCGACGAGCTCGACGCGGGCGAGCCGACGATCCCTGCCGACCGGCGCGTCCTCGGCGTGCTCGGTCCGAAGGCGCTCGACCTGGCGGCCCGGCGAAGCGCGGGGCCGCATCCCTACCTGGTCACCCCCGAGTACACGCGCCGGGCGCGCGCCCAGATCGGCCCCGACCCGCTGCTGGCGGTCGAGCAGAAGGTCGTCCTCGAGACCGACCCCGGGCGCGCCCGCCAGATCGGCCGCGCGCGGCTCGCCCAGTACCTGCGGCTGCCCAACTACACGAACAGCTTCCTGCGCCAGGGCTTCACCGAGGCCGACTTCGAGCGGGGTGGCAGCGATCGGCTCGTCGACGCCCTGGTCGCGTGGGGGGACGTGGCGACGGTCCTCGGGCGCGTCGCCGAGCATCACGCGGCGGGCGCCGACCACGTCGCGCTCCAGGTCCTCGACTCGTCGGACTACCGGCCCACGAACCCGTTGCCGCGCGGGGCCTGGCGCCTGCTTGCCGCCGCCCTGCGCGAGACCGCCGGGGCACCGCGATGAGCACGTCGAAGGCGACCGCGGACGTCCGCCTCCACGTGCTCGACACGGGCCTGATCCAGTGCGCGGATTACGCGCTCTACAGCCCGGCGGCCCCGCCCGGGACCTACGCGGAGATGAGCGTCCGCAGCTACCTGGTGGCGCACCCGGACGGCCTCCTCCTCTGGGACACCGGCATCGCGGACTCGATCGCCGCCCGGCCCGACGGCGAGCGCCTCAACGAGACCCACGTCTTCCGCGTCCCGGCGACCCTCCGTGCTCAGCTGAAGGCCCTTGGCCACGCCCCGGCGGACATCGGGCTGCTCGGCCTCTCGCACCTGCACATCGACCACGTCGGGAACCTCGACCTCTTCCCGGATGCGACCGCCCTCATGCAGCGGGCCGAGTACGACGCCGCCTACGGCCCCGATGCCGAAGCCCTCACCTACATCCCCGAGACCTACGCGGCCCTCGACCAGGCCAAGATCCAGAAGATCGCGGGCAGCCACGACGTCTTCGGCGACGGCACCGTCGTGACGGTCCCCCTGCCCGGCCACACGCCGGGCCACCAGGGCCTCCTCGTCGCCCTCCCCGAGACCGGCAACGTGCTCCTGGCCGGCGACCTTGCCTACTCGGTCGCGGACTACACCGCCGGCGCCGTCCGAACCCTCAACTTCGATCTCGACGCCTCCCGCACCTCGATCGACGCCGCCAAGACACTGGAGGCGACGGGCGTCAAGGTCTGGCTCCACCACGACATCGACGCCCAGCGGAAGATCGAGACCGCGCCCGCGTACTACGGCTGATCGGACCCAGGCGCGCGGCCTCGTCCTCTACCGCGGTTCCGCAGACGACGTTCTTCGCTTATCGAATGCGGTGGCCAGCGGCCTTTCGTGAATAGCGGGGCAAGATTCGAACCTGCGACCTTCGGGTTGTGAGCTTGATCCGGCGACTCGGCCGGGCTACGTAGGGCTGGGTTTCAAGCCAGAAGGCGGCAGACCGAACCCGGCTGGCCTCGGCTGGGCTACCTGGGACTTCTTGCCCCACCACTAAGGGCGTTCGGCGGGTTGGCGCCTGAGGACCGCACCGCCCGTGTCCACCGTGGCGGATAGCTTGAGCAAAATGGTGGAGCGGGCGGTCGAGCGGGAGTGGAGCGAGAACGCATGGCGAGGGTCCCCGGCTGGCCTTGCCGACCTCTTTGGCAGAGGTCGCACGGCTGGTGAAGCAGGCGAGTGGCGAGGAGGCCGAGCCGTCGCACGTCTCCGTCAAGCTGGCGCACGGGGAGGGCGAGCTCGTCTTCGATGCCGTGGCCGACTTCGCAGATTTCGCCCGTACCAACGGCACCAAGCTCGCGCTGGCGCGGACGGTTTGCTCGCGGATCGGCCATCAGATCGGCGCAGTTGGCGTCACGCTCAAGTTCCGCAGGTACTGGTTTCTTGGCGAGTGCCGTGTCGGCCACCGTGGGGGGCCGCAACCCGGTTGCGGTAAGCGGCTGGTCCCCGAGGTGAGCGCGGTCCTGCGCACCGCTGGACAACCGGTTTCGAGCTGGGTCATCTACCTGGGCGGCGGGACATTCGGCTGCTCCTGGAGCTCGCTGCGATTCCGGTGTCCGGCCCGGCCGCCAGACCGATGTCGAACGCCGGGACGGCGTGCATGTTGGTAGCTGTCGCCTTCGGGGTCCCTCTCCCCGTTCGTCTGGCCGCAGTTCGAGGCAACCGAGCCGAGGCCCCGGATAACGGGGCCGCGCGCGTCCGTCGGCTGCTCGCGGGCACGGGGAAATGGCTCCTCGCAGCCGGAGCCGGGGCGGTGATTTACGCGTTCATCGACCACCGGATCTGACACCTCCAAGGATCCGTCACGAAGGTACAGCCCGGCGGACAGATAGGAATGCTCCGCGAGATCCCGACCTTCCGTGGCCGCCTTCCTCCATTGTGATCCCGCCGCCTTTTGGAATGCCCTCAACAGAGCGGCGATCGCGGCGTCGGTCTCGTCGATCATCTCCTGACCGCGACTCTTGCATCCCCTCTGCACCCGGAGACCGACCCGGATTTGCTTGGCGGTCAAGGGGACGACGCGCCGTGCCCGGTGCTTCCCTCTCTTCATCTTGTGGGCTCACGCTTTCTTGAAGAATCGGCGGCCAGAGTGGTTCGCGGCCTCTGGCAGCTCGACACTCCAGCCTGGCGTTCCCCTTCGTCCCAGTCGGTACAGCGGTCCCAAAGGCGGGAACTCCGAGTGCTGCTGGAAGTCGTCGGCTCACTGGGGGTCCGGCCAACCGTTGACCTGGGGCGCCGTCAACGCCTGAGGGACACCAAGACAGCCGGCGACCATGGTCTGGCCTGAAGCTGGCGCCTCATCTCTTCAGTACGCCACCCACACATGTTTTCATCTGGAATGCGCATCTCGCCTTCGGTTCGGTGACTTGATCCGGCAGAGGGATTGAGACCAGCGGCGCCAGAGTTCGTGGGTTCGGCCGTCGGCGCGGGAGGCATACGCATATACGCGCGCCCGAAGCGTCGACCAGACCATCCATTGCGTGCCTTCGTTCGGATAACAGAGCACCATGCCGCGCGGGTTTTCACGATGGTTCCCCAGCCACCACGGTGCATAGCTGAGAGGAGAAATGCCACAGCCAGCAGTTCTTGAAATACCGGCAGTGGCTCGGGCCTCGCTCGCCAGATAATTCTTCAGCGTTTCGCCACTGGGGAAAAGGGCGGCGCCTGCCGAAGTGATCCCGCCTCCCGGGCGACATTCGACCGCCGCAACCGCGCCCGCCTGAATCACTGCGGAGGGGGAACATGAACCGAATCCCGGCGGAAGGCTGCGTTGCAGTTGGCTCGTCGCCGCCTGCCAAGTTCCCCCACCGTCGTCCTTGACATCGTGCTGCCACCATCGGTGCAGCGCCTGCTCATCGGCGAGTTGCGCGGAGGCATAGCCGATCATCGGGAGCGGAACACTCGCATCGCTCCAAACGAGGCTCGCATGCCGCGGACCATCGGCACAGAGAATTTCACCACCGGCCGTGCCCCGTCGGTCGACCCACTCGCCAAGGCTCAGGTAGGTCGCCTTGCACAGGAAGCCCTCCTGAAACCGCCGCACCTCCAATGCCCGGAGGTATCGTCGCTCATCAGCCTGGCTGACGAAGGAGAAAAAGGTCAGTTCTTCCGGCCCGGCATCCGTAGCTTCGCACTCGGCCCGCCCCTCGATGCGATCGGTGAGACCCTGCAGGATCGGCCCGTCACCCGCGAGCGGGTGGCAATGCCATCCGACCTTGGGTGGGATGTTCGAGAGCAGTTCCTGCTGTTCGGGGGTGACCTGGCCACCGGGGTTCAGCTCCACGTAGAGCGCAACTGCTCCGACGGCCAGCGCCGTGAGACCAACCACCCAGCTCCAGTGCCTTTTGACCAATCGACCGATCGCACGTGATAACTGTCGCGGGACGCCGGACGATGATTGTGACTGCGACGCACGCCTGTACCGCGCCATCAGTGCAACCCCATCGGACCCGACAGGCCACTGCAGCGATTCAATGCCGCGGAGATCTCCAAGGGAACGGCCGATGTGGTCACAGGTGGCGTCAGATCGCTTCCGGGGCTCCGTGATGAATCGAACCGGCGCCACCACCCCGCCTCGCCGGATCGAGGACGCTATCAGGTCTTTTATCGTGTATATCTGGAAACCCTGATGTCCGCCCTCCTTCTGCCTTGGTCCACTCGTGCGACATCATCCGAAGAGTCCGACCGCCAAGCCATCCGCAGACGAACCACCCTTAAAGGAACATTCGAGTTGCGTCCGGCTCGAGCCGAAGTGTCGACCGCGTCTCGCGCATTCTTAAACATCCGATTTCCGGCAATGAGTTGGCAGGGAGGGGAAGGGATGTCGGTGGCGCGGAGACGGGCTCCGCGGGGATGCCTTCTGCGCCGCAAGGACGTCTTCGATGCGGTCTTCGGTTTCTTCGACCGCCTGAACGATCGACACGGCCGCTTCACCTTCCGCCTCTGGAAGCGTGGCGACTGGTGGCGCGTCGCAGCACTTCTGCTGCTGCAGGTGCAAGGTCTCTACTGGCTTATCGCCTTCCCGATGAAGTGGGTCGTAGGAATACTCGTGGGATTACTGTTCCTCGCGGCCATATGGGCCTACGCGGTGATCGTTTGCGTGATCACCGCCCTGCCCTTCGCCGCGTTGTACGGGCTCCTCTTGCCTGTCGGGGTCGCGCCGTTCAACCAGGCGAGCGACGGCGATGTGGCGGATCCCACCGCGTCCGGGTTCTGTTCGAGGCACGCCTGCATCCCGAGCTTCCACGAGGGCAACGGCCATCCCGTCGAATGCGCAGATGGAGAGTGGAGCGACTCAGGCGGATCCCAGGGCGCGTGCTCGGAGCATGGCGGCGAGGCCGGTTGGTGAGCGGCAATCGACAGAACGCTCAAACCCCGCCACGAACAGCCGGGCCGGAATCGACAACGGGCGAGGACTCATCCAGCTCGATATCGCGGGGACCCGTCCAGGTCATCCGCCACACCAATCTGCGCGTCGCGGCTGCGGCCCTTGCCTGGTTGGTAGGGACGCTGTGGGGACTGCTGAACATCCACCCTGTCTGGGTCGTCGTGGCAATCGCTGCCGCCGCCCTCGCAGCCGGACTCATCCACGGCGCCGAGTACAGGCGTCACGTCATCGTCATCGTCATACCCGTCGTACTCCTATTCGGAGTCGGGGCCTATCTCGTCGAAGATGCCCTGTCCGGAGGTGATCATGCTCCTACGATCCCGCCGCCGGGGACGATCATCAACGCCCAGACGGGCGAGCCAGCCGTGAATGTTCAATATTCGACGCCCCAAATGGCACAAATCGGTGCCGGTGGGATCTTCCGCGCGTGCGACCTGACGCGTGAACATCCGTGCCGCTATGAACGCAATCAGGGGCCGATCAAGGCCAAGCCCGGAGACCTGCTCGAACTTGGGATCAGGCTTCACAACGGCAACGACGCCTCGGTGCCATACGCTCGCTTCACGGTCGAGATGTGGGGCGGCCAGGGCACGTTCATCGCGAAAAACTCAAGCGGCGAAGTCACGAGCGAACGGCGGGACCCCCTGTCGGCCGAGCTCGACATCGAATATCAGACGGGAACGACCCACGAAGGCATCGAAGAAAGCGTGGAAATCGACGTACCTGAAAGCGCCGGCTACACGGCGCTGAACTATGTCCCCGGTTCGACCGTCCTGCTGGACGGGCACCACCATCTCGTTGCGAGGCTGCCGGACGGAATCATGGACAGCGGCCTGGCCCTCGCCGACATCGGGTCGCCGTCATCCTGTTACTTCTGCGACATCCGCTATATCCGATTCATCTTCTTCAAGGCCAAGGTCAACGACGGTGCTCTTTGATTTTTTGGGCATACGCAAGGCCGAAGCAACAACCGGATGACCGGACGTTCGTTGAAAAGTCCCTTCATCGTCTCGGCGACGGCAAGTGTTCAGCGCTCTTCGCCAGGCACCGGATCTGAACCCCGAAGAGGGCCGGATCCGGCTTCATATCCCGGCATCCTGAAACGTCGGCCGTGCTCGGAGAAGGTCAAGTCGGACACCGTCTACCCGAGGGACCGTTCGTCACGACCCGCCACCCCAACAGGCTGACCTACCTCGGTGTCGGAGCAGCTCATTTCGGCCAGCGCTCCGGCCGGATCATCTTGTACGCCCCATTCCATGAGATCCCGGCCTCCGCGGCCGCCTCCCCCATTCCTCGACCGACCGCTTGCCGACGGGTTTCTCCCTCGCGTCCTCGACCAGGCAGTCGAGATCCCCTCGATCAGGTCGATCACCCGATGCCTTCTCGATGTCCTCTCCGGTCCCGTGGATCGAGAATCCCGGCGACGGCCCATGCCTCGGCTACCCTTCGTTCATGGCCCTTGACCGCATCACCGTCGACCCCAATCGCATGCGCGGAATGCCGTGTATCCGTGACACGCGCGTCACCGTCAGCGCCGTGCTCGGCCAGCTCGCGGCCGGGGCGAGCGTCGACGACGTGCTCGCGGACTACCCCTACCTTGAGCGCGACGACGTGCTGGCGGCGTTGGAGTACGCCGCCGCCGACGCCCAAGAACGGGAGCTGCAGGTAACGGCTCCCGCGTGAGGCTCCCCTTCGACGCCAACCTCTCGCCCGAGGTGGCGCGGCGTCTCAAGGTCTCCGGCCACGACGCGGCCTCTTCGCCGTCGACTATCCGCTCCAGGGTTGGTCAGCCATAACCCGTTCCGACGTTGCGCTCGCCATTTCCGGGGTCGGCATTGTGGAAGGTGTCCGCGTCGGCGCCGTTCAGTCGGGTGTCCAGAGGCGCGGGGAAATGTTCACTTGCCCGCGGCCGCGCCGTGTTTGAATCGTAGGCTGGTCAGATCGGTCTCGAAGGTCGGGTTCCAGACGAAGCCGCGGAGGTCGACGGCCTTCGAGAAACTTGCCACCAGGGTCCGGGTGCCGAAGGGGACGATCGGAGCCCGCTTCATGTAGTCGCGGTCGAGCTGGGCGTAAGCCGCTTCGTCGATCGGGCGAGGGCCTCTCTCGAGGTCGGCGACCCGCCGGCTGAGGCTCGGGTCGACGAACCGGGAGAAGTTGTTGGTGTAGAAGGGGGTCGGCTTCGTGGCGAGCAGCGGCTCGAAGAAGTCGTTCGGGTGGGGATAGTCCTCGAACCAGTCGGCGAAGCCGGTGTCGAGGTTCGGCGTCCGTCCGTTGCCGATCGCCTCGAAGTACCTGTCGGGACCCAAGATCTTGAGGTGAACGTGAAAGCCCAGTTCGCGAAGCACGATCTGGTAATACGCACCGGCTTCGAAGTTCGGCGATTCGCCGTCGGTCCACACCGTGATGTCGCGATCGGAGGGGTCCGCTTCGCGGATCAGCCGGCGCGCCGTCGCCATGCTGTGCGGGTAGAGGTCGAACCTCCGGTATCCCGGCATGTTCGGCGGCAGGATCTGGTGGGTCGGGGCAAGTTGTTCTTCGTAGATGTCGTGCAGCACTTCCGGATCGACCGCATAGTTGATCGCCTGGCGAACCTTCAGGTCGTCGAACGGCGGGCGCTGCGTGTTCATCCAGAAGTAGTAGGTACTGACGGTCGGCTCGGTCCGCACCTGGGCGCCGCCGGCGCCCGCTTCGAGTTCGGTCATCCGGTCGGTCGGTGGCGGGTCGAAGAGCCAGTCAAGCCGGCCGTCGATCAGCCGGTTGACCTGTGCCTCTCCACTGCGCATCACGGTCACCTGGATGTGCCCGACGTGCCCGGCGGGGATCTGCGGCATCCGCGGGCCATCGTCGCGGCGCCACTCGGGATTGCGTTCATAGTTCCAGCCTTGCCCGGGCCGGCTTTCGGCGATGACGTAGGGGCCGGTGGCTGGTGGCGGATTCCATGACTGGTCGCGGATCGGCGTGGTCGATGGCACCGGGGCGGCGAAGGGCAGGGCGAGCTCGTCGGTGAAGGTCGCCCGTGGCCTGATGAGATGGATGATGATCTTGCCGCTGCGGTCGTCGGTGACGATGCCGCCGATGTGGGGGCGCTGCCTCTTGGCGAAGCTCCTGGCCCCGACGATGTCGGCGTAGAAGGGCGACCCGCCGGAATTGAGCCTGAACATCCGTTCGACGGCGAACCTGAAGTCGGAGGCCCGGACCGGCCCGCCGTCGGAGTAGCGCAGGCCGCGACGCAGGAACAGCGTGTAGGTCCTGTCGCCGTCGCTGATCCGCGGCAGCGCCTTGGCCAACCCAGGGATGACCTCGCTGCCCGCCTTGCCGCTCGCGTGCCGGTAGGTCAGCAACGGGATGTAGGTGTCGTACATCGCCGTCCAGCCCTCGGCGGTGTAGGAGAGCTGCGGGTCCATGTAGTCGGGGAACGAGGTCCAGGCGGCCCGGAAGACGGGTTGCGTCGTGCCCATCGCGCCGGCCGCCCCCGCCCCGAGCCAGAGGCACAGTGCCAGCGAAGTCGCCGCCCCGACGAGCCATCCCCTGATCCCTCTGGCCCACATCAGGCGCGAAGGATAGCTTGCCGAATGCGGCTCGAGAGACTTATGGGCGCGATGGATCAGAGGTCAGGTAATTCACGTCAGACGTGTAGAATACGCATTGAAACACAATGCCTCGAGTGTCGCTGAAACCACTTGACGAGCGTCTCGCCGTCGGCAAGACCACGCTCACGAGCCGAGAACTGCGGGAAGAGCTGGGGATCTCCCCGGCCGCTGCCTCCAACCTGCTCGCGCGGTGGCGCCGTGCCGGGCTGGTCGATCAGGTCGCCCGCGGCCGCTACGCGATCCGACAGATAGGCCTCCTCGGCACCCGGGCCTCCTCCGAGGACGTGGCGCTCGCGGTCGCGGCCCTGGTCGACGGCCGGGCACACAGGATCGCCTTCCACTCCGCGCTTGACTTCCACGGGCTCCTCACCCGCCCCGTCCGCACGGTCCAGATCGCCTCGCCACATCGCTTCACGAGCACCGAGGTCAGCGGGCGCCCGCTGAAAGTGGTGCTCGAGCGGGCCGACACCGTCGGAATCGGCACCGAGGACGCCGGCTTCGGCGCTCGCGTCTCGAATCTGGAGCGGGCGCTCCTCGATGCCGCCGCGCGTCCCGACCTGGTCGGCGGATACGTCCCTCTGGCGGAGGCACTCGCCGGCTCCGATGCGGACCCGGCTCGTCTGCGCGACCTCGCCGAGGAGCTGAGCGCCGGGCCGGCCCTCCGACGGATCGGGTCCCTTGCAGATCGCCTCGAGCTCACCAGGCTGGCCGGAAAGCTCGAGCCTCTGACGCCACCCGAATGGGACCTCGACCTGGACCCGGGGCTGCGGGGGTCGAGCGGCGGGTTCCGGGACGGCAGGTGGCACATCCGCTGGCCGGTCGACCCTCACGCGGTCGCGGAGGAGATCGCGCAGTGATCCACCAGAACGTGATCAAGCGCAGAGCCGACGAGGATGGGCTCCCGGCCCCCACGGTCGAGCGCGACTACGTCCTCGCCCACGTCCTGACCGCCATCGCCGAGCGCGATCAAGGGCAGCAGCTCGTCTTCAAGGGTGGGACCTCGCTTCGTCTCTGTCACTTCGAGGACTACCGCTACTCGGCCGATCTGGACTTCAGCCTGACTGGTGGCATCGACGCCGAGGGCGCGACCCACCTGATCACCGCGGCGCTCGTGGGCTGCCGGGAGCGGATCGGCCTTCCGCTGCTGGAGTTGGACGACAGGAACCGAGAAGCTGCGCTGTGTCATGCAGCGCCTGCAATGCCGCGATCTCCTCGACCTGTACGAGCTGCTCGTGGTGAACGACGTCGACGCCGAGGCGATGTGGCCGCTGTTCGAGCGCAAGGCCCGCCATCGCGACCGCGAGCCCGGCCGTTTTGCCGAGTCGTTTGACAATCGGGTCCCACGCTGGGAAGAGCGGTGGGACGGGGAGCTGATCGAGTACGCCACCTCGCCGCCGGAGTTCGACGGCGTCTTGCGCTCGGTCAGGCGTGAGCTGCGCTTCGCCTTCGGGTAGTTCGGCCCGCCACGAGGTCACGAGAGCTCGCGACCGGCGGCGACCTCTCCCCCCTTATATGGAGCATGGGAAGAGGATCACTGGTTCCTCGGCGTGCACTGCTTCACCAGGTACGTGAAGGTCACCTTCTTCGAAGGCGCCGCGCTCGCACCGCCCGGTCCGACCGAAATATCGTACAGCGATATACCATCCTCCCGGCAGGCCCGAGCCTGCTCCTGTCTGTATCGATCGAGGAGTTCCACAAGGTGGGGAAAGGGGTGCCGGCGTGAGAGGACTGTTCGCGGGTGATGTCGCCGAGGATCGAGGCGGCGTGATGGTTCGCTTGCTGTTCGTGGCGGCACTCGCCGCCTTTGCCCTGCTCTGGGCCGCTGCATCGGCCTCCGCCGCGCCGACCTGGCTAGCGTCCACGAACCTCTCCGAACCCGGCGCGAACGCCGAAGGTCCCCGGGTCGCCGTCGACCCGCAGGGCGACGCGGTCACGGTCTGGCAGCGCTACGACGGCGCCAACTTGATCGTGCAGGCGGCGAGCCGGGAAGCCGGTGGCTCCTGGTCGGCCCCGGTCGACCTCTCGGCGCCGGGGCAGGACGCTCGCGAACCTGGGATCGCGGTCGACGCCGCAGGCGACGCGGTAGCGGTCTGGCAGCGCTACGACGGCACCGACTGGACCATCCAGGCGGCGAGCAGGAAGGCCGGCGGCGCCTGGTCGGCCCCGGTCGACCTTTCGGCGCCAGGCGAGAACGCATACGAGTCCCAGGTGGCGGTCGACGCCGCAGGCGACGCCATCGCGGTCTGGCAGCGGCACGAAGGCACCACCTGGATCGTCCAGGCGGCGAGCAGGAAGGCCGGCGGCGCCTGGTCGGCCCCGGTCGACCTCACCTCGCCCGGCGCGATCGGGCAGGAAGCTCGCGAACCTGAGATCGCGCTCGACGCCGCAGGCGACGCGGTCGCGGTCTGGAATCACTCCAACGGCATCGACTGGATCATCCAGGCGGCGAGCAGCTCGGCGCTCGGTGCCTGGTCGGCCCCCGTCGAACTTTCGGCGCCCGGGCACAGTGCCGAACACCCCCAGGTCGCGATCGCCCCACACGGCGATGCGGTCGCCACCTGGGAACGCTCCGACGGCAGCAACGAAATCATCCAGGCCTCGACCCGGGAAGCCGGCGGCACCTGGTCGGCCCCGGCCAACCTCTCCTCGCCGGTGCAGAGCGCCTACTACCCCCAGGTGGCGCTCGACACCGAAGGAGACGCGACGGCGGTCTGGCAGCACTACGACGGCACCAACTGGATCGCCCAGGCGGCGAGCAGGCAGGCCGGCGGCACCTGGTCGGTCCCGGTCGACCTCACGGCGCCGGGGCAGAGTGTCGGCAGCGTCAACATCGCGCTCGACCCCCAGGGCGACGCGATCGCGGTCTGGAAACGCTACGACGGCACCGGCTGGATCGCCCAGGCGGCAAGCAGCTCGGCGCTCGGTGCCTGGTCGGCCCCGGTCGACCTCTCGACCCCCGGCGAAGGTCTCGAAACGCCCCGCGTCGCTCTCGACGCCGACGGCGACGCGGTCGCGGTCTGGGGACACTACGACGGCATCGACGAGATCATCCAGGCCGCCGGTTACGACGCCGCCGGCCCCCAGCTCCGCGGCCTCGCGGTGCCCGCCGCGGGTACGGTCGGCCAGGCACTCTCCTTCTCGGTCTCACCGCTCGACGTCTTCTCCGCGGTGGGCGCGACGAGCTGGAGCTTCGGCGACGGCGCCACCGCTCCCGGCACCGCCGCCACCCATTCCTATGCGAGGGCCGGCACCTACACGGTGACCGTCACCAGCACCGACGCGCTCGGCAACACGAGCACGGCGACGAGAACGGTGACGGTGACGGCCGCCGCGGCATCCGTGACCCTGCCACCGCCCCCACCCCCGAAGACGGCCCTCGCCACCGCCGCCGCCCGGGCCAAGGTGAAGGGAGGCAAGGCGCTGCTGAAGCTGACCTGCCCGGCCTCGGGCTCGTGCAAGGGCGAGCTCGTCCTCACCACGCGGGTGAAGGCGACGAAGAGCCACCGCGCCAAGAAGAAGTCGCGGGCGAAGTCGGTCCGGATCGGCACCGCCTCCTTCGACCTCGCGGCGGGCGCCCACGCAACGGTCCCGGTCAAGCTCAGCGCCAAGGGCCTCGCCCAGTTGAAGAAGAGCGGCAAGCGCGGACTCAAGGCGACCGTCGGCGGCACCGGGATCAGGCCCGGCCCACTGGTCCTGAAGTCGACGCCGCCACGCCACCGGCCGGCGCACCGGCGCAGGTAACCGGGGCCGCGCCCGAGGCGCGCGCCACTCGAAGAGGCCCTGGCTCCGAGGGTAGCCAGCCCTCCGCGGCTACCGCCGCAGGCGGTCGACCAGTTGCCGGGTCTCCGCGCTCGGGCCGGTCCCGATCTCGGCGAGCCTCAGGCGGCAGGCCTCGAAGGTGGAGAGGACCTTGTCCGTGTCTCCCAGCATCGCCGCCACGCGCATCGAGAGGCGCCAGGTCGACTCGCGCAGGGGATGGGCGTCGAGGACGCTCTCGGCCAGGCGGCCGGCGTCCTGGTAGCGACCCGCGGCGAACTCCAGCTCGGCGGCCTCGTGCCGGGCGTTCGCCGCCAGGTCGTCCAGCAAGGCGCGGCGCTCGGCGACCCAGGGCGAGTCGAGGGCCGGGAGGTAGTCGCCGCGGTCGTAGATCTCCAGCGCCGAGGCGGTCGCCGCGAGGCGGTCCGTGTCGTGGAGTCGGGCGGCCTCGGCAAGGTACTCCTCGAAGTGCGCCGACTCGCTGGTGGCGGCGATGTCCCCGGTGAGGCGGATGGTGCCGTCCTCCACCTCGATCGCGGCCTGGTCGGGCATGACCCGGCGCAGCTGGTGGACGACCTGGCGGAGATAGGCACGGGTCGAGTCGTCGGCGCGGCCGTCGAAGAGGACGTCCAGCAGGTGGGCGCGGGTGGCGGCCGGCTCGGGGAGGGTGAGCAGGTAGGCCAGCAGCTCGTGGCACTTGGCCAGGCGGGGCCGGACCACCTCGCCGTCGATCTCGATCGTCCCGGACCCGAACTCGCGCACCAAGAGCCGCGCCCCGACCCGGGCCTTGACCGCGACGCCCTGGGCGCTGAGGGCGCGCCCGATCGCGTGCCAATCCGAGTCGACCTCCGACTCGGCGTCGAGGCGGCGCGACAGCACGGCGGGGAAGTCGCTCAGCGCCAGGAGCAGCGCATGGTTCGACCCCTGGCGGTGGGCCGCGCTCAGGGCGAGGTCCGCCGCCTCGTCGGCGCCATCGCTGTCGCCGACCCGCCAACGCGCCTCCGACAGGTAGACCATGCAGGTCGGCACCTCGAGCAGGCGGTCACCCGCGTACATGCTCTCCATCGCCGCCGTAAGGCTCTTCACCGCGGCGTGCGAGTCCCCCTCGAGCAACTCGGTGAACCCGTACCACATGTCGAGGGTCTCCTTCACCACCTGGAACGGATGGACGGTCACCCCTTCGCTCAGGCGGTCGAGCAACACCCGCGCCGCGACCGTGTCGCGCTTCGTCCGCAACAGGAACTTGGCCTCGGCCACGCCGTTGAACAGCGGGAACCACACCGAGCCGCTGCTGTTGGCGAGCTCGGCCCCGCGGTCGAGCGCGACCCGGGCCTCGTCGGCGCGCCCGGCGTCGATCAGGATCTCCGGGCCCAGGTAGGTCCGGAGGCTGATCGCGGCGCCGCCCTCCTTCATCGCGCTTTCGTAGCGTTCGAGCGCCACCTGGGTCTCCCCCTTGGCCCGCAGCGCGGCGATGTGGTACGGACCCTGGGCGGCCTCGACCCAGCGGGACGCCTGGGATTCGTCGAACAGCTCGAGCCGGCCGAGCATGTAGTCGGCCCGCGAGATCAACGCGTCGAGCGGGCCGCCCACGCGCGCCGGGCGGCTCCTCCCCGGGGCGTTCTCGACCCCGCACATGCAGTACTTCACCGCGGCCGCGCTGGGACCGTCCGGCGCGAGGTCGAGCACGGTGCGCACGTCGTCGAGCTGGCCGACCGACAGGTAGCACCACGCCATCAGCGCCGCCGCGTGCTCGTCCGAGCTCGCCAGTCGGTCGCGCTCCTCCATCGTGGACAACTGGTCGGCGAGCTCCTGGCAGGCGCGGAAGTCCTCCCGCCCGATCGCCAGCATGAGCCGCGCGACGGTCAGCGGGCCGTCGCCTGCCGCGACCTCCTCCAGCTGCCCCAGCCAGCGATCCGCGAGGCCGAAGTCGAGCCGGTCGATGACGCTCACGATCGCCTTGCCGGCCGGGTCAAGCGCCTCGACCAACGCCCCTGCCTGGAGCAGCTCCTCGGTCGCCTCCTCGTACAGCCCCTCCTCGGCCAGGAGCCGTCCGAACGCGCGCCGGAGCGACGCCACCGCTTCGGGCGGCTGGCGCTCCAGGCACTCCAGGAGGTATTCGCTGAACCGCGGGTGGCAGCGCATCGCGAGCGGGTTGCTCGACCAGGTGACCGGCAGGTG
This sequence comes from uncultured Actinomycetes bacterium, assembly GCA_937907435.1. Lineage (GTDB taxonomy): Bacteria > Actinomycetota > Thermoleophilia > Solirubrobacterales > 70-9 > VAYN01. The sequence goes on from CALCIA010000329.1 coordinate 23,389, forward strand.
GGCCGCGCGCAGATCGGTCAGGTGCCGCGCGGCTTCCGTCTGGCCGATGGCTTCCGCCCGGGCCGGGGTCACCTCGTCCAGCAGGGATGTGGCGATGAGGAAGTCGCGCTCCTCCTGGCCCAGCTGGCCGACGATGTGCTCGGCGAGATAGCCGTGGAGGGGGTCCGCCCCGTCGCGGTTGCCGGAGACGTGGTCGTCGGCCCGCCAGGCCTCGAACAGGATCCCCGCCGCCCAGCCGCCCGTGGCTTCGACCGCCGCCGCCGGATCGACCTTCGGCCGGTCCAGGAGCCCGAACGCCCGGTGGGCCTCCGCCGGCGTGAACGCCAGCTGCGTCTCGCCGATCGTCGGCACCGGCGAGCCCGCGGCCGCCCCGTGGATGATGCTGCTCGGGATCTCCTGGCGGCTGATCAGGACCAGCTTCAGGCCCGGGGACGCATAACGGACGAGCGACTCGATCACGGCCCAGGCCTCCTTGAAGTCGCCCAGCCGCTCCAGGTTGTCGAGGACCAGGACCAGGGGATCGTCGCCGACCGCCTCGGCGAGCAGGCCCGCGGTCTCGTAGTGGTCGAGCCCGACCCCGAGGCCGTCGGTCGCGACGCCCGCCAGCCGGGGCAGCTGCTGGGCCAGGGCTGCCTCCAGGTAGCTGACCAGGCGCCCGGGAGACACGTCGGTGCGATCGACGCTCAGCCACGTCACCGGCCACTCGAAGCGCGCCGCGGCGGCCGCCATCGCGGTGGTCTTGCCCGATCCGGCCATGGCGATCAGCGCGACCACCCGGTTCGCCTCGATCATCGCGGTCAGGCGCTCGTCGATGCGCGGCCTGCTGACGATGCGATCGGAGACCGGCGGGACCCTGACCTTGGCCTGGATGATGCTGGGACCCTGGCTCCTCATCCTCACTCACGTCGAGATCGCGGCTGCGACCAGCGGCCCTCAGCCCTCACTGGTCACCTCGGCGGATTGTAGAAGCCGCAAGGCGCCCGGTAAAGCGAGGAGCCGCCGTGGCGAGCGGGCGCGGGGGTTGCGGCCGTCCGAGGTGGTCCAAGGGTGTCCTGGGCTCCTCATGGGGGTCCTGGCAGGCTGTGACCCCCATGAGGAGCCCAGGACGTGAGGGGTGCGTGGGAGAGGCGTCACAGGGACGGGAGGAAGTCGGACTTACGTGACGATCAGGTCGGGGAGCCTCCACACCTCGGCCGGATCCGTGACGAAGATGCCGGGAACGTC
>CALCIA010000330.1 GCA_937907435.1 uncultured Actinomycetes bacterium
CTGGGCTCCTCATGGGGGTCACAGCCTGCCAGGACCCCCATGAGGAGCCCAGGACACCCGCCCGCGCATCACCCCAGCAGCAACGGCCCGAGCCCTCTCCGCACCACCTCCGGGATCTCCACCTTCTCCCAGCTCCCCAAGTCGACGAACACGTAGCGGATATCAGCTTCGACCAACAGCTCATCTCCGCGGTGGAACCAGAGGCGGAGGGTCGCGCTCGTCGTCCCCAGGTCGTCGAAGCCGCCTTCGATGCGGAGGACGTCGTCGAAGCGGCCGGGGAGGAGGAAGCGCATGTTGGCCTCGCCGACCACGGTGTCGACGCCGGTCTCCAGGAGGAGGTCGTAGGAGCCCATGGACTGGCGCCAGATCTCGGTGAGGGCGACGTCGACGAAGGCGAGGAAGTTGGCGTTGAAGACGATGCCCTGGGCGTCGCACTCGCCGTACCGGACGCGCAGCTCGTGACTGAAGGGCATGCGCTCGCTCGTAGACTTGCCGGCCATGACGCTGGTAGTAAAGCTGGGCAGCTCGGTCGTCGCCGCCGACGACGGGTCGTTGCGCGCCGACGTGCTCGACTCGGTGTGCGCGCAGGTGAGCGCGCTGGCGCAAGGCGGGGAGCGGGTCGTGCTCGTCACCTCGGGGGCGATCGCGCGGGGGATGCGGCTGCTCGACCTCGGCGGGCGCCCGCGGGGGATGGACGCGCTGCAGGCCTGCTCGGCGATCGGGCAGGGTGACCTCTTCCGCGCGTATGAGTCACGGCTGGCCGCGGGGGGGACGCGCGCGGCGCAGGTGCTGCTGACGCTCTCCGACGTGTCGGAACGCAGTCATTACCTCAACGTCCGCAACACCCTCGAGCGCCTGCTCGACTGGCGGGTCGTCCCGGTCATCAACGAGAACGACACGACGGCGACCGACGAAGTCACCTTCGGCGACAACGACTTCCTCGCGGCGCTGGTCGCGGCGCTGCTGAAGGCGCGGCTGCTGGTGCTGCTGACGAACACCGACGGCGTGTTCACCGCGGACCCGCGCACGTCCCCGGAGGCCGAGCTGGTGCCGAGCATCGAGGACACCCAGGTGCTGGAGACGATCCAGATCGGCAAGTCCTCGGCGCTCGGGCGCGGCGGCATGGAGAGCAAGATCACCTCGGCGCGGATCGCCAGCGAGTCGGGCGTGCCGGCGGTGATCTGCAACGGGACGCGGGGGGAGGATCTGGCCGCGGCGGCCGCGGGCGGCGCCGTGGGGACGCGATTCACGGCCAAGACCGAGGACCGCCTGCCGCCCTACAAGCTGTGGCTCAAATACGCGAAGCAGTCGAGCGGGACGGTGCTGGTGGACGCGGGCGCGGCGGTGCGGCTGCGCGAGAGCGGCTCGAGCCTGCTCGCGGTCGGCGTCACCGGCGCCGAGGGAAGCTTCCAGGCGGGCGACGCGGTCTGGGTGGCGGAGCGCGGGATCGAGAGGCCGCTCGGCAAGGGGATCTCCGAGTACTCCTCCGGCGACGTCGCCCGCACCGCGGGTCACAAGAGCGGCTACCTGCGCGAGCACTTCCCGGATGCCCCGGAGGAGGTCATCCACCGGGATCGATTCGTGCTGCTTTAGGGCCAACTTCGCAACGATTCTGTGCCAGACGGGGCGTGGCGGACGCGGCCGGTTACCCTTTCCGGATGGCCGTAGCGACCAGAACCATTCCCGAGAGCTGCATCGCCGCCAAGCGCGCCGCGCGTGTGCTGGGACGAGCGCCGACCGCCGCCAAGGACGCGGCGCTGGCGGCGACCGCCCGCCTGCTCGACGAGCGGGTCGACGCGATCCTCGAGGCGAACGCCGCCGACCTCGCCGACGAGCGTGCCGCGGGCCTGAGCGAGGCGCTGCGCGATCGGCTGACGCTGACGCCCGCGCGGGTCGCGGCGATGGCGGAGGGCGTGCGCGCGGTCGCCGCCCTTGCCGACCCGGTGGGCGAGGAGCTCGACTACCACACGCTCGACAGCGGGATCGACCTGCGCAAGGTCCGCGTGCCGCTCGGCGTGGTCGGGGTGATCTACGAGGCGCGGCCGAACGTGACGATCGACTGCGCGGCGCTGACGATCAAGAGCGGCAACGCGATCGTCCTGCGCGGCTCCAGCTACGCGCAGCGCTCCAACGGCGCGCTGGCGACGATCGTGCGCGAGGCGCTCGAGGAGGCAGGACTGCCGGAGGACTCGGTGCTGCTGCTCGACTCCGGCGACCGCGACGGGCTGGCCGAACTGGCGACCCAGGAAGGGGTCGTCGACCTGCTGATCCCGCGCGGGGGCGAGGGCCTGAAGGAGGCGATCAAGGCGGTCGCGACGGTGCCGGTGATGTACGCGGCGGCGGGAAACTGCCACGTCTACGTGCACGCCGACGCCGACCTGGAGATGGCGACGCGGATCGCGGTCAACGCGAAGGTGCAGCGCCCCGGGGTCTGCAACGCGGCGGAGAAGCTGCTGCTCGACGAGGCGATCGCGGCGAGCCACGGGCCGACGATCCTCGCGGCGCTGGCGGCCGAAGGGGTCGAGCTGATCGGCGACGCGCGCGCCCGTGCGGTCGCCGGCGAGTCGGTCGCCATCGGGGAGGCCGGCGAGGGCGACTGGGACACCGAGTACCTGGCGCTGAAGATGGCGGTCGCGGTCGTCGACTCGGTCGATGAGGCGATCGACCACATCAACGCGCACGGGACCGGCCACTCGGAGGCGATCGTCACCGAAGACGCACAAGCCGCCGACGCCTTCGTCGCGGGAGTCGACGCGGCCGCGGTGTATGTGAACGCTTCCACGCGATTCACGGACGGATTCGAGTACGGGATGGGTGCCGAGATCGGCAATTCCACCCAGAAGCTCCACGCGCGGGGCCCGATCGGGATGCGCGAGCTGACCACGACGAAGTACGTCGGCCGCGGCAGCGGCCAGGTTCGTGGCTGACGCGCCGGGCGCAGGCATCGGGATCCTCGGGTCGGCCTTCAACCCACCCCATCTCGGTCACCTGGCGCTCGCCCAGGAGGCGCTCTGGCAGCTGAATCTGGCCGAGGTCGTCCTCGTCCCGACCGGCGTCGCCCCGCACAAGCGGATCGTCGACGACCCGGGGAAAGAGCTGCGGGTGACGATGACCCGGCTCGCCGCCGCCGACGACGCGCGCTTCTCCGTCTCCGCCCTGGAGGTCGAACGCGACGGGCCGTCCTACACGTATGAGACCTTGGAAGCACTTGCTGAGGAAAGAGGCGAAAGTGATCTCGTTTTCGTGATGGGGGCCGACGCCGCCGTCGGACTCGAGAGTTGGCGTGAGCCCGAGCGGGTGGTCGGGCTGGCGCGCCTGGCGGTGGCGCGGCGCTCGGGCATCTCCGACGCGGAGGTCGCGGCGGTGATGCGCAGCCTCGGTGCCGAGGGACGGGCGACGATGCTCGAGATGCCCCAGTTCGGCGTCTCTTCCTCCGCGGTTCGCGAGCGCGCCGCCGCCGGCCGGCCGCTCCGTTACCTCGTCCCGGAGCCGGTAGCCCGATTCATCGAGGAGAAGGGGATCTACGCTTGAATCCGGTCCAGTCAGAGAACCTGGCCCGGCAGCTCGCCGAGCTTGCCGATTCGAAAAAAGCCGAGGACATCGTCGTGCTCGACATGCGCGGCCTGGTCGCCTACACCGACTTCCTGGCGATCTGCACGGCGCGCAACGAGCGCCAGGCGCGGGCGATCGTCGACGAGGTGCGCGTGCGGGTGAAGCGCGAGTCCGGCCTGCTGCCGGGCGGCGTCGACGGCGGCGGCGAAGCGGGGTGGACGATCCTCGACTATCTCGACGTGGTCCTACACGTCTTCACCCCGGAAGCGCGCGACCGGTATCAGCTTGAGGACCTCTGGCACGAGGCGCCGCGGCTCGAGCTGGACTTCGACGCGCCCGAAGCGCCTTCGGCCGCCGCCGGCGCGTAGCGCGCGCCCACCTGCGGCGCGTCGGCGCCGCGCGTGTGACCAAAGTCCGTGGACGTGACCAAAGTTACGTCCGAGCCCCACTCTACGGTCGCGCCCATGACCAGCTTCAGATGGGCGCTCCTGGGTTACCGCCGCCTCGAAGTCGACGCCGCCGTCGCGGCCCGCGACTCCCACATCGCCGGCCTCGAACGGCAGGCCGCGACGCTCGGCGAGCGCAACTCGGCGCTTGAATCGCAGAGCTTGATCCAGGCGCGCGCGATCGCCTCACACGAGGCCGACCTCTCCTCGTTGTCGGCGATGGTGATCGAACGCGAGCGGACGATCCGCGATCTGACCGAGCGCCTCGAGGAGGCGAACGCCGTCCACGACCGCAGTATCGCCTCGCTCGACGCCGTCTCGGAGCGGCTGGAGGAACTGCAGGCCCAGGCGCGCGGCCAGGCCACCCGGATCCGGATGAAAGCGCTGCGCGAGGCGGTCGAGGTCAGCAACCGTGTGCGGGAGCTGAACGAGGCGGAAGGCGCCGAGGCGGGGGCCGGCGATGCGGAAGCCGGCGCGGAGCCCGCCGAGGCCGAGCCGCGGACCGACATCGCCGCCGAAGCCGCGGCGATCGAGGAGGCGGCGCCGGCGCCGAGCGCCAACGGCTCGACCAACGGCAACGGACACGCGACCGTCGATCCCGACGCCTCCTGGGGGCCGGGCCTCTACGAAGGCAAGCTGCGCCTCGAGATCGGCCCGCTCGGCGACTTCTCTCAGCTGGTCGGCTTCGAGGAGACCGTCGGCCGGATCGGCGCCACCGACATCTCGGTCGAACGCTTCTCCGAGGGCCGCGCGACCTTCTCGATGCGCCTCGACCAGCCGGTCGACCTGTTGCGCGAGCTGGAGTCCCTCTCCAGCCTCGACTTCAAGGTCCGCCACACCGCGCCCGACAACCTGATCCTCGACGTCGACGAGGACGGCCCCGAGCGCCACGCCGCCTGATGGCACCCAGCGTCACAAAGGATTTCCATTTCCGGCACTGGATTCATACCGCCGGGCCTTGAGGTTCTCGGTCCCATGGGCGAACATATGTTCGATGGAGAATCCAAATCACAAGGGCAATGCGGCTGAGCTGGCGATCGCTGCGGAAGCCGCGACGCTTGGCCTATCGGTGCTCAAACCGTTGACCGAGCACGAGCGCTACGACCTCGTCCTCGGGGTGGGCGGCGAGCTTTACCGGGTGCAGTGCAAGTGGGCGTCGCTACACGATGGCGTTGTCAAGATCAATCTCGGTAGTTCGTACCACTCGCCGACGCGCGGATACGTGAGGACGACCTACGGGGCAGAGGAGGTTGACGCCATTGCGGCGTATTGCCATGACCTTCGGAAGTGCTATTTCCTGCCGATCAAGAGGTTCGCCGGCAGGAATGCTATCCACCTGCGGATCGCGCCGGCACGAAATAACCAGCGCGCGTCGCTAAACTGGGCAACTGCTTTTGAGTTTCCCGGGGCTGTAGCTCAGCTGGCAGAGCGCCGCCATGGCATGGCGGAGGCCAGGGGTTCGAATCCCCTCAGCTCCACTGTCGAAGATCCTGTATGCGCGCCGTCCGAAACGGTCGGCGCGCATGAGTTCCGCAACCGGTTCGGCTTCTACCTTGAGCGCGCCGCGGCCGGTGCCGAGATCGCCGTCACTCATCGGGGTCGCCCCTTCGCTCGCCTTGTCCCTGCCGACCTCAACCCGACGGCCGCGGTTGCCGATGCATGACCGATGCGGGCGCGTACCGCCAACGAGCACGTCCTCTCCCACGGGATGGAGGACACGCGCGAGGCGCTGGCCGTCTGGCGGGACGAGCGCTGGCGGGTCCTGCGCGGCTGGTTCGCCCTCAGCCTCTGTATCGCGCTCGCGCTGCTCGCGGCCGTATGGGTCGTCTCCGGCCTGCTGACGCCCGACGTCACGCCGTGGAAGATGCCCGGCCTGACCGAGCCGTCGCGGCTCTCCGACCTGCCGCCGATCCTCTACCGCAACGCGCTGGTCCTCGCCCTCCATGCGACGGCCTGCGTCGCCGGGTTCATCGCGGGCGCCTCGATGCCGCTCGCCGCCGAGCAGCGCAGCGGGTTCTCGCGCTGGGTCCACGTCAAGGCGGGGGAGCTGGCGATCCTCTTCGTCGCCGCGGTGACGCTCTTCTCGCTCTGCACGCAGGCGCTCTACCTCGGCTTCCAGGGCGCGACGCTCGCCTATCAGCTGCACATCAGCCGGCTCGAACTGATCCTCAGCGTCCTCCCGCACGCGCTGATCGAGCTCACCGCGCTCTTCCTGCCGCTCGCCGCCTGGCTGATCGCCAGCCGCCGCGGCGAGTGGAAGCAACTGCTGGCGGCGACGGCGGTGACGGTCGCGATCGCGGTGCCGATGCTGATCGTCGCGGCGACGATCGAGGTCTACGTCTGGCCTCACATCCTGCGCGCGCTCAGCGACTACCACTACTCGTTCGCCGGTCAATTCGCGCACTGACGTGCCACCCGCCGCCTCGCCTACATAAGATCGCCAGCCCATGAGTGGCTACGAACCGAAGGCGATCGAGAGCAAGTGGCAGGAGGTGTGGGCCGCGGAGCGCACCTGGGAGGTCCCGAACCCGGGGCAGCCCGGCTTCGACGCGGAGAAGCCGAAGGCCTACGTCTGCGAGATGCTCCCCTACCCGTCGGGCGAGCCTCACGTCGGCCACCTCAAGTGCTACGCGGTCGGCGACGCGATCGCCCACTTCCGCCGCCGCCAGGGCTTTCAGGTCATGCATCCGATGGGCTACGACGCCTTCGGCCTCCCGGCCGAGAACAACGCGATCAAAACCGGCGAACCGCCGCGGGTCGCGACCGAGCGCTCGATCGAGTCGTTCCGCCGTCAGTTCCGCTCCTGGGGGGTCTCGATCGACTGGTCGCGGGAGCTCGCCACCCACCAGCCCGAGTACTACCGCTGGACGCAGTGGATCTTCCTGCAGCTCTTCGAGCGCGGGCTCGCCTACCGCACCGAGGCGCCGGTCCAGTGGTGCCCCAAGGACGCGACGGTGCTCGCCAACGAGCAGGTGATCGACGGCCGCTGCGAGCGCTGCGGCACCGAGGTGATCCAGAAAAAACTGGAGCAGTGGTTCTTCAAGATCACCGATTACGCGGACCGGTTGCTGGAGGGCTTCGGGGCGCTCGAGTCCTGGCCCGAGCACGTGATCACCATGCAGCGCAACTGGATCGGCCGCTCCGAGGGCGCCGAAGTCGTCTTTCGCTGCGACGAAGTCGACCTCGACTTCCCGGTCTTCACGACGCGCCCCGACACCCTCTTTGGCGCGACCTTCTTCGTCCTTGCGCCGGAGCACCCGCAGCTGGAGAAGCTGGTCGCCGGGACGCCCGCCGAGGCGGCGGTGCGCGAGTACGTCGACCGGGTCGGCCGCGAGTCGGCCGAGGAACGCGGCGCCGAGGACCGCGAGAAGACCGGCGTGGCCCTCGGTCGCACCGTCGTCAACCCGGTGAACGGCGAGGAGATCCCGATGTACGTCGCCGATTACGTCCTGATGGAGTACGGGACCGGCGCGATCATGGCGGTCCCCGGGCACGACTCGCGCGACTACGACTTCGCGCAGGCGTTCGACCTGCCGGTCAAGCGCGTGATCGAGGGGACCGACCCGGAGGCGCCCGGCGACGCCGCGGGCCTGCCTTACACCGGCGACGGGCCGATGGTCAATTCCGGCCGCTTCGATGGCCAGGGGAACCGCGATGCCTACGACGCGATAGTCGCCTGGCTGGCCGAGGAAGGGCGCGGCAAGACCGCGGTCAACTACCGTCTGCGCGACTGGCTGCTCTCGCGGCAGCGCTACTGGGGCGCGCCGATCCCGATCGTCTACTGCGAGGAGTGCGGGGCGGTGCCGGTCCCCGAGGACCAGTTGCCGGTCGAGCTGCCCGAGATCGAGGACTACGCGCCGCACGGCCAGAGCCCGCTCGCCGCGGCCACCGACTGGGTGTCGACCGAGTGCCCGAAGTGCGGCGGCGCGGCGCGGCGGGAGACCGACACGATGGACACCTTCGTCGACTCCTCCTGGTACTACATCCGTTACCTCGACCCCCGCAACGCGGAGGCGGCGTGGGACCGCGGGGCGGCCAACCACTGGATGCCGGTCGACCAGTACATCGGCGGCGTCGAGCACGCGATCCTGCACCTGATGTACGCGCGGTTCCTGGTCAAGGCGCTGGCCGACCTCGGGCATCTGGAGGCGCAGGAGCCGTTCGCCAGCCTCTTCGCCCAGGGGATGATCACCCGCGACGGCGCGAAGATGTCGAAGTCCCGCGGCAACACCGTCAGCCCGGCCGAGTACGTCGAGCGCTACGGCGCCGACACCGCCCGCACCTACGTCTGCTTCATGGGCCCGCCGGAGCGCGGCGGCGACTGGACCGACGAGGGGGTCGAGGGCGTCAACCGCTTCCTCTCGCGGCTCTGGCGGCTCTGCGAGGAGGTCGCGGAGCGGACCGCCCCGGGCGGCGACCCGGCGGCGACGGAGGGTGACGCGCGGACGCTGGTCGCCAAGGCGCACTGGTCGATCGACAAGGCGACGCACGACTTCGAGCGCGGCTTCCAGTTCAACACCGTGATCTCGGCGGTGATGGAGCTGATCAACGACGCCTACCGGCGCAAGGACGGCCTCTACGGCGATCCGGGGGGCGAGGCGGCGCTCCGCTTCGCCGTCGCCACGGCGGCCTCGCTGATCTTCCCCTTCGCCCCGCACCTCGGCTCGGAGGTGTACGAGCGGATGACCGGTGAGCGGGTCTGGGAGCAACCCTGGCCGACCGCCGAGGAGGCGATGCTGGTCAGCGACACGGTGACGCTCGTCGTCCAGGTCAACGGCAAGCTGCGCGCCCGGATCGAGGCGCCCGCCGACGCGCCCCAGGGCGAGCTCCTGGCGGCCGCCAAGGCGAACGAGAACGTCGCCAAGTTCCTCGACGGCAAGCAGGTCGTCAAGGAGATCGTCGTTCCCGGCAAGCTCGTCAACCTGGTCGTCAAGTAGCCAGGGCGTCCGATCTGGCGCGCCCGAGGGCCAGGTTTGGTAGAAACGGCCCGTGCTCGTCAGGCGCCTCTCGGAAACCTCGGTCGAGGAGTGGCATCGCCTCCGCACCCACGTTCTCATGGACGCGGGTGAACTCGGCGCGCGGAACCTCTCCGTGACCTGGCTCGTCCTGCCCGGAGGAAGCGAGCAACGGCTGCGCTCCCAGGAAGAAGCCGAGCAGGTCTACGTGGTCGTGCGCGGCGAGGGGACGATGTCGGTGGCCGGGGATACCCAGGCGGTGACGGAGGGCGACCTGATCCTGGTCCCGCCCGCGACCGAGCACGCGGTCCGCAACGACGGCAGCGACGACTTCGCCTGCATCTCGATCCAGTCGCCGCCGGTCGCGGCGGAAGAGCTCTACAGCGATCAGCTCGCCGAGGTGGCGGGCTACGACGACGAGGACGACTACTAGTCCCGCTTCCGTAGCGCTCTTTTTACGTTCTGCGCGCCACGCGTGCGCATTTTCCCGGCAGGGTCGTGGCCATGCCGGAACTGAGCAGGACCCAGGTGGCCGTCTACGGCGCGATCGCCGTCGCGCTGCTGTTCGTCGGTGCGCGGGCGGTGCGGGGCGAGGGCGGGGGCACTGAATCGAGCTACACGACCAGCTATGAAGACGACGAATCAGGGTCGAGCGTCGCGGTCGAAGAAGGCGGCAGCGATGTGGTCGTCGACGTCACCGGCGCGGTGCAGCGACCCGGCGTCTACCGGATGCCGGCGGGGAGCCGGGTGAACGACGCCGTGAAGCGCGCCGGAGGCGAGACCGGCAAGGCGGCACTCGACTCGATCAACCTCGCCGCGCGGCTCGCCGACGGACAGCAGGTCGTGGTGCCGGAAGAGCCCCCGGGTGGCGGCGGGACCGCCGCCGGAGCCGCCATCGGCGCCGTCGGCACCGAAGAAGACGCCCCGATCAGCCTCAGCACCGCGACCGCCGCCGAACTGGACACGATCGACGGCATCGGCCCGGTGACCGCCGAAGACATCATCGAGTTCCGCGAAGAACACGGCGGGCTCTCGTCGGTGGACCAGCTCGACGAGATCTCCGGGATCGGCCCGGCGACGATGGAAGCGCTCCGCGAACGCCTCCAGCCCTGAGTGCGCGAGCGGATGCCGTGCGCTCGCCCAGGCCCTCACTGCCGATCCTGATCGGGATCGCCGTCCTGGTGGCGGTCGCGGTCGCCCGCAGCGCCGAGATCCGCGAGCGCGCGATGGCCGGGCTGGGGGAGGGGATGCCGCCGCGCGAGGCGGCCCTCGCCCGCGGCTTCGTCCTCGGCGAAGACGACGGCCTCGACCGGGCGACCAAGGAAGACTTCATCCGCGCCGGCCTCTCGCACCTCACCGCGGTGAGCGGTGAGAACGTCACCCTGCTCGCCCTTCTGGCGATGCCGGTCCTGGCGGCCTTCGGCATCCCCCTGCGCGAGCGCCTGGTCTGGGTGATCGGCCTGATCGCCGTCTACGTCCCGCTCGCCGGCTCGGCGCCCTCGATCCAGCGCGCGGGCGTGATGGGCGTCGCCGGCCTGCTGGCGACGCTGACGGGACGCCGAACGTCGCGCCTCTACGCCCTCGTCCTCGCGCTGGTGGCGACGCTGGCGATCAATCCATCGGTCGCCGGCGACGTCGGCTGGCAGCTGAGCTTCGCCGCCGTCCTCGGCATCCTCCTGCTCGCCGCCCCGATCCGGAGCTGGATCCTGGGCCGACTCACCCGAGGCCCCGCGATCCCACATCCTGGCCGCGACCATGCCCGGTCCGCTTCATCGTCCCAAGCCGCCGGCCCGTGGCGCCGCGCCCTGGCCGAGGGCATCGCGGTCACGGTCGCCGCCACCCTGACCACGGCGCCGCTGATCGCCTTCGTCTTCGAAGAAATCTCCCTGACGAGCCTTGTCGCCAACGTCCTCGCCCTGCCCGCCGTCGCGCCCGCGATGTGGCTGGGCATGGTCTCCGCCGTCCTCGCCCAGATCCCCGGCATCCCCCTGGCACCCCTCAACGGCCTCGACGCCCTCCTCCTCGCCTACATCGCCCAGGTCGCCGCCTGGTGCGGCCGCCCGTCCTGGGCGGTGCTCCACGTCCACATCGACCTCCTCACCATGCTCGCGACCTACGCGGCCATGGCCACCGCCATCGTCCTCGGCACCCACCTCGCCCGCGCCCGCCGCCTGGCCGCCGCCCGGGCCACGTCTCCCGCGGGTGCGTTCGTCGCTTGTCTCGCATACGGCAACAAACGACGAACGCACTCCGAGGCCCCCGACCCCGCGGTCGACCTAACGTCCGGCACCCGCGCGGCGGTCGACCTAAGGTCCGGTAGGCGGGCCAAAGGTCGACCGCGTTCCAGCGACCGGGCCAAAGGACGACCGCGCTCCGGGCGTTGGTTCGGGTTCGGGGCTGTCGCGGCGCTGGCGATGCTCGTCGCGCTTGTGGCTTTCGTTCTTCGGCCGCGCGGCTCCCATGCTCCGGTCGGGCCGCCGCCGGGGCTTCAGATCGACGTGCTCGACGTCGGCCAGGGCGACGCGATCCTTCTGCGACCCCGGAGCGCGCCCGCGGTCCTCGTCGACGGCGGCCCTCCGGGCGACGAACTCGTCGCCCAGCTCCACGGCGAGCGCGTGTCGCGCCTCGGCGCCGCGATCGTCACCCACGATCAGTCCGACCACGCGGCCGGGATCGCGGAAGCGCTGGGACGATTGCCGATCTCCCGGCTCGTCTACGGGCGCCTCGACCGCCGGTTCCTCGCCATCGCCCGCGCCGACGGCGCTCTCCCCGAACAGGTCGCCGCCGGGACGACGCTGCGCTCGGGCTCGCTTCACCTCGAAGTCCTCTGGCCGCCGCCCACGCTCCTCGCCGAAGACCCGCCCGACACGGACCCGAACGCGCTCGCGCTCGTGATCCGCGCCCGCTGGCACCGCTTCACGATGCTCCTCACCGCCGATGCCGAGGCCGAATCGACGCCGCTCGACCCCGGCCCGATCGACGTGCTCAAGGTGGCCCACCACGGCTCCGACGACGCCGGTCTCGGGCCGCTCCTCGACCGCATCCGGCCGCGACTCGCCGTGATCTCGGTCGGCGCCCACAATCCGTACGGCCATCCGACTCCCGGGACGCTCGCGACCCTCGCCGCGCACGGCGTGCCCACCGTCCGCACCGACCTCGACGGGACGATCGAGATCGACGTGGGCCGCCGAGGCTTCACCGTAGACTCGGATTGATGCCCGACGAGATGCGCCCGCTCTACCTGATCTCCGGCACCGACGGGGCGAAGATCGAGGCGACGCGGCAGCGGCTGCGCGCCCGCGCGGAACGGGAGGGCGGAGACGGGGCGCTCGAGGTGTTCGAGCCGAGCGAGGGCCGCGGCGCGCCCGACCACGAGGCGCTCCTGGCGGCGATCCCGGCGATGTCGTTGATGGGCACGCGCCGCTACCTGCTCGCCGACGGGGTCGAGAAATGGCGCGACAAACAGCTGGCGGCAGTAGCCCAGGCGATCGGCGGGACGCTGCCGCCCGACCTCACCCTGGTCCTGATCGCCCGCGCCAAAGCGCCCGCCAAGCTGCTGAAAGCGGTGAAAGCCGCCAAGGGCGAGGTCCACAACTTCGAGGCGCCGAAAGCGCGCGACATGCCGCGCGTCCTGGTCGGGGACGCCCAGCGCCTCGGCTTCAAGCTCGACCCCGCCGCCGCCCGCCTGCTGGTCGAACGCATGGGCCCCGAGCCGCTCCGCCTCCACCATGAGCTCGAACGCCTCGCGCTCTGGGCCGGCGACTCGGGCCAGGTCACCGCCGCCGACCTCGAGGAGATGATCGCCGACACCTCCGAAGCCGCCGTCTGGACGCTCTCCGACGCGGTCGTCGAGGGCGACGCGCGCACCGCGCTCCGGGTCGGCGAGCAGTTGATCGAGCAGGGCGAGAACGTCACCGGCCTGATCTACGGCCTCGCCTCACGCCTGCGCGCCGCCTGCGCCGCCGCCGCGATGCTGGAGGAGGGGATGCCGCCGCGCGAGGTCGAGTCCCAGCTCAAGATGCACCCCTACGCCGCCAAGCAGTTGGTCGCCCGCCTGCGCGACGCCGACCTCACCGACCTCCGTCTCGCCACCGAGACCCTCGCCCAGCTGGAGCGCTGGTGCCGCGGCGACGCCGACTACGGCGACGAGCTCGCGCTGACGCTCGCCCTGCGCAGGGCGACGGGAGCGACGGCGTAGGTCGCCCTCTCGGGGGAGGAAGCTGCTTCTTCGCGAGGCGCCGTTACTCGGCGGCGGCCGTACCGGCCGCGATGCGCGCGGCTTTCGCCTTCTTGCGCGCACCGGTGTTGCGATGCAGGGCGCCCTTCTGGACGGCCTTGTCGATCTTCGAGGTCAGCTCGCGCTGCTCCTTCTGGATCGCATCGGAGTCGCCCGACTCGACCGCCGTCTCCAGGCGCCGGAAGTAGGTCTTCACGGTGCTGGTCAGCAGCCGGTTCTCGGTGCGCTCGCGCTCGCTGCGAAGTATCCGCTTTTTCTGTGAGGCTATGTTGGCCATGTCGATGTGCCCGGCCAAGCTGGTCTCGGCTCCGGGCGGCCGCCGACTATAGCGACTGAGAACGCAACTTGGAGAGATCCGAGGCACCCGACACCCCTGTCCACGGCCCGCAGGCCATCAACGCCGATGTCGCCATCGGCGAGGCCGAGGCGTTCTACCCGAGCGAGGAATTCGTCCTGCCGACGCCGCGGACCGGCCAGGGCGGCCGGATCGCGCGCTCGACCGCGTTCTTCTCGATCGCCACCGCGGCCTCCCGCATCGCGGGCCTGGCGCGGGAAGTCGTCGCCGCCGGCTACTTCGGCGTCAAAGGTCCGGTCTCGGCGTTCACGATCGCCTTCCAGGTCCCCAACCTGATCCGCGCGCTCTTCGCCGACGCCGCCCTGCAGCCCGCCTTCGTCCCCGTCTTCACCGAACTGGTCGGCCGCAAGCAGTACCGCGAGGCCTTCCGCCTCGCCTCGACGCTGATGCTGCTGATCACGATGGTGCTCGGCGCGCTGACCGCGATCTTCGTCCTCGCCGCGCCGGTCGTCATCCCGATCTTCGCCCCCGGCTTCGAAGGCCAGCTCCTCGACCTGACGGTCTCCCTGTCCCGGGTCCTCTTCCCGATCCTGATCATGCTCGGGGTCAGCGGCATCGTCGTCGGCATCCTCAACAGCTACGACCGCTTCGGCGCCTTCGCGATCTCGCCGTTCTTCTGGAACGTGACGATCATCCTCGTGCTCGTCGTCCTCGAGCCGCTGTTCCCGCAGAAGGACAAGATCTACGCCTACGCGATCGGGATCCTGATCGGCACCGCGGTGCAGCTGGCGATCCCGATGTGGGACCTCCGCCACACCCCGTTCCACTTCACCTTGAGCCTCGACTGGCGCCACCCGGGGGTGCGCCGCGTGCTGTTACTGATGCTGCCGGTGACGATCAGCCTCGGCCTGATCAACTTCAACGCGCTGATCAACAGCTTCTTCGGCAGCCTCGTCTCCGACGAAGCGCCCGCCGCGATCGACAAAGCCTTCCGCCTCTACCAGCTGCCGCAGGGGATCTTCTCGGTGGCGATCGCGACCGTCCTCTTCCCGACCCTCGCCCGCTTCGCCAACAACAAGGAATTCGTCAACCTGCGGGCGACGCTGGCGAACGGGATGCGCCAGATCCTCTTCGTCCTGGTCCCGGCGGCGGCGCTGTTCCTCGCCCTCTCGGACCCGATCATCCGCCTCGTCTACCAGCGCGGCGAATTCGGCCCGGCGGAAACGACCCTCGTCGGCACCGCCCTCTTCTGGTTCGCCTTCTCGCTGCCGACCAACGGCGTCTACCTGCTGCAGACGCGCACCTTCTTCAGCCTCCAGAAGCCCTGGCAGGCGACCGCGCTGGCGGTGATCGACCTGGTCGTCTCCGCGCTCGCCGCCTGGGCGCTCTACGGGCCGTTCGGGGTGGGCGGGATCGTCGCCGGGACGGGGATCGGCACCAGCGCCGCGGTCTTCGCCCAGGCCTACATCCTGCGCCGCCAGTTCGGCGGCCTGGAGCTGGGACGGCTGCTGTCGACGACGATCCGCATCTCGATCGCCTCGCTCGCACTCGCCGCCGTGAGCTGGGTCGTCTGGGACATCCTCGACGGCGCCCTGGGACGGAGCACGGTCGCCCAGATCATCTCGCTGGGGGTGGGGATGACCCTCGGCTCGATCGTCTACCTGGGCACGGCCTGGGTGCTGCGGATCGCCGAGCTCGAGCAGATCCTCCGCCTGCTGCGCCGGCGGGGCCGCTAGCCGGGGATGCTCGGGCCGGGCCGATATCTGCTGGGGGCGGTCGAGCTGCTGGCGCTCGTCGGCTTCGCCTGGCTGGGCGCGGCGCGGGTGCGGCGGCGCTGGCTGCCGGAGGTCGGGGGCGAGGCGGGGTTCCTGGCGAGCGCGGTGTTGACGGTCGCGTTGCTGATCTGGGTGGCGGAGGCGCTGGGAACGGTGTCGCTGTTCAAGCCGGTGCCGTACCTGATCGGGGTCGTCGCGCTCGGCCTGATCCTCCGTTTCTCGGTCGCGCTCCCGTCTCCCACCTCATCTGACTCCCCCGAACCGCTTCGCGAACGTCCTTCCCTCTGGGCCACGGTCGTCTCCCTGCTGATCGCCGGCATCGCGATCGGCCACTTCGTCAGCGGCGTGAAGCTCCGCCTCGGCACCGGGATGACCGGCTTCGACTCCACCTGGTACCACGGCCCCTTCGCGGCCGGCTTCTTCCAGTCCGGCAACACGATCGACCTCCACTTCATCGCCCCGCAGTTCCTCGCCTGGTTCTACCCGGCCAACAGCGAAGTCGTCCACGCGATCGGCATGCTCGCCTTCTCCCGCGACCTGCTCTCGCCGCTGCTCAACCTCGGCTGGCTCCTGGGATGCCTGCTGGCGTGCTGGTGCATCGGGCGGCCGTTCCGGGTGGCGCCGTGGTCGATGGCGCTCGGGGCGATCGCGCTGAGCGTCCCGGCGCTCGCCGACCAGGCGGGCGAGGCGCGCAACGACATCGTCGGGATCTTCTTCCTGCTCGCGGCCGTGGCGATCGCCTTGAACGCCGCGACCGTCCCCGGGGGAATTCACCGACCTGACAGATCGGCAGTTAGGTCGACGAATTCCCCCGGGGACGGCGGGCTTTCGACCGGGACGTTGCTTCTCGTCGGCCTGGCGATCGGGCTTGCTGCGGGGACGAAGCTCAACTTCCTGCTGCCGGCCGGGGTGCTGGTCCTGGGCTTGACCTTCTTGTCACCGAAAGGCGCCCGTTGGCGGGCGCTCCTCGCCTCGGGCGGCATGGCCCTGGCCGGGGGCGGCTACTGGTACCTGAGGAACCTGATCCACAGTGGGAACCCGCTGCCCTGGATCCACCATCTTGGCCCGATCGACCTGCCGTCGCCCGAACAGGCCCTTGGCGGCCGCGAAGCCCACAGCGTCTTCAGCTACCTGACCGACGGCTCCGTGTGGTCCGAATGGTTCCTCCCCGGCCTCCACGGCGGCCTCTGGGTCATCTGGCCGCTGCTGGGCGCCGCCGCCCTCGCGGGCCTCCTCCTCGCCCTGGTGCCCCTCTTCCGTCACAAAGCCTCAGCCCCCCCCGGTCGATGGGCCGAAAACCCGTCAGATAGTCCGGTTTTCGGCCCATCGACATCGAGGGTGTTGGCGATTGCCGGCTTCGTGGGGCTTGCGGCGGCCGTGTCGTGGCTCGTATCGCCGACGTCGGCCTCGGGGCCGGAGGGGATGCCGCGAGGGTTCGAATCCGGGCTCCGCTACCTGACCCCGGCGCTCATCCTCGGCCTCGCCCTGCTGCCCACCGTCCCGCCGCTGCGGAACTTCGCCGCACGCGTCGCGTCCCTCGGCCCGAAGCTCGGCGAGCGCACCGTCCGGCAGGACCGTCTGCATTTGGGGTCGTATAGCGCCCCCAAACGCAGACGCACCGTGGAGGAAGACCGACTTCCGCGGCGCTGGGTCGCGGGGATCGTCGCGGGCGCCGTGCTCGTGGCCGTCGTCGTCGGCTATCCGGTCCAGCGGCACTACCTGGAGAACCGGTACCGGGACCCGAGCTTCACCACGCCGGGGCTCGATGCCGCGTTTGCGTGGGCTCGGGACGTCTCCGGCGCGCGGATCGCGACGACGAGCACGCGGCAGTACCCGCTGTTCGGGACCGATCTGTCGAACCGGGTCGCCTACCTCGGGGTCGATCGGCCGCACGGGGGCTTCGAGGAGGCGCGGAGCTGTCGACAGTTCAGGCGGCTGATCAACGAAGGCGGCTACCAGTACGTCGTCGCCACCCGGGACCGGATCGAAGCGGGGAAGCCCGCCTATCCGGAGCAGGCGGCCTGGACGGCGGGACCGAACGCCGCAGTGGTGCTGAAGGAGAAGCCGACCGTCGTTTTCCGCATTACGGGGAAACTCGACCCGAAAACCTGCCCCTGAGGGGGAGAGATCGGGCCGTCCGAGGCCTTAGGGGGCTGCGACCAGCCCAGGTGTTCATACTCGGGGCTCGCGCATGGACAAGATTCGCAACTTCTCGATCATCGCCCACATCGATCACGGCAAGTCGACGCTCGCCGACCGCATCCTCGAGCTCACCGGTGCCGTCGACTCGAAAAAAATGCAGGCGCAGGTGCTCGACTCGATGGACCTCGAGCGGGAGCGGGGGATCACGATCAAGGCGCAGGCCGTGCGGGTCGACTACGAGACCGCCGACGGCGAGACCTACAACCTGCAGATGATCGACACGCCGGGGCACGTCGACTTCTCCTATGAGGTCTCGCGCAGCCTCGCCGCGTGCGAGGGCGCGCTCTTGGTGGTGGACGCCGCGCAGGGCGTCGAGGCGCAGACCGTCGCCAACACCTACCTGGCGATCGAGAACGGGCTCGAGCTGATCCCGGTGATCAACAAGGTCGACCTCCCCGGCGCCGAGCCGGAGCGGGTCGCCCAGGAGATCGCCGACCTGCTCGGCACCGACCCCGAGGACGCACTCTGGATCTCGGCCAAGACCGGCAAAGGCGTGCCGGAGGTGCTGGAGGCGATCGTCGCGCGCATCCCGGCGCCCGACGGCAACGTCGAGGCACCCGCCCGCGCCCTGATCTTCGACTCCGAGTTCGACCAGTACCGCGGCGTGATCGCCTACGTGCGGATGGTCGACGGCCGCTTCCGCAAAGACGAGCGGATCCTCGCGATGCAGACGCAGAACCGTGCCGAGATCGATGACCTCGGCTTCTTCCGCCCGGCGATGACCGCGGTGAAGGACCTGGAGGCGGGCGACGTCGGCTACCTGATCACCGGCATCAAGGACGTGACGAAGCTGCGCGTCGGCGACACGCTGACCGGCGAGGCGAGCCCGGCGAGCGAGGCGCTCGAGGGCTACCGCGAGGTCCGCCCGATGGTCTTCTGCGGGCTCTTCCCGATCGACACCGACCGCTTCGAAGACCTCCGTGACGCGCTCGAGAAGCTGTCGCTGAACGACGCCGCGCTCTCCTGGGAGCCGGAGACCTCCGAGGCGCTCGGCTTCGGCTTCCGGGTCGGCTTCCTCGGCCTCCTCCACATGGAGATCGTGCGCGAGCGGCTCGAGCGCGAGTACGACCTCGACCTCCTGGCGACGACCCCGAACGTGCGTTACGTCGTCCACCTCACCGACGGCACCGAACGGGAGGTCCACAGCCCGACCGACCTGCCGGACCCGGCTCGCATCGAGACGATCGAAGAGCCCTACATCCGCGCCACGATCATCTGCCCGAAAGAGCAGGTGGGGGCGGTGATGGAGCTCTGCCAGCAGCGTCGCGGCACCCACGTCGACATGAACTACCTGAGCCCGCAGCGGGTGCAGATCCGCTACGACATGCCGCTCGGCGAGATCGTCCTCGACTTCTTCGACCTGCTGAAGAGCTCCACCCGCGGCTATGCCTCGCTGGACTACGAACCGATCGGCAACCGGCCCTCCGACCTGGTCAAGGTCGACATCCTGCTCGCCGGGGACAAGGTCGACGCGCTCTCGATCATCGTCCACCGCGATTTCGCCTACGACCAGGGGAAGAAGCTGGTCGGGCGGCTGCGCAAGACGATCCCGCGCCAGCTCTTCGACGTGCCGGTGCAGGCGGCGATCGGCTCCAACATCCTCGCCCGCGAGACGGTCAAGGCGCTGCGCAAGGACGTCACCGCGAAGCTCTACGGCGGCGACGTCACCCGCAAGAACAAGCTGCTGAAGAAGCAGAAAGCGGGGAAGAAGCGGATGAAGGCCGTCGGCCGGGTGGAAGTGCCGCAGGAGGCGTTCCTCGCGGTGCTGGAGATCGACTGAGCCGGCCGGCTGGCCAATGAACCTGTAGGTTGCCCGCCATGGCGATCAAGACCGATGCGGTCGGTAAGTCGTGGCCGTCGACGACGTACCAGGTGGGCCGCGAGAAGATCAAGGAGTACGCGACGGTGCTCGGGATCGAGAATCCCGTCCACTACGACGTCGGCGCCGCCCGCGAGGCCGGCTTCCGTGACGTCGTCGCCCCGCCGATGTTCGCCGTCGTCTACTCGATGCACGCGCTGGCGCCGGCGATGTTCGACCCCGAGGTGGGGATGAACTTCGCGACGATGGTGCACGGCGGCCAGACCTTCGAGTGGGACGAGCCCGCCTGCTCGGGCGACGAGATCACGACGACCGCGAAGTGCATCTCGATCGAGGAGAAACTCGGCAACGGGTTCTACGTCTTCGAGACGACTTCGGTGAACGGGGCCGGCGCCGAGGTCGTGCGCGGCACCTGGACCAACATCGTCAGGGGGGTTTGAGATGGCCGACTTCAAAGCCGGGGACGCGGTGCCGGAGCTGCGCGTCACGCCCGACAAGTACCTGACCAACCGCTACGCCGGCGCCTCGGGCGACTTCAACCCGATCCACATCGACGCCGACTTCGCCAAATCCGTGGGACTTCCGAGCAACATCCTCCACGGCCTCTACTCGATGGGCCTGGTCGCCAAAGCGGCGGCGCAGGGCCTCGGCGGCGGCGACCCGCGGTCGCTGAAGAAGCTGACGGTCCAGTTCCGCGGCATGGGGCTGCCGGAGCAGGAGATCGTGGTCACCGGGAGCGTCAAGGAGGTCGAGGGCGATCGGGTGACGGTCGACCTCGAGGCGGCGCAGGGGGGCAACCGGATCATCCGGAACGCGCAGGCCGAGCTGGAGCTCTGAGAGGCCGGCGGCGGTGCCTCCTAACATCTAGGGGATGCTCACCGAGCGCCAGGAACTGATCCTTCGGCTTGTCGTCGACGCCTATCTCGCGTCGGCGCGGCCCGTGCCCTCGAAAGAAGTCGCTTCGATGCCGGGGGTGGCGTGGGGCCCCTCGACGGTGCGGGCGGAGTTGGCGCTGCTGGAGACCGAGGGCTATCTCACGCATCCGCACACGTCGGCCGGGCGCGTCCCTACCGACTCCGGCTACCGGCGTTATGTAGACCTGCTGCTTGAATCGGGGGCGGGGCCGGGTGAGGCGCGGGTCGAGCTCGAGCTGTCGCGGCTGCGGCGCGAGGTCGACGAGGCGATGCGGGAGACGACCGCGGCGCTCGCCCAGGTCACCGACCTGGTCGCGATGGCGACCGCGCCGCAGCTCGCCGCGACGACGACGATCCACCGGGTCGAGGTCCTGCGCCTGCAGCCCAACCGCGTCGTCGTGATCGTGATCGCCTCCAGCGGCGACGTCTACCGGCGCGTCTTCGAGTTCGAGCGCGAGGTCGACACCGGCCTCGTCGAGTGGGCCTCCAGCTACCTGAACGAGCAGTTGACCGGGCTCGGCCTCGGTGCGCGGATGATCGCCACGCGGCTCGCCGACCCGAGCCTTGACACGGTCGAGTCGCCCTTCGTCGCCACACTCGCGCCGGCCTTCACCGAGCTGCAGCCGGAGGGCCCCGCGGACCTCTACATGGACGGCGCCGCGCGCCTCCTCTCCGAAGCCCACATCGACGACCTGCCGCGCGCCGACGAGCTGATGCGGGCGCTGGAGCGCCGCGCCGACGTCCTGCAGATGCTGCGCTCCTCGCTCGCCGAGCGCTCCGTCTTCCTCTGGATCGGCGACGAGAACCCGCAGCCGACCCTGCGCTCGGTCAGCGTCGTCGGCGCCAACTACGGCCTCGGCCACCGCAACCTCGGCGCGGTCGGCGTGGTCGGCCCGCGGCGGATGGACTACGCGACCGCGATTGCCTCGGTCCGCGTCGCCGCCCGCGAGCTCTCCCGTTACTTCGAGACCGTCTACGACGACTAAGTCACAGAACTCCCACTTATGCCACGCGATTACTACGAGGTTCTGGGCGTCTCCCGTGACGCTTCCGAGACCGAAATCAAGAAAGCGTTCCGCGGCCTCGCCCGCGAACTCCACCCCGACGTCACCGGCCACGACCCCGAGGCCGAAGCCCGCTTCAAGGAGGCGGCCGAGGCCTACGAGGTCCTCTCCGACGCCGAGCGGCGCCGCACCTACGACCAGTACGGGGCCGAGGGCCTGCGCTCCGGCGGCTTCGACCCCGGCGCCGGCTTCGGCTCGATCGACGAGATCTTCCAGTCGCTCTTCGGCCAGGCGTTCGGCGGCGCCTTCGGCGGCGCGGCGGGCGGTCCCGCGGGCGGCGCCGACATCCTGGTCGAGACCGAGCTGACCCTCGACGAGGTCGCCACCGGGGTCGAGCGCGAGCTCTCCTACGACGCGGTCGTCGTCTGCTCGCACTGTCGCGGCAACGGCGCCGAGCCGGGGACGCCGATCGAGACCTGCGATCGCTGCGGCGGCGCCGGCCAGCTGCGCCAGGTGACGCGGACGCCGTTCGGCCAGATGGTCCGTGGCGTCGTCTGCGATGTGTGTCACGGCTCCGGCAAAGTCCCGGACACCCCGTGCGAGGTCTGTGACGGTTCCGGGCGTGATCGCGGCAAGGTGACGAAAACCGTCGAAGTCCCGGCCGGGATCGAGGACCGGCAGCGGCTGCGGGTGAGCGGCCTCGGCCACGCGGGCGACCCGGGCGCGCCGGCAGGCGACCTCTACGTCCAGGTGGCGGTGGCGCCGGACGGACGCTTCGAGCGCAGCGGCACCGACCTCATCAGCGCCGTGCGGATCCCGGCGACCGAGGCGATGCTGGGGACGACGGTGACCGTGCCGACGCTCGAGGGCGAGCGCGAGATCGAGCTCGAGGCGGGCGTCCAGCCCGGGCACGAGGAGACGCTGCGCGGGGCGGGGCTGCCGCGGCTCGGCGGGCGCAGGCGCGGGGACCAGCGGATCGTGATCGAAGTCGTCGTCCCGACCAACCTCTCCGAGGAGCAGCGCGAGATGGCCGAGCGCCTCGACGCCACGCTGGAGCCCGACAACCTCGCGCCGCAGCACGGCGACGGCCTCTTCGGGCGCTTCCGCAAAGCCTTCCGGTAGCGGGACGGACCCACGCCATGATCCGCCTGGCAGTCCGGTGCGCGCCCGACCAGGCCGACCTCGTCCTCGCCGAGCTGACGGTGCTGGCGCCGAACGGGGTGGAGGAGGAGCGCGGCCCGGGGTACGTCGAGTACGCGATCTACGGCGGCGAGGGGGAGCTGCCGGAGCTGGGCGAGATCGACGCGGTGGTCGGCGGGCGGCGGATCGAGGTCAGCTCGACCGAGATCCCCGACGACTGGGCCGACCGCTGGCGCGACTTCCACAAGCCGCTGCTGGTCGGGGAGCGGCTGTGGCTGCGGCCGAGCTGGGAGCCGGCCCGGGACGGGGCGATCGACCTGATCGTCGACCCCGGGCAGGCCTTCGGCACCGGCGCCCACCCGACCACGCGCCTCTGCCTCGAGTTCCTGCTGGAGCTCGCCGACGTGGGCGAGGCCGATGGGCCCCTGACCGACCTCGGCACCGGCTCCGGCGTCCTCGCGATCGCGGCAGCGAAGCTCGGCTGGTCCCCGGTCACCGGCTACGACCACGAGCCGGCGGCGATCGAGGCGTCAGCGTCGAACGCCTCGATCAACGACGTAGACGTCACCTTCCAGCGCCAGAACCTGCGCGAATCCCTGCCGGATCTCGCCCCGATCTGCGTCGCCAACATGACCTCGCCGATCTTGAAGGCGGTCGCGGCTCACCTGGGCGCGGCGGGACCGTCGGTCATGGTCCTCTCGGGGATCCTCCCGAACGAGCTCGACGAGGTCGTCGAGGCCTTCGCGCCTGCCGGGCTGGCCGAGCAAGATCGCCGCCAGATGGGCGACTGGGCCGCACTTTTGCTCCGCCGCCCCCGATAGTGTCTGCTCGATGCTGGACTTCGGCGCCATCTACGACGGCGGCTACAAGGTCGCCCTCTTCTTCCACATCATCGCCGTGGTGGTCGCCATCGGCCCGACCTTCGGCTACGGGATCTTCTTCTCCGTGTTGCCGAGATACCCGCGCGGTGCACCCGCGCTGCTCGAGGGCGTGCGCCGTATCGATCGCTTCCTGATCAACCCGGGTCTGATCATCCTGCTGATCGCCGGGATCATCCTCATGGCGGACAGCAGCAGCGTCTGGGACGGCAGCGACTTCTTCATCGTCTGGGGCTTTATCGCGATCATCGTCTTGTTCGGCGTCCAGCATGGGTTCTTCGCGCCGCAGAATTTGCGGCTGCAGGAGATCGCCGAACGTGACCTCGCCGCCGGCGACACGCTCAGCGCCGAGTTCGAAGAGCGCAGCCGGTTGGTCGGCCAGGTCGGGGCGGCGACCGGCCTCTTCGTCGTGCTGACCGTGTTCTTCATGGTCTACAAGCCGTTCATGTGATCGACGCGACCCGGCCGGTCGCGATGTTCGACTCCGGCGTCGGCGGCCTCACCGTCTTGCACGAGTGCCTGGTCGCCCTGCCGCAGGAGGACTACGTCTACCTCGGCGACACCGCCTGGTTTCCCTACGGGCCGCGCGATCCCGAGGAGCTGCGCGCGCGCATCCGGCTGATCACCGAGAAGCTGTTGGAGCGCGGCGTGAAGCTCGTCGTGATCGCCTGCAACACGGCGACCGCGATCGGTGAGGACGTGGTCCGCGAGGTGGCGGCGGCGCACGGGGTGGGGGTGGTGCCGGTGGTCGAGCCCCAGGCCGAGATCGCCGCCGCGATCACCGAGAACGCCCGCGTCGGCGTGCTGGCGACCACGAACACGGTGGAGAGCGGTGCCTACCGACGGGCGCTTGAAGCCGAGGGCCGTGGTCTCGACGTGATCGAGGTCGCGGCGCCCCGACTCGCCCCCTTCATCCAGGATGGCTCGCTCTTCGACGAGGAGACGATGGAGATGGCGCGCGGCTACTGCGCCCCGCTGCGCGAGGCGGGCGTCGACACCCTGATCCTCGGCTGCACCCACTACCCCCTGGTGGCCCCGATGCTCCAGCGGATCCTCGGCCGCAACGTGCGTCTCGTCAGCGGCGGCCACGCCGTCGCCGCGGCGGTCCAACGGACCCTCGAGGCCTCCGGCCTCGCCCAAGACCGCGACGAAGAGGGCGCCTACGAGTTCTTCTGCACCGGCCCGGTCCCCGCATTCGGCGAGGTCGCCACCCGCTTCCTCCAGATGCCCCTTGGCGAGGTCCGCCAGGTCGAGTTCACCGTCCCGGCGTAGCGCCTGATTCGCGACCAGGGCGGGGCAGCCCGCCGGGGGTTCGTGGCCCGGTCGAGCTGTCGCCCGGGTAGGGACCCGCCCCTCTCGCCACGGCCCGGGCAGGCTGTGGCCGTGGCGAGAGGGGCGGGTGT
>CALCIA010000331.1 GCA_937907435.1 uncultured Actinomycetes bacterium
CCTCCCTCGGACGGCCACCCGCCCCCTGAACCCCCGCCCCGAACCCCCGCCCCCGAACCCACCTGACCTCACCCACCACGGAAGGACCCATCTGATGGACGCCCCGGCAACCCTCACCCTCCCCACCCCGATTCCACCGACCCCCACCGGCCTCTTCATCGGCGGCCGCTGGCGTGAGGGCTCGGGTGGGCCGATCGGGGTCGAGGACCCGAGCACTGGGGAGATCTTCGCCGCGGTCGCCAATGCCACGGTCGGGGATGCGGAGGAGGCGCTCGACGCGGCCGTTGCCGCGCAAGAGGAGTGGGCGGCGGTGCCGGGACGGGAGCGCGGCGAGATCCTTCGCGCCGCCTTCGAGGGGATCATCCGCGAGCGCGAGGGGTTCGCCGCCCTGATCGGGCTGGAGATGGGGAAGCCGCGCGCCGACGCGCTGGCCGAGGTCACCTACGGGGCCGAGTTCCTGCGCTGGTTCGCCGAGGAGGCGGTGCGGATCGAAGGCGGCTTCGCGACCGCCCCTGAGGGCGGGCTGCGGATCCTGACGATGAAGCAGCCGGTCGGGCCGACGCTCCTGATCACGCCCTGGAACTTCCCGCTGGCGATGGCGACGCGCAAGGTCGGCCCGGCGCTCGCGGCCGGCTGCACCGCGATCCTGAAGCCGGCGGCGCAGACGCCGCTGACGGCTCTCCTGTTCGCCGCCGTGATGCAGCGGGCCGGGGTCCCGAACGGCGTTCTGGGCGTCCTCGTCACCTCCGAGTCGGCCCAGGTGTCGAGTGCCCTGCTGGCCGACCAGCGCCTGCGCAAGGTGTCCTTCACCGGCTCGACCCCGGTCGGGCGGCTGCTCACCGCGCAGGCGGCACCGAACCTGCAGCGGGTCTCGATGGAGCTCGGCGGCAACGGCGCCTTCGTCGTGCTCGAGGACGCCGACCTCGACCGCGCCGTCGCCGGCGCGATGGTGGCCAAGCTCCGCAACGGCGGCCAGTCCTGCACCGCCGCCAACCGCTTCCTCGTCCACGAGCGGCTCGCCGGCGAGTTCTCCCGCCGGTTGGCGAGCGCGATGGACGCGGTCACGGTCGGGCCCGCCGCCGATCCGGACACCGAGGTCGGCCCGATCGTCGACGGGGTCCAGCGCGAGCGCGTGCAGGCGTTGGTCGGCGGCGCCCTGGAGAGCGGGGCGGATGCGCTCTGCGCGCCCCGGCCGCTGCCCGAGTGCGGCCACTTCGTCGCCCCGACCGTGCTCGCCCGCGTCCCCGCCGACGCCCCGATCCTCGCCGCGGAGATCTTCGGCCCGGTGGCGCCGGTGGTCGAGTTCGCCGACGACGCCGAAGCGCTGGCGCTCGCCAACGACACCGAGCACGGCCTCGTCGGCTTCGTCTTCGGCTCCGACATCGACCGCTGCCTCACTTTTGCCGAAGGGCTGCGGACGGGGATGGTCGGGATCAACCGCGGCGTCGTCTCCAACGCCGCCGCCCCCTTCGGCGGCATCAAGCAGTCCGGCCTCGGCCGCGAGGGCGGCCCGGTCGGGATCGAGGAGTACCTCGACCTCAAGTACGTGGCCGCATGAGTGTCGCGCTGGTCACCGGCTGCTCGTCGGGGATCGGGCGGGCGACGGCGCTGGCCTTGCGCGCGACCGGGGCGGAGGTCTTCGCCACCGCCCGCCGCCCCGAGCGCCTAGCGGGGCTGGAGGGGATCGACGCGGCGCACCGGCTCGAGCTCGACGTCACCGACCCGGCGACGATCGAGCGCGCGCTGGCCGTCACCGGGCCAGTCGACCTGCTCGTCAACAACGCCGGCTACGCGCTGGTGGGGGCGGTGGAGGAAGTGGCCGACGAGGAGCTGCGCGAGCAGTACGAGGTCAACGTCTTCGGCCCCTGGCGGCTCTGCCGCGCGGTGCTGCCGGCGATGCGCGAGCGCGGCGCCGGCACCATCGTCAACGTCTCCTCCTACGGGGCCGAGATGCCCTATCCCGGGATCGGCGCCTACCGCAGCTCGAAGGCGGCGTTGGAGGCGATGAGCGCGACCCTCCACCTGGAGGTGGCCCGCTTCGGCGTCCGCGTTCTGCTGATCCAGCCCGGCCTGGTCGAGACCGACTTCGACGGCGCCGCGGTCGCGCCCGGCGGCGCCCTCGCCGCCTACGACCCGATGCGCGACGCCGCCGAGCGCGCCTACGAGCGGATGTCGCCCGCGCCCGGGCTCGTCCCCGGCGCCGTCGCCGCCGCGATCGTCGCCGAGCTGGAGCGCGGCGCGGGGCCGCTGCGGGTGGCCGTCGGCGCCGACGCGGAGCGCAACCTCGCCGCCGTGCGCTCGGGCCAGGAGGGATTCGAGCGCTATCTCGACCGCGAGCTCGAGCTGCGGTGGCGGCCCCCTCAGGCCGAGGGTCGCGGCTCGGACGATCGGTAGGGCGGCGTGGCCGGGGGTCCGTGAAGGTAAGAGCGAGGCCCGCGGCGACGCAAAGACAAAGAGCCCCAAAAATCGCAAACCCACCGGAGGTTTGCCAGAACCCCATACTGGACAGCAGGGGGAGGAACATGATCGACGAGCCGGTCGGCGGCGAGGAGCTACCCGGAAAAGACGTCTCGCTGTGGATCGACACCACCGGACGAACGAACTACCCCAGTCTCAGCGAGGAGACCGACCACCGTTATGACGTAGGCGTGGTGGGCGGCGGGATCACGGGTGTGGTGACCGCCTACCGACTGATGCAAAGCGGTAGAACCGTAGCGTTGATCGAGCGTGACCACATCGTCGAGTGGACGACCGGTGGCACCACCGCGAAGCTGTCATCGCAGCACTACCTCATCTATGACTACCTGATCAAGCGGCACGGCGAGGCGGTTGCCCAGGCGTTCGCGGATGCCAATCAGAGCGGTATCGACGAGGTCGAGGGCTTGGGCAAGGAGTTGTCGATCGACTGTGAGTTTTCGCGGCGCGACGCCTATGTCTTCAGCCAGAGCACCGACAAGGTCGAAGCCTTCGAAGCCGAGGTTGAGGCAGCCAGGCGGCTCGGCCTCCCGGCGCACTTCGTGACGTCCACCGATCTGCCCTTCGATGTCGAGGCGGCGGTGCGGTTTGATGGTCAAGCTCAATTCCACCCGCGTAAATTCCTCTTGAGGCTGGCCGAGGCGTTTGTCGCCGGCGGCGGCGTGATCTTCGAGCGGACCAACGCGACCACCATCACGCCGGGTGAGCCCAACATCATCACTACCGACAAAGGTCGGCTGAAGGCCGACGTCGTGATTCAGGCCAGCGGCGAGCCATTCTGGCGCAACGAGCTTTTCGACGGGCGGATGTGGATGAAGATGTCATATGCCCTGGCTGCCGAACTGGAAGATCCGACCGAATGTCCAGGAGGCATGTACATCACCACGGACGATCCGATGCGCACCATCCGCTCGGCCGAGTATGAGGGCCGATCGGTGCTGGTGTTCGGCGGGGAGAGTCATGAGTACGACGCGGCCACCTATGACGAGAACGTGCACTACAGGAGGCTGGCCGAAGACGTCCAGAGGAGATTCAAGGTGAAGAGGATTCACTGCCGCTGGCTCGCCGGTGACTTCATGCCGTACGACCGGATTCCCTTCATCGGCCCCGATCCGGACTATCCGTCGGTCTATGTCATAACCGGCTACCGCGCCTGGGGGCTCGCCTGGGCGATGTCGGCGGCGCACGGCATCCGTGGCTACGTAGATGGCGCGCCGGCCGATTGGGTCAGGCACTTCAGCCTCGAACGGCTCAAGAGCCCGTTGCGGGACGAGGACGTGGCGCGCGGCGTTTAGTGACCCGAGTCGTCAGTTGTCTTTCGCTGTGGATCGAGGCTGGATGGTTGGTTTCACGGGGGGGCCGGCGGGGGTGCGGGGGGCGGGTGGCCGTCCGGGCGGGGGTTCGGGGCGCTTGCGGCCGTCCGAGGGAGGTCCTGGGCTCCTCATGGGGGTCCTGG
>CALCIA010000332.1 GCA_937907435.1 uncultured Actinomycetes bacterium
CCCCCCCCCCCGCCCCTCTCGCCACGGCCACAGCCCGCCCGGGCCGTGGCGAGAGGGGCGGGTCCCTACCCGGGCGACAGCCTGCGGGGTCCCATCCCTCCCGGCCGGCAGCCTGCGGGTCCCCGTCCCTTCCGGGAGGCGCAGAGCCCCGGACCAACCGCCTACCCAGCCGCCGCCCCCGGCAGCTTGCCGTCGAACTCCACCTCCACCTCGTCGACGACCTTGAGGGTGCCGAAGAGGGCGGAGTAGGGCTTGATGCCGAAGTCGGTCTGCCTGACCGTTGCGGTGCCGGAGAGGCGGCCGTCGTCGGTGGTGTTCAGCTCGAAGGTGAGGGGGCGTTTGGTGCCGAGAAGGTCGAGCTCGCCTTGGACCTCGAGCGGGCCGCCGTCGGCGCTCGGCTCGACCTTGGTGGAGTGGAACTCGATCGTGCCGCCCTTGAGGACGTCTTCGGCGATCGACTGGCGGATCGAGGCTTTCTCCTCGTCGCCGAGGGCCTGGATGCCGCCTTTGCCCTCGCGCACGTGGAGGGAGCCCGAGTCGGCCGAGAGGCGCAGCGACGTCGCCGCCGGGTCGTCGCCGGCCTCGATCGTGGCGCTCCAGGACCGCACGTCGATCAGCAGGTTGTGGCCCGCCTTGGACGCGGCGCCCGCCTTGCGGGTGTGGACCATGAGCTGCGCATCGTCGGGCCCGAGCTCGTAGGTGCCGGGGGGAATCCTCATCGTGGGGTGAACCTAGTCCGCCGGGCGCGGCTTCGCGCGTTCAGCTAAGCGATTCCTTAGGTGCTCCGGCGGCGGCCGGACGGCCGTCCTAGGATCGGCTCATGACCGCAGCGGAGTCGACCGACGGGCGCCCGTTCGTCTGCGGGCTGGTGCTTGCCGCCGGCGGCTCGCGCCGGCTCGGGCGGCCGAAGCAGCTGCTGGCCTACGGCGACGGGACGCTGCTCGGCCACGTCCTCGACGTCGCCCGGGCCTGCGCCTTCGACCAGTCGCTCTGCGTGCTCGGCGGCGGCGCCGACGCGGTCCGGGAGGAGGTCGACCTGGCGGGGTTCGACGTCGTCGTCAACGAGAGCTTCGGCGAGGGCTGCTCGTCCTCGATCGCGGCGGCGCTGGCGGCCGTCGACGACCGGGTCGAGGTGCTGGTGCTGATGCTCGGCGATCAGCCCGGCGTGCGCCCGACCACCGTCGCGACGCTGCTGGCGGGCCGCGGCGAGGCCCCGATGGCGGTCTGCGAGTACGAGGACGGCCGCGGCCACCCGCTCGCGTTCGCCCGCTCGACCTTCGCCGACCTCTCGAGCCTGCACGGCGACAAGGGCGTGTGGCGGCTGATGGACCGGCTCGGCGACGCGGTCGCGACGGTGCCGGTGCCCGGCCCGATCCCCCGCGACGTCGACACCGAGGAGGACTACGAGGCGGTGCTCGCCGAGCGGCGGGCCGGCTCGAGCGCTCAGGGAGCCCCGCGAGGCGGTCTATAGTCTGGCCATGCCGACCGACCTGAGTCTCGGCGAAGCCGCTCGCGCGCTGGACGTCAGCGTCGACACCGTGCGGCGGTGGGCGCGCGCCGGGAAGATCAAGACGAGTCGCGACGACGCCAACCGCCGGCGGGTGCCGAAATCCGAGATCGCGCGGCTCGCGAGCCATCCCGGCCGCCACAAGACCGAGGACACCTTCTCCGCCCGCAACCGCTTCCCCGGCGTGATCAAGTCGGTCGAGGTCGATGGCGTGATGGCGCTGGTCGAGATCGAGGCCGGACCGCACCTGGTGACCGCCGCGATCACCCGCGACTCGGTCGAAGAGCTCGGCCTCGCCCCCGGCGTCCCCGCGGTCGCCACGGTGAAGGCGACCTCGGTGATGGTCGACGCTTCGCGGGACTAACGCCGCCGTCCCACCGCGGTGAGTTCGCACTTATCCGCGCATACCGCGGATTACTGCGAACTCGCCGGAGGGGCCGCTCGTTTAGCCCACGGCCGTCGGCGAGTCGTGGATCGGGCCGCTGGCCTCGCTCAGGCTGGTGCCGTGGCGGCCGCCGCGGATGGCGATGATCTCGGCGAGGATCGAGATCGAGACCTCGGCCGGGGTGCGGGCGCCGAGGTCGAGGCCGCAGGGGGAGTGGATCCGGGTCAGGTCGGCCTCGGGGACGCCGTGGTCGCGCAGGCGCGCGAGGCGCTTGCGGTGCGTCCGGCGGCTGCCGAGGGCGCCGATGTAGCCCGCGCCGCTCGCGAGGGCGCCGAGCAGGGCCGGCTCGTCGAACTTCGGGTCGTGGGTGAAGACGAGGATCGCGTCGCGCGGGCCCAGCGGGTGGTCGGCGAGGAACTCGTCGGGCCAGGCGACGACGGTGTGCGCGGCCTCCGAGAAGCGGGGGCTGTCGAGGAAGGGGCGCCGGGCGTCGACGATCGTCACCTCGTACCCGAGGCCGGCGGCGAGCCGAGCCAGCTCGGCGGAGAAGTCGATGGCGCCGAAGATCACCATCTCCGGCCGGGTGGCGAAGGCCTGGATGTAGACCGACAGCGCCGAGCCCATCACTTCGCCGCCGCTGCCGTAGTGGCGGACGGTGGAGACGCCCTTGTCGAGGAAGCCACGCGCCTCGCGGCCGACCGAGTGGTCGAGCAGGTCGCCCGCTTCGAGGCTGCCGACCGCCGCGTCGGGCAGGACCGCCATCTTCGCCCCGGCCGAGTCGCCGTCGAGCAGCGTCGCCACCGCCACCGGCTCGCCCGCCGCGATCGCCTCGGCGGCCCGCTCCAGCGGCTCCAGCGACCGCGCCTCGGCGGCGTGGACGAAGACGCGCACCGCGCCCCCGCACATCAGGCCGACGCCGGCCGCTTCCTCGTCGGAGATCCCGTAGGCGGCGATCCGGGGCGGGCCGCCGGCGAACACCTGCCGGGCTTCTTCGACCAGGGCCGCCTCGACGCAACCGCCGGTCACCGAGCCCTCGATCCGGCCGCCGTCGTCGACCAGCATCTGGGCGCCCGGATCGAGCGGCGCCGAGCCGATGCGCTCGACCAGCGTCGCGATCACCACGCGGTGACCTTCGCGCATCCATTCGGCCGCGGTTCTCTCAGCGGTGGGCATCGGACCTATCCACGGGAATCCCTGTGACAGTGAGGATTAACCGATCGGGCAGCCCCGATTCCAACTGGCCTAAGTGATCGCTTAGGGCAGGTTGACGCCCCGGCGCGGGAGCGGCGACGTTGTCCCCGAGCGGATGCCATGAACATGGAAGGAACCTCGATGGGCGGCATGCCGATGGGCGGCGGCGCGGGGGCCGGCTCCCATGCGGCGCTGGGACACGCGGCGGCCGCCGGGCCGAACCTCCTGCCGGAATGGCTGCTGCTCGCCGGCGCGGTGATGTTCCTGCTGATCGCCGGGGCCCACCTCGGCCACCTGGCGATGACCTCGGGCGAGCGCCGCGCCTGGCACGTCCTGCACGTGCTGATGGCGATCGGGATGGCGCTCATGTACGCGCCGGCCACCGTCAACCCGTTCGTGATCGACCCCGGCGTCTGGCAGCTGCTCCTCGCCTGTGCCGGCGCCGTGGCCGCCGTCCGCTGGCTCGCCGGCGCGGGCGGCATCGCCCCCGGCAACCTGCTCTGGCTGCTGGCGGCGATCGACCTGGGGGCGATGGTCTACATGTGGTCCCCGGACACCTTCATGCCGGCGCTGACCTGGACGCTGGTGGCCTACCTCGTCCTCGAGGGGGCGCTCTGGGTGGCGAGCGCCTACCGCCTCCTCGACGTCGGCACGCCGCTGATCCGGTGGGGCGGGCTGGCGTCGTCCGCCGACGGCGCCGTCCTCGTCGTCGCCGGCGCCGAGACGGACTCGCTGGTCGGCGGCCTCGACATCAGCGTCTCGATGACCGCGATGGCGACCGGGATGGCGTACATGCTGGTGGCGATGCAGCTGATGTCCTGACGAGCAGTGGGGGCGGCGGCGGGAACCTGACCTCGACCGAGAGGCCGCCGTCGGGGCGGGCCGTCGCGGTCAGGGTGGCGTGGTGGGCGGTGGCGATCGCGGCGACGATGGAGAGGCCGAGGCCGTGGTGGCCGTCGCTCGGGGCGGTGCGGTCGGGGCCGAGGCGGCGGAAGGGGTCGAAGAGGTGGTCGACCTCGGCGGGAGGGACGAGGGGGCCGTCGTTGGCGACCGCGAGGAAGGCGCCGGTGGGGCCGGTGCCGGTCCGCACCAGCAGGCGGCCGCCGCGCACGTTGTAGTGGACGGCGTTGTCGAGCAGGTTGCGGACGAGGCGCTCCGCGAGGGCGGCGTCGCCGGCGGCGGGGGCAGGCTCGACGTCGGTGTCGATCCGCAGGCCGAGGGCGCTCGCCTCGGGGGGCAGGTCGCCGAGGGTCGCCTCGACGAGCGCGGCGAGGTCGAAGGGGTCGCGGCGGTCGAGGCCGCGCTCGCTCGAGGCGAGGGTCAGGAGCGACTCGAGCAGGCGCTCCTGCTCGTCGCCGAGCGCGAGGAGGCGGCGCGCGGTCGCGCGGAAGGAGTCGAGCGTCGCGTCAGGGTCGGTGAGCGTCTCCTCGAGCAGCGCGCGCCAGAGGGTGAGCGGCGTGCGCAGCTCGTGCGCGGCGTTGGCGACGAAGCGCTGCTGGGCGCCGAAGGCCGCCTCGAGCCGGGCGAGGAGGCCGTCGACGGTGTCGGCCAGGTCCTTCAGCTCGTCCTGCGGCCCGGCGAGGGCGAGGCGCTCGTGCAGGTTGCGCTCGGAGATCTGGCGCGTCGCCGCGGTCATCGTGCGCAGCGGACGCAGGACCCGGCCCGCGACCAGCCAACCGAGCGCGATCGAGAT
The DNA here is from genome assembly GCA_937907435.1 of uncultured Actinomycetes bacterium. Taxonomy (GTDB): domain Bacteria; phylum Actinomycetota; class Thermoleophilia; order Solirubrobacterales; family 70-9; genus VAYN01. The sequence continues at coordinate 4,777 of CALCIA010000332.1, forward strand.
CACGCTCATGATCGCCAGCGCGATCCCGGAGCCGACCAGCAGCTGGTGGAGGTTGTCGGCGCGGGCGTGTTCGAGCCCGGCGAACCGCGATTCGAGCGCCTCGCGCACCTGCGGCGAGATGTGCACCGGTTCCTGGGCCGGGACCAGCACGTTGATCCCGGTGGAGCGGCGGAAGAGGAAGTAGGTGATCGCGAGGAGCGCCGCGCCGGAGATCAGGAAGAGGGCGCCGTAGAGCAGGGTCAGGCGCAGGCGGACGGTCGGCGAGGGGAGGCGGTGCACGGTCAGATCCGGTAGCCGCCCTGGGGGACGGTGACGATCACGGGCGGCTCGCCGAGCTTCCCCCGCAGGCGGTTGATCGTCGACTTGACCGTGGTCGTGAAGGGGTCGGCGGCCTCGTCCCACACCCGTTCGAGCAGCTCCTCGGCGGAGACGACGCGGCCCTGGGCGGCGAGGAGGTGCTCGAGCACCGCGAGCTCCTTGGGGCTGAGCGCGAGCCGTTCGCCGGCCCGCGTCGCGACCCGCTGGCCGGGGTCCAGCCGCAGGTCCCCGTGCTCGAGGATCGGCGGCAGCGGCGGCTGCGCGCGGCGGGCGAGGGCGCGGATCCGCGCCAGCAGCTCGGCGAAGGCGAAGGGCTTCCCCAGATAATCGTCGGCGCCGATGTTGAGGCCCTCGACGCGCTCGGCGACGGTGCCCGAGGCGGTCAGCATCAGCACCTTCGTCCCGCCGCCGCGCGCCACCAGCGCGCGGCAGACCTCGTCGCCGTGCAGGCGCGGCAGATCACGGTCGAGCACGACCACGTCGTAGTCGACGACCCCGGCGCGGCGGAGCGCCTCCTCGCCGTCGCCGGCGACGTCGGCGGCGATCCCGTCGCGGCGCAGGACGCGGGCGACCGATCCGGCCAGCTCGGCGTGATCCTCGACCACCAGCACCCTCATCGTCGCGACCAAGGATGCCCGACCGCCGGTCACAAAGCGGTCACAGGTCGCATGACCGCCGTGTGACCACCCGTCTCCTAAAACGGATCCGCTGATGGCGAGGACTCGAAAGGAGTTGGGATGAGGAAGACGGACTGGCTGGTGGCGGCGACGCTGGCGCTCTGCGTGGTCGGGCTGGTGGCCTGCGGCGGGGGCGGCGGCTCGGGCTCGGGCGGCGGCGGCGGGAGCGCGGCGCGCGAAGAAGCGGGGCTCGAATTCGCCGAATGCCTGCGCGCGCATGGGGTCGAAGTCGAAGACCCGCGGCGGGGGAAGAGCGTCGACGTCGGCGGCGACGATCCGACCACCAAGAAGGCGCTCGCCGCCTGCAACGGCAAGCTCGGCGCCGCCGGCCAGGAACTCTCCGCCGAAGAAGGCGAGGAGTTCAAGGAAGGGGTGCTGGCCTTCACCCGCTGCATGCGCGGGCAGGGCATCGACATGGGGGACCCGGAATTCCTCGGGCCGGGCAAATTCCACTTCGACCTCGCCGGGGTCGACACCAGCTCACCGGCCTTCGAAGCGGCGCGGGAAGCCTGCCAGGACAAGTTCCCCGAACTGTCCGAAGACGGCATCCTCGTCGGTGGCTGAGGTGGGGGAGGGGCGGACCGGTCGGCGGGCGGGTGGTCGACGGCGGCGGGCGCTGCGCGGCGCGGCGGCGCTCGCGGCGGTGGCGCTGGTGGCGGCGGGCGTGGCGGTCCTGGCGCTCGGCGGCTCCGACGGCGGCGCCGCGGCCGGGTCCACCACCACCGCCGGGTTCACCGGCAAGGTCGAGCGGCGCACCCTGGCCGAACGCCTGACCGCCACCGGGACGATCGGTTATGCCGGCGAAGCCACGGTGCTCGCCCGGCTCTCCGGGACGGTGACCGCGCTGCCCGCGGTCGGCGACGTGATCCGCCGCGGTGGGCGCCTCTACGCGGTCGCGGGCGAACCGGTGCTCCTCATGTATGGGGCGGTCCCCGCCTACCGGACCCTCGCCGCCGGGGTCCCCGACGGCAAGGACGTCGAACAGCTCGAGCGCAACCTCGCGGCGCTCGGCTACGAACCCGGGACCATCGACGAAGACTTCACCTCCACCACCGCGGCGGCGGTCGCCGCCTGGCAGGAGGACCTCGGGCTCGAAGCCACCGGCGAAATCGAGCTGGGGAGGGTCGCGTTCCTGCGCGGGCCGCAGCGGGTGACCGCGCCGGCGGCGACGCTCGGCGAGGCGCTTGGCGGCGGGGGCGGAGGTGGCGGCGGCGAATCCGGCGGGGAAGCCGAACCGCCCTCGACCCCGGTCCTCCGCACCAGCTCCACGCGCCGGATCGTCAGCGTCGAGCTGGAAGCCGACCAGCAGTCGATCGCCCATCGCGGGCAGCGGGTCGGCGTCGTCCTCCCCGGCGGCGCCGAAGTGCCCGGCGAGGTGCGCGGGCTGGCCGCGGTCGAACCGGCCGGCGGCGAAGGCGGGGCGGGCGAAGGTGCCGAACCGGGGGTCGAGGCGACCATCGCGGTGACCGGCGGGCACCGCATCCCGGCCCTCGACGGCGCGACGGTCAACGTCCGCTTCACCCAGCGGGTGCGCCGGCACGTGCTGAGCGTGCCGCTGACGGCGCTGGTCGCGATCAGCGGCGAGCGCTTCGCGGTCTACGTCCGCGATCCAGGGGGCGGCCGGCGGCGGGTCGTCGTCACCCCCGGCCTGGCCGCGGACGGCTACGTGGAGGTTGCGGGGAAGGGCCTGCGGGCCGGGGTGACCGTGGAGACCGGCCGGTGAGCGGCGCCCCCGCGGCCGGCGCCGCGCCGGTGCTGGAGCTTCGCGACGTGCGCAAGACCTACCCGGGCGGGGTGGAGGCGCTGCGCGGCGTCTCCCTGGCGATCGGGCGCGGCGAGCTGACCGCGATCGTCGGCCCCTCGGGCTCGGGCAAGTCGACGCTGCTGCACGTGATGGGGACGCTCGACCGGCCGAGCGCCGGCAGCGTCGCGATCGAGGGCCGCGACCTGGCGAGCGCCTCCGACGACGAGCTCGCCGGCCTGCGCGCGACCCGCATCGGCTTCGTCTTCCAGCAGTTCTTCCTGCTGGAGGCGGCGCCGGTGCTCGACAACGTCGCCGACGGGCTCCTCTACGCCGGTGTGCCGGCCCGCGAGCGGCGCGAGCGCGCGGCCGCGGCACTGGCCCGGGTCGGCCTCTCCCATCGCGAGCGCCACGGCGCCGCCAAGCTCTCCGGCGGCGAGCGCCAGCGGGTCGCGGTGGCGCGGGCGCTGGTCGGCGAGCCCGCGATCGTCCTCGCCGACGAGCCGACCGGCAACCTCGACAGCCGCACCGGCGGCGAGCTGATGGAGCTGCTGCGCGGCCTGAACGAGGGCGGCGCGACCCTCGTGATCATCACCCACGACGAGGGGATCGCCGCCTCGGTGCCGCGGCGGATCGCGGTGCGCGACGGGCGCGTGGAAGGCGACGCGGAGGCGCGGGCCCGGTGAGTCGTCTGCTGCCCCGCGACCTGCTGCGCCTGGCGACGATCGGCATCCGTACGCGGCGGCTGCGGGCGGTGCTCTCGGTGCTCGGGATCTCGATCGGGATCGCCTCGCTGGTCGCGGTGCTGGCGATCTCCGAAACCAGCAAGGCCGACCTGCTGGCGAAGATCGAACGGCTGGGGACCAACCTGCTCGCGGTCGGCCCGGGCGAATCGCTCTTCGGCGAAGAAGCGCGGCTGCCGGCCGCCGCCGGCGCTCGCATCCGCCTGTTGGGCGAGGTCTCCTCGGCCGCCGCGGTCACCCGGGTCGACGGCGCCACGGTCCGCCGCAGCTCCTACGTGCCGGCCGAGATCACCAACGGGATCGCCGTCGAGGCGGCCGACCCGCAGCTGCTGGGGACGCTGGAAGGGACGCTGGCCTCCGGGCGCTTCGTCGGCCCGGCGAACGACCGCTACCCGGCGGTCGTGTTGGGGGCGAAGGCGGCGCAGCGGCTCGGCATCCGGGGCGCGGGCGGGCTCGACCAGGTCTACGTCTCGGGGCGGCTCTTCACCGTGGCCGGCATCCTCGCGCCGCTGCCGCTGGTCCCCGAACTCGACAGCGCCGCGCTGGTCGGCTACCCGGTCGCGGCGCGCCTCTTCGGCACCGGCCGCAGCCCGTCGAAGGTCTACGTCCGCGCCCGCGAGGGCGAAGCGCCGGTGCGCGCGGCGGCGGCGCTGCTGCCGCGGGCCGCCGACCCCTGGGCGCCCGAAGAAGTCGCGGTCAGCCGGCCCTCCGACGTCCTGCAGGCGCAGGCGGCGGCCGAAGGCGCCTTCACCTCGCTCTTCCTCGGCCTCGGCGCGGTCGCCCTGCTGGTCGGCGGGATCGGGATCGCCAACGTGATGATCATCTCGGTGCTGGAGCGCCGCTCCGAGGTCGGCCTCCGCCGTGCCCTCGGCGCCCGCCGGCGCCACATCGCGGTCCAGTTCCTCGGCGAGTCCTTCGTCCTGGGGATCGGCGGCGGCGTCGTCGGCGTCCTGCTCGGCATCGGCGCGACCGGCGCCTACGCCGCGGCCGAAGGGCTGACCCTGCTGGTGCCGCCGGCCGCGGTCCCCGGCGGCCTTGCCGCCGCCTTCCTGCTCGGCGGCGCGGCGGGCCTCTACCCGGCGATGCGCGCCGCCCGGCTCACCCCGACCGAGGCGCTGCGGACGGCGTGACGCGGCCGAGCCTCCACACCTCCGCGGGTCGCCGCCGGATCACCCGGCTGAAGAACGCCCTGCTCCTCGCGGCGGCCGCGGCCGTCGTCCTGCTCGCCCTCGTGCTCGCGCGGGGCGGAAGCGGGAGCGGCGGCGGCGAGCACCGGCTGCCGACGGCCGACCGCCTCGGGCGGCCTCCCGGTCGGGGCAACCCTGGCGGCCTTGACGGCCTCGCCTGGCCGCGCGAAGGCGAGGCGGCGGTGGCGGTCGAGGGACTCGGCAGCCTCGGGTCCAGTGGCGGCGACGAGCCGGTGCCGATCGCCAGCCTCGCCAAGGTGATGACCGCCTACCTGGTGCTGAAGGACCACCCGCTGGAGCCGGGGGAGGAAGGGTTCACGTTCACGATCGGCCCGGCCGACGTCGAAGACCTGCACCGGCGGATGGACCTCGGCCAGTCGGTGGTCGCGGTAGAAGTCGGCGAGGTCCTGAGCGAGCGCCAGGCGCTGGAGGCCCTGCTGCTGCCGTCCGCCAACAACGTCGCGATCCTGCTCGCGGTCCACGAGGCGGGCAGCGTCGAAGCCTTCGTCGCCGAGATGAACGAGGCCGCCGACGAGCTGGGGATGGGACGGACCCGCTACACCGACCCGAGCGGCTTCGAGGACACCACCGTCTCCACCGCCACCGACCAGCTGAAGCTCGCCCGCGCGGCGATGGCCGACCCGACCTTTCGCGAGATCGTCGCCATGCCCTCGGTCTCCCTGCCGGTCGTCGGCGAGGTCGCCAACTACAACGCCCTGGTCGGCCACGAAGGCTTCGTCGGGATCAAGACCGGCTCCGACGACGCCGCCGGCGGCTGCCTTCTCTTCGCCCGCCGGGTCGACATCGACGGCCGCACCAGGACCGTGGTCGGCGCCGTCCTCGGCCAGCGCGAAGGCGAATTCATCCCGGCGGCGCTCACCGCCGCGAGGAGCCTCGCCGCCTCCGCCGTCGAGATCAGCCGGGGCCGATCCAGTGCATCGAGAACGAGGACCCGCCGGCGGCGGTGACGGTGTTGGCGTTCGGGGTGGCCCAGGTGACGTGGACGCCTTCGCCGGCGTTCAGGTGGACGATCGCGGTGGCGCTGAAGGCGGGCCCCTGTCCGACGGGAAGGGTGGGGTCCATCTGCCAGCCGGCCGCGCCGATCACGGTCGTGGCGCCCTTGACCAGCTCGACCTCGCCTTCGTCGTTGCCGTCGGTGTAGACGATCTGCAGGTTGGCGCTGACCTCGTATATCCCGCTGACGTGGGCGGTCAGGTCGGTGAGGGACGTGCTCAGGTCGTAGAGGCCGCCGACGTTGAATTCCGCCGCCGGCCAGGACAGCTCCTGGCCGCTCGTCAAGGACACCTGGTTCGCCGGGTTCGAGGCGGCCCTCACGCGCGCCGCCGGGACCGGGGTCGTGGCGGTGAGGAAGGGACTGGACGCGGAGGGAGCGTGGCTCGCGGCCAGCGCCGCCTGCTGATCGGCGGTCGGCAGCAACGCCTGGACGTCGCCGGTCAGCTGTTCCATCGCGACCGCGCCCGCGGCGAGCGTCGGGTCGGGGAAGGTCCCGCTCAGCGCGCCCCCGGCGGGCCGCCCGAGGAGCGAGTCGCCGGGCGGCCCGGGCGGCCCCGCGACCCCGCTCGGCCCGGCCGGCCCGAGCGGACCGGCCGGCCCCGGCGCGCCCGCGGCGCCGTCTCGGCCGCTCGGCCCCGGCGCGCCCTTGGGTCCCGGGGCGCCGATGCCGCCGCTCGGCCCCGGCGCGCCGACCGTCAGGCGCAGCATGCGTTCCCCGTGTCCGCAGCGCCGGCCGGCCGGCCCCAGCGGGAGGCGCAGGACCCTGGACCCGGGCTGGTAACAGAGCACCTGCACGCCGTTCCTTGCCTTCGCGGCAGCGGCGGCGCCCGGGGCGAGGGTGGCGGCGAGAAGGATCGCGAGCGCGGTGACGCCGAGCCATCGGCCCGTCCGCGCGCCGTCGTTCCTGCTGTCCCGGGTCGCCATCGCGCGGCAATCTAGACACCGCCCGGGCCCCGCATAACCCGGGTTAGTCCAAGTGTCCAGGGCGGCGCGGCCGGGTCGCCTTAAAGATCACCCGGGGCGGGGGGCGCGCTCCGCGGCGAGGCTCCATAGCGTCCGGGGGGATGCATGTAGAGCCGAACCGCGTGCCGAGCCGATGGTGGGGTGCGGCGGGGTTTCTGCTCGGGCTCGCGGGGGCGGCGCTCTGCTTGGCGCTCGTCCCAGACAGCGGCTTCGCGGCACGGCCGCAGATCATCTCGCCGCGCGACGATGCGACGGTCCTGGTCGGGCACGGCCGCCTGGTGGTGCGGGTGAAGGTGGACGGGCGCCGGGGCGCCAAGCGGGCGCGAGCGCGCTTCGAGGTGCGCCTCGACGGCCGTGACGTCACCAGGCGCTTCCGGCGGGTGGCCGCCGACCGGTGGCGGGGGACGATCAGGCCGCGCCCTGGCTTCGGCCTGCGCGAGCACACCCTCACGGCGAAGGCGGGGCGGGACGGCGACCGCCACACCGCCACGGTCCGCTTCATCGCGATGAAGCGCGACGACGAGGCGGCCAAGATCACCTACCGGCCCGATTGGCGCCATCGCGCCGGCCACCTGGTCCGGGTGCGGACCAAGAAGCGGCTGTGGGAAACGGGGAGCCTCCCCAAGGTGCTGCTCAACGGGCACCGGGTCGACCGGCGGCTCCATCTCGACGACGACGGCCGCGGCTTCGAGGGCGGCTTCGGCGTCGAAGCGGGCCTGCGGTTCGGCCGCAACCGGCTGCAGGTCCAGACCCTCCAACGCAACGGCGTCTACTCCAAGGACGTGCGCAGCTTCTGGGTCCCGCGCGACCGGCCCCTGGTCGGGGCCGGCCGGGACGGCCGCGCGGGCGTCGGCGAGCCGGTCCGGCTGCGGGGGACGGTGCGCTGGCCCGGTCGCAAGCCCGCGAGCGGGGCCGCCACCGGAGCGGACGCCGACCGGGCGCTCGCCCGCGCCTCGACGGTCGAACCGCCCGAAACGAGCTGGCACATCGTCGAAGCGCCGGCAGGGTCGGCGGCCGAACTGGAGCACCCGGACGCGGCCGAACCGATCCTCGTCCCCGACGTCCCCGGCAACTACGTCCTCGGCCTCACCGCGACGGCGCCGGGCGGCAAGCCGGGCCTCGACGAGGTGACGATCACCGCGCCGCAGACGACCAGCCCGATGGGGATGCCGATCCAGACGATCGGCAGCGAAGGCCGGACCTGGATCGGCGGCGAATCGTTCCCCCGGCAGGCGAGCGAAGTCAAGGCAGGGGTGAAGCTGCTGGTCCTCAGCGCCACCGCCCTGAGCCCGGTGAACGGCGAATGGGGGCCGGCCGAACAGACCTTCACGCCGAACGCCGAAGGCGCCTGGAAGAGCGGCGGCAGCCTCGACCTGCTGGAAGCGATCGATCACGTCGGCAACGACCAGACGGTGATCCTCACCGGCCAGGGCAGGCCGGTGCCGGGGGGGAGCCTCGGCAAGTCCCAGGGCAAGAGCCTGGAAGAAGCGATCGACGCGATCGGCGGCACGACGGCCGCCGAACGGGGGCAGACCCCGGCCGGGGCGGTCGACCTCGCCGGCGGCGACTGGTCGGTGATCGGCCGCAAAGGGCTGACCGAAGGGCACGCCAACCAGAGCTTCTTCGTCACCCCGGCGGCCCTGCCCAGGTCGGCGGCCGCCGAATTCCCGGGCTTCCCGACCGGCGCCGGGTCGGCGGGCACCCTCAACGGTTACATGCAGCTGATCACCGGCTCGGTCTACGAATTCATCTCGCCCGAGTTCCTCGACCTCGACACGAAATGGACGCCGAGCCTGAAGGAAGCGCCGTCGACGACCGCCAACACCATCGCCGTCGGCGCCGCCCGCTACCAGTCGGGGACGATCCCGGACGGCGCGATCGGGATGCAGCTGCTGGTCCTCGACGGCTCCGACCCGAGCCAGGTGCTGGCCCAGGGCACCTACACCGTGCTCGAAGCGAACTGCGCCACCGACTACTCCGGCATCTACTTCCTCGACCAGGAACTGCACAAGTGGATCAGCCCGCCGGCGGGCGCGACCGAAGGGCAGCCCGGCAACCTGCTGATCCTGCAGGACTTCGGCCACCAGTCCGGCTGGTGCTGGCCGGGCGGCAACGACACCGACTGGCTGCAGGACACGATCCCGACCGTCGACTCCGACGGCACCCACTGGGTCGGCAGCGGCTACCCGACCGAACCGAAGCAGCTGGCGAAGATCTGGAACAGCGCCAACGTCCACGGCTTCGGCAGCGTCGCCGGCAACATCGGGATCCTCGGCGAACCGGCCGCCCACGACATCGTCGCCAACTACCGCCGGCCGTTCTACGACGACGCCAAGAAGAAGATGGTGAACCGTGATTTCGGCGGCCTCACCGTGGTCGCCTCGACCGACCTCTACCAGCCCTCATCCGCCTTCGTCCAGGGGCAGGGCGACGATCCCGAAATCTCCGAAGGGGGCGCGAACCCGATGCTCGGCAACGGCCGCGTCAGCGGCGTCCTGCGCCGCAACGAGCAGTCGCAGTGGGAACTGGCGAACTCGGCGATGGGCGCCGGCTGGTCGAACTCGGAAGGCGAACAACCGCTGAACCAGAAGGCGCTCTGGGACCTGGTCTTCCGCGAACCGACCGCCTGGCCGTGCACGCCGCAGAACCCGGAACCGTGCAAGGGGACGCCGGCCGAAATCGCCAAGGCGCAGCGGTTCTTCGTCGAAAAGGTCTCGCCGGAATCGCGCGCCCCCAGCCTGCGCGACATCTACGCCGAACACTTCACCACCCGGTTCAGCGAATCGAGCATCGACGTCGCCTACCCCGGCCCGCAGAGCGGCTTCAGCGAAGCCGTCTTCGAAACGCTGCGGAAGGGCGTCCCGAACGGGACGTGGGGCGGCCTGACCGAAGAGATGAACGACGTCAACCAGGTCCACGCCGGGATCGAAGCCTGGCAGCAGTTCTTCATCACGACCGATGGCGGCGCGGCGTCGGTGGACCTCGAAGACGTCGGCGGGGACGTGGTCAGCGCGGTCAATGAAGCGGACCAGAAGCTGGAAAGGGAAAACCGGGAAAGCGAAATGGACGGGTCGATCGCCTCCGACGTCCTCTACGCGATGTCGTCGATCGTCGACGTCGGCCTGATCGCCAGCGGCAACCCCGAGGCGATCCCCGCCTTCGCGCCCGCGCTCGGCGCGCTGGGAGGGATGGTCGCGCTCGGCGACGACGCCGCCGAAGCCTTCGGCGGCGGCGCGAGCAACGGGGTCGGGAACGTCGCCAACGACACCGAAGCGATCCGCGGGCGGATCCGCAGCCTGTCCAAGGACGTCGCCGTCCGTTACGCCAACATCGCGGCGACGATGGAGCACTTCGGCAGCGTCTTCGTCGACGACCCGGTGAAGCTGCGCGAAGCCGATGCCCACTTCGACCCGGGCGGCGCCTGGTCGTTCCCCTCGACCACCACCGCGCGGGCGCAGATGGGCCGCGCGATGGCGACCTCGGTCCAGACCGCGGCCTACGAAGCGACGCTGCCGCTGGCGTTCACCAAGTGGGTCGTCTCGCCCCGGCACACGACCTGGGACGAAGGCGGCAGCCCCGAACTTCCCGCCGCCCTCGACTACCAGTGCCCGAACGCGCACGGGAGTGGCTCGCGCAACCCCTGGAACGGGAACAGGACCCCGAGCTGGGCCCTGTCGAGCGTCGGCTGGTCGGGCGGCGGCCCCACCCCCGGCACCAGCTTCACGCCGCAGAACTCGGCCAACTTCCTCGTCTCCGGGCTCAAGTTCAACATCAACAACCTGCGGCCCGAACGGCAGGAACGCCACGAGGCGGGAGATCCCGACGAACCGGGCCTCGGGCACACCGGCGAGAGCGCCCCGGCGAAGCTGCTGGAAGAACTCTTCGCGTCCCCCGGCGCCGGCGGATCGGCGCTCGACCCGAAACCGCTCGGCGCCGCCAAGGAAGAGATCTTCGGGATGGACACCTGGAGCACGCGCAAGTTCCAGTGCGGCGAAGACCCCTGAGCCATCGGCGGTTCGCCGGGCCGCCTGTAGTTTGAAGGGTCGTGAGCGCTGGGTCGCTGCTGGAGCGGGGGGAGAGTCTGGAGGCGGTGGGCGGCTGCCTTGCCGGGGCGCGGCGCGGTGCGGGTGGAGCGGCCTTCGTGGTCGGCGAGGCCGGGCTCGGCAAGACCTCGATCCTCGCGGCGGCGGCCGAGCTCGCCGCCGGGTTCGAGGTCGGCCGGGGGCGCGGCGAGCCGATGGAGACGGTCGTCCCGTTCGGTCTGATCGCCCAGATCCTCGCCTCGCTCGGCGCCGACGGTGAGGCGCTGATCGGCGAACGCGGCGGCGCGGTCGAGACCTCGGCGCCCTACCTGCGGCTGCTGCGCTGGCTGCGGGCGCGGCGGCCGGGCGATCCGCCGCTGCTCCTTCTCCTCGACGACCTCCACTGGGCCGACGCCGACTCGATCGGCCTGCTGGCCTTCCTGGCCCGTCGGCTCGCCCCTCTGCCGGTGGCGGTGATCGGCGCGCTGCGACCCTGGCCGACCGGCGCCCACGAGGTCGTCGCCGACCTCGAGGCGGGCGGGTTCGCGCGGGCGGTGCGGCTGCACCCGCTCGATCGGGGCAGCGCGGGGCGGCTCTTGGAGCGCAGCGCCGGCGCCTCGTCGGAGCCGGCGATGGCGGCCCGCGCGTGGGAGCTCTGCCGCGGCAATCCGTTCCTGATCGAGCAGCTCGGAGGGCTCCTCGCCCGCGGCGAGGGGATTCCCGAGCCCGACGGCGAGGGTGACGGCCACGGGCACCTGCTGCTGCGGAAGTTCGCCGGGCTCGACGCGCCCGGCATGCGCTGCGCCCGTTGCGCGGCGGTGATCGGGGTGCGGTTCCGGGTCGACCTCGCCCTCGCCGCGGCCGCGCTCGATCCCGAGCAGGAACGGAGAGCCCTGGAGGCGCTCACCGCGAGCGGCCTGGTGGTCGAGGACGAAGGCGGCTGGATGCGCTTCGCCCACCCGCTCTTCGCCCAGTCGCTGTACGAGGAGATCGTGCCGGCGCTGCGCCGCCGCCTCCACGCCCGCGTCTTCGAGCTGCTCGCCGCGGGCGGCTACGAGGAGGAGGCGGCCGAGCACGCGATCCTCGCCGACCTGGCCGGCGACCGGCGCGCGGCGGAGGTGCTGGAGCGCGTGGGCCGCGCCGCGCTTGCCGCCGGCGCCGCCGCGGGGGCGGCGCGCTACCTCGAGGCGGCGGTCAGGTTCCGCGGCGACCGGTGCCCGCCGGAGCTGCTCCTCCTCCACGCGCGCTCGCTGGTCGGCGTCGCCCGGGTGGCCGACGCGGGCGCGGTCTGCGGGCGGCTGCTCGCCGGCACCGGTCTCGACTGGCGGATCCGGGTCGAGGCGCTGCGGGCGCTGGGGCAGGCGAACTACCTGACCGGCGCCGGCGGTCTCGGCGACGAACAGCTCCGCGAGGCGGTCGAGGTCGCCGTCGCGAACGATCCGACCGCCGCGGTGCGGCCGCTGCTCGACCGCAGCTCGATCGCCTGGATGGCGCGCGGGCCGGCGGCGGCGCTGCCGCTGGCGGCAAGGGCAAGGGAGCTGGCCGCCGGCGAGCCGGGCCTGCGCGAGACCGCCGAAGCGCGCTGGGGCCATCTGGCGATCGAGTGCGGCGAGCCCTGGCCGACCGCCGCGGTCGAGCCGATCGACCGCCGGCTGCGGGCGGGGACGACAGCCGAGCTGCTCGACCCGGCGGAGCTGATCTGGCCGACCGCGGCGATCTACGGCTTCGCCCACGTGGCCAAGTGCGCGGAGCGCTACGAGGATTCCCTGCGGGCGCTGTGCCTGGCCCGCGAGGCGCTGGAAGAGGCGGGGGCGGCGAACGGGATCGCGACGGTGACGAACTTCATCGGCAACCTCCTGGTCTGGTGGGGACGCCCGGCGGCGGCGCTCGTCGAGGCCGATCGGGCGGAGGAATTCTCGGAGCTGACGCCGATGGCCCTGCCGATCGCCTCGCTGATCCGCTCCGCGGCGCTGCTCTGGCTGGGGCGGCTCGCCGAGAGCGAGGAGCATCGCCAGATCGCGCTGCGGCGGGCGCCCGACCCGGACCTCTGGCTGATCGGCCTCTGGTCGCGCCTGAGCCGCGCGATCGGCCTCCTCTGGCAGGGCGACGAGCGCGCCTCCGTCGTCTTTTTGGAGATCGAGCGGCTGGTCGACGCGGCCGGCATCCGCGAGCCCTCCAACCAGCCCTGGGCGGGGTTCGCGGTGCAGGCCCACCTGGCGGTCGGCCGTCGCGGGGACGCCGCGCGGGTCGGCCGGCGGCTGGAGGACGTCGCGAGCCGTCATCCCAGCCGCTGGCCGAAGGCCACCGCCGCCCTGAGCGCGGCCCGGTTGCTCGACGACGAGGGGGACGTCGCGGCGGCAACCCGGTCGTTCGAGGCGGCGATCGAGCTCCTGCGCGAGGTGGACCTGCCGCTGGCCCGGGCGGAAGCCCTGCTCGCCTACGGCGCCTTCACCCGCCGGCGGGTCGGGCCGGTCGACGCGCGGGCGCCGCTGCACGAGGCCCTGGACCTCGCCGAGGCGGCGGGCGCCGCCCACTTCACCGCCGCCGCCCACGCCGAGCTGCGGCTGGCGGGCGGTCGCCGGTCCCGCACCCGCGGCGACCGCGACCGGCTCACCGCGGCCGAGCTCCGGGTCGCCCGCGAGGCGGCCCGCGGCCGCACCAACCGCGAGATCGCCCGCCGCCTCAACCTCTCGCCCAACACCGTCCGCACCCACCTCAAGCGGATCTACCCGAAGCTCGGCGTCAACTCCCGGCAGGAGCTAGCCGACGCCGACCTGGGCGATGCCGCCGGCAACCCCCACTGACGATAGGCCCCTCAGGCGAGTTCGCACTTCTCCGCGCTATCCGCGGATTACTGCGAACTCAACCGGCGGGCCGGCGCCCGGAAGGGACGGGGCCCCGCAAGCTGTCGCCCGGGAGGGCCCGGACCCCGCAAGCTGTCGCCCGGATTACGGACGCGCCCCTCTCGCCACGGCCCGGGC
>CALCIA010000333.1 GCA_937907435.1 uncultured Actinomycetes bacterium
ACCTACGCGCTGCGTGGATTGACCGTGCTATAGGACGGGTAATCCACGCAGCGCGATTCCGACCCCTGGATCCCGGCCCGAAAGGGGCCTCCCAGGGCCGGAAAGTGTGACGTTCCCGGCATCTTCGTCACGGATCCGGCCGAGGTGTGGAAGCTCTCCGCAGTGATCGTCACGTAAGTCCGACTTCCTCACGTCCCTGTGCCGGCTTTCCCACGAACGCCTCACGTCCTGGGCTCCTCATGGGGGTCACAGCCTGCCAGGACCCCCATGAGGAGCCCAGGACCATCCTCGGACGGCCGACAGCGCCCCGCACCCCCGCCCGTCCCTTCACCCCCGCCCACCTCACTCCGCCTAAAGACCGGGACGTTTTGGGCGATCAACGGGGCGTGACGGAAAGGAACTTCAGGTTCAGGCTCGAGCGGGTGCATGACATCCGTCGGCAGAAGGAGCGCGGGGCGCAGGAGGAGCTGGCGACGGCGCTCGGACGGCAGGCGGGCGAGGAGGCGGCGCTCGGGCAGGTGGACGCGACGATCGAGGACGCGCGGAAGCAGGTTCGCGGCGCCTCGGGTTGCGGCGAGGTCTTGTCGGGGACGGATCTCGCGGCGAGTCAGGCTTATCTGGAGCGGTTGGCGGGGCGGCGGGCGGTTGCCGTCCGCGACCTGAATGCGAGCCGCGACGAGGTCGGCCGCCGGCGCCGGGACCTCGAGGCCGCGGCGCGGGAGCGACAGGCGCTCGACCGGCTGCGGGACCGTCGCCGCGCCGAGCACGACCGGGAGCTGGCGCGGGCCGAAAGCGCCCAGCTCGACGAGCTGGCGCTGGCCGGGCACCGACGGAGGCAGGCGTGAACCCCGCGGTGGGAATCTCCTCGGGCGCCACCGGCGGGATCGGCGCGGCTAGCCAGGCGGCTGCGCGCGTCGCGCAGCTCCAGAGCATGATCCAGGCGGTCGAAACCGGATCCGGAAAGGGGTCGTTCGGCGCCGCGCTGGCCGAAGCGACCGCGGCCGGCGGCCCGGCGACCTCAGCGCTCGGCGAAGCCACCGCCCTCACCCCCACTTCCACGGCCGCAACGACGGCCGCAGCGGTGCCGACGACCACGGCCGCGAGCCCCGGCAACGGCACCGTCCCCTTCCAGTCGCTGATCGAAGAATCGTGCGCGAGGTACGGCGTCGACCCGGCGCTGCTCGCCGGGCTGATCGAACAGGAGTCGCACTTCGACCCGACCGTGGGCAGCTCCGCGGGCGCCCAGGGGCTGACCGAGCTGATGCCGGAAACGGCGGCGAGCCTCGGGGTCACCGACCCCCACGACCCGGCCCAGTCGATCGACGCCGGCGCCCGCCTTTTGAGCGAAAAGCTGGCCGAATTCGGCGGCGACACCGAACTTGCCCTCGCGGCCTACAACGCCGGCTCCGGCGCGGTGCAGCAGTACCACGGCATCCCGCCCTACCCGGAAACCCAGGAATACGTGAAGAAGGTGCTCGGCTACGCCGCGGGCTACGCGAACGCCTTCGGGGGAGCGCTGTGAGCACGATGGTCTACCAGCGCACACTCCCCCTGAGCGCGCTCTTCCCGCCGTCCGGCCCACCGGGCGCCCCGCCGCCCAGATCCGGGCCACCAGGCACGGCACCCCCGTTCGCGGGGCTGCTGCAAGACCAATCCACCGCCCGGACCGCACCAGCGGAAGGCGACAAGAAGAAAGGGCCGCAGGCGACTCCCGCGGCTCCGGCGAAGGGGACCGCCGCGCCGGCCGAAGGAACCGTGGCGCCCACGGAAGGGACGGCGAGCGAAGCTCCGGCCGCCGAAGCCGCCGCCGGCGAACCGACGGCCGCCCTGGCCGCGGGCGAAGCGGCGGTGGCCGCGACGCTCACCCCGGCACCGACCTCCATGCCGACCGCCGCGGGCGGGACGGCGACCACCGCTGCCCCGGTCCCGGCCGACCCGACCGCAGCGAGTGCGGTGCCGACCGTCGCGATCGCGCAGGACGAGGTCCCCGCGGAAGGTGGCGACGCTCCGGGCGCCGCGACGACCCCGACCGCGGCGGGTGAATCGACGGAAGCGTCGACCTCACCCACCCCGGCCTCGACGGGGCCGATCACGCTGCCCGTCACGGCGGAAGGGGCGTCCAAACCGAACCCGCCGCTCTCGACGGGCATCCCGGCCGCGCCGCAGGCGACCGCGACCGCCGCCCCGCAGCCCGAAGCCTCCATCCCTGCCACCCCGAAGGCGCCTCCCGCCGAAGCGCCCGCCGAGGCCCCGACGGCTCCCCCCGCGGGGAAGCCGGCGAGCGGCGGCGGGACGGAAACCGGCGGAGGTGACGCGGGCGACCGGCAGCCGCCCGCGGGCTCCGACCGCGCACCGGAAGCCCCCGCCCCACCTCAGGCGGCGACCCCGGCCCCGACGGTGCCCAACGCCGCCCCGGCGCTCGGTGGCCCCGCGTCGCCGGCCGCCCCGGTCGCGAGCGTTGCCTTCTCCTCCCCGGCTCCCGCCGCCCCCTCCCCCGCCGCGGCACTTGAAGCGACGCTCCGGATGGCGGGCGAAAACGGGTTCACGCGGGCGCGGGTCACGCTGCGGCCGGCCCAGCTGGGCGGGGTCGAAGTGTTCCTGCGCCAGGGGAGCGCGGGGCTGGCGGCGACCGTCGTCGCCGAGACGCCGCACGCGGCGCAGATGCTTGAAACCGCCGCCGGCGAACTGCAACGGCGGCTCGCCGCGCAGGGGCTCGAACTGAGCTCGCTGCAGATCTCGGTCGGCGGCGAATCGGCGGGCGCCGCGCACGGCGGCCGCGATCAGAACGGCGCGGCGGCGCCGAGCGGCGGGGCGCGCGGCGCCTCGGCCGAGACGCTCGCCACTGCGGAGCAGACCCAGACCATCGACCTCGGGGGCGGCGTCCTCGTCGACGTCCTCGCCTGAGCGCAACCAGCGAAAGGAACCAGAGATGAGCAGCGGAGTCGACGGGGTCGGGGCCACCGGGGCAACCGGCGGAGAAGCGGCCAAAGTCAAAGCGCAGGCCGAAGCCAACGGGCTGAACAAGGACCAGTTCCTGCAGCTCCTGGTCGCGCAGCTGAAAAACCAGGACCCGATGAGCCCGGTCGGCAGCCAGGAATTCATGAGCCAGATGGCGGCCTTCTCGACCCTCGAGCAGGTCACCAACCTGGCCGTCGCCAACGAAGAACAGAACCAGATGCTGGCGGTGAACCAGTCGCTGTCGCTGGTCGGCCACGACGTCACCTACCTGAACGAAGACGAAACGACCTCGGAAGGCAAGGTCGAATCGGTCGACTTCGGCGAAGGCGGCTTCTCGCTGACGATCAACGGCGAATCCGGCATCCCGGCCGGGGCGGTGACGAAGGTCTCATGAGCGCCGTAGGCGGCATCGGCGGCGCGGGCTCGATCGGCTATACGCCGGCGCCCCGCCCTGCGCAAAAGCCGGCGGCCCCGACCGGCGGCCCCGCCTTCGCCGACGAGCTGAAGTTCTCCAAGCACGCCGCCGAACGGGTGCAGCGGCGCGGCATCGGGGCAAATGACCCGGCGACCGCGGCGCGGCTCGAAAAGGGCGTGGAACTGGCCGCCAAGAAGGGCTCCCGCGCCGCCGTGGTGCTGGTCGACTCGACCGCCTACGTGGTCGCGCCGCAGAACCGCACCGTGATCACCGCGGTCGACCAGTCGCAGATGAAGGAGCAGGTCTTCACCAACATCGACACCGCCGTAATCGCATGAGAAAGGACACGACGCAACCATGATGCGCGCGATGTACGCCGCCGTGAGCGGCCTCAAGAACCACCAGACGATGCTCGACGTGACGGCGAACAACATCGCCAACGTCAACACCGTGGGCTACAAGGGGAGCCGGGTCAGCTTTGCCGACTCCCTCTCCCAGACCGTGATCGGCGCGACCGCGCCGGGCAACGGGCAGGCCGGCCGCAACGCGGCCCAGGTCGGGCTCGGGGTCCAGCTCGCCTCGATCGACAACCTGATGGGCGGCGGCTCGCTGCAGTCGACCGGCGAAACGACCGACGTGGCGATCCAGGGCGAAGGCATGTTCATCGTCGCCAAAGGCTCGCCGCCGGCGCTGCCGGGCGCGGTCGAATACACCCGCGCGGGCGACTTCACCTTCAACGACGAAGGCTTCCTGACGACCCAGCAGGGCGAGTTCGTGATGGGCCGCACCGAATCCGGCGCCGGCGCGCCGAACTCCTACATCAAAGTGCCGAAAGGCGCGACCGACGTGGCGATCGGCCAGGACGGCTCGGTCAGCTACGTGCCGGAAGGCGGCGGCGAACGCGTCACCGCGGGCTACATCTCGATCGCCAAGTTCGCCAACGAAGCGGGCCTGGTCCGCACCTCGGGCAGCAACTGGATCGAAAGCGCCGCCTCCGGCAAAGCCCAGGACGGCACGCCCGGCGGCGGGTTCGGCCTGACGATCAGCGGCACGCTGGAGATGTCGAACGTCGAACTCGCCTCCGAATTCACCAACATGATCAGCGCGCAGCGCGGCTTCGAAGCCAACTCGCGGGTGATCTCGACCGCAGACGAAATGCTGCAGAACCTGGTCAACCTGAAGCGATGATCCGCCTGCACCGACTCGGCGGGTCTGAACACGAGTTCGACCTGAACCCGGACCTCGTCCTCACGGTCGAGTCGACGCCGGACACCACCGTCACCCTGACCACGGGGACGAAGCTGGTCGTCGCCGAGTCCCCGGACTCGGTGACGGCGGCGGTCCGCGAGTGGCGCGTCGGCATCCTCGAGCGCGCCCTCAAGCGCACCGGCCCGCAGATCGCTGAAGCTCGGCTGCGCGCTGTCGATTACCCGGCGGAGAACTGATGAAGGCCTCGACCGCGATAGGAATCGGGCTCGCCTGTGTGGGCCTGCTCATGGGCGCGATGATGGAGGGGAGCCAGATCGGCTCCTTCATCGACCCGCCCGCGATCCTGATCGTGTTCGGGGGCACCCTCGGCGCCACGCTCGCCTCCACCTCGATGGAGTCGATCAAACGGATCCCCGGCCTCTACAAACGGGCGATGTCGGCCGAGCAGCACGACATGTCGGGGCGGGTCGACCAGCTCGTCTCGCTGGCCGAGAAGGCGCGGCGCGAGGGCCTGCTGGCGTTGGAGTCAGGCGTCGCCGACCTCGACGACGAGTTCACCCGCAAAGGCCTGCAGCTGGTCGTCGACGGCACCGAACCGGAGGTCATCCTGCAGGTGCTGGAGAACGAAATCGACGGCGCCTCGGGGCGCGCCGCCGCCGACCGCGCGATCTTCGAGAAAGCGGGCGGCTTCGCGCCGACGATGGGGATCCTCGGCACCGTCCTCGGGCTCGTCCACGTGCTGCAGAACCTCGACCAGCCCGCGACCCTCGGCCCGGCGATCTCCGGCGCCTTCATCGCCACCCTCTACGGCGTCGCCTCGGCCAACGTCGTCTTCCTGCCGGTCGCCTCGAAGCTCCACCACATCGCCGACGCCGAGACCTCGCTGCGCGAACTGACGATCGAGGGCCTCCTCGCGATCCAGGCGGGCGACAACCCGCGCGTGGTCGCCGACAAGCTCGAGGCCTTCGTGCCGCCGGAGGAGCGCCGCGCGGTGAAGGCGGCCGCGGCGCCGGCCGGCAAAGGCGCGGCCGAGTCCCAGCCCGAGCCGGTGAAGGCGGCGGCCTGATGCGTCCCCCCTCCTCGCGGCGGCGACGCCAGCAGAACCGCCGCGGCGACGCGGGCGGCGAGGGCGGCAGCGGGAGCGAGCGCTGGCTCCTCACCTACGCCGACATGATCACGCTGCTGCTCGCGCTCTTCGTCGTCCTCTTCTCGATCTCGGCGGTGAACGTCTCCAAATTCAAGACGCTGAAGCAGACCCTGGAGCAGGCCTTCAGCCCGCACATCCTGAGCGGCGGCGGCTCGATCATCCCGAACGGCGGCAGCGAAGCGACCTCGCACAAAGCCGCCGCCGCGATCGCCGCCCTGGCGACCCAGCGCTCGCAGGCCACGACCCTGCACGCCGAAGAAGAACAGTTCCGCCGGCTGAAGGAAAAGCTCGACGCCTACGCTCAGGAACACGGCTTCTCCCGGGCGATCGAGACGACGATCACGCGGCGCGGCCTGGTCATCCGGCTGCTCACCGACCACGTCCTCTTCGCCTCCGGCTCGGCGGTGCTGAAGCCGGAGGCCGCGCCGCTCCTCACCGAGATCTCCAACCTCGTCAACGTCGACCGCGATCACGACATCTCGGTCGAGGGCAACACCGACGACGTGCCGATCTCGACCTCACAATTCCCCAGCAATTGGGAGCTTTCCGTGGCCCGCGCGACCGGCGTCGTCCGGTACATGATCGGCCAGGGGGTGGCGGCGCGCCGGCTCGAAGCGAGCGGCGTCGCCGGCGAGCGCCCGATCGCCCCGAACGCGACCGAAGGCGGCCGCAGCCGCAACCGCCGGGTCGAAATCGCCCTGCTGCGCGGCAGCAGTCCAGAAGGAGGTGTGCCGCAGTGAAGGGCCGCAAGAAACTGATCCTGATCGCGATCGGCGCGCTCGTCGTCGCCGGCCTCGCCTACAAAATGGTGCTGGCGCCGAAGTCGGAATCGAAGGTGAAGGTGGAAGGCACCGTCTACGTGATGCCGAAAGAATTCCTCCTCAACCTGGCGGGCGGGCGCTACGCAAAAGTGACCGTGGCGCTGGTGCTGGCGCCGGGCCAGTCGACCGGCGGCGAAGGCGCGGCGCCGCCCGCGGAAGGCTTCGGCACGCTCGAACAGGAACCGCTGGTGCGCCAGATCGTCACCGACAACCTGACCGGGGTGCCCGCGACGGCGCTGACCGCGCGCAAGGCGCGCCACCGCTTCCAGATGCGGATCCGCAAGGAAGTCGACCGCACCACCGACGTCAAGGTCAAAGGGATCGTCTTCACCGACCTGGTGGTCCAGTGATGGAGGGACAGATGCAAGAGGAGCGCCAAGACCGGATCTACGAGGACCTCGACAGCGCCGCCCCGCCCGACCCGACGCTTGTCGCCCAGAGGGCGACAAGCGTCGGTGGGGCCGACCTCGGCCGGCTGCAGAACGTGCCGGTCGAGCTGGCGGTCGAGATCGGCCGCACGCGGATGACGATCGGCGACGCCCTGGCGCTCGGGATCGGCAGCGTCGTCACCGTCGGGCGGCTGGCCGGGGACCCGGTCGACCTGCTGGTCAACGGGCGGGTGATCGCGCGCGGCGAGGTGGTCGCGATCGAGGAGGAACTCGGGCTGCGGATCACCGAGATCGCCGCCCCGGTGGTCGAGGCTCCGCCCCCTCCACCCGAAATCGATGAGGCGGAAATTCCAGAACCAGGCAACGCGGGGATGAACTCCGAGGAGGAGGCCGTGCCCGGCTAAAGCGCTGGACGTTCAGGCCGATTACGGGGGTGGTCCAGACCGGGCCACACCCGCATGAACCTGCCCGCACCCTTCATCCTCGCCGCCGCCTCGGGCGGCAGCGAAAAGCAACCGCTCGACCTCGGCAGCTCGGCGGCGAACGCGCACGCGGCGGGCGGCGGCTCGATCGCGCGGACGATCGTCGGGCTGGCGATCGTGCTCGCGGTGATCTTCGGCCTGCGCTGGGTGATGAAGCAGTACAAGGCGGGCCGCGAAAAGAAGGCGGCCGGGACCGGGCTTGCCTCGATGGCGACGCTGCCGCTCGGCCGCGACCGGTCCCTGCACGTGGTGCGGGCGGGCCGCGAGGTGCTCGTGGTCGGCTCCGGCGAGCACGGCGTCACCCCGGTGCGCAGCTACTCCGAGGAGGAGGCGCGGGCGCTGGGCCTGTTGGAGGTCGACCTCGAGGACGAGGAGCCGGCGCCGCTCACGCTCACGCTCACGAGTGAGGGTCCCTCGAAAGGTGGCTTCGCGGGGCCGATCCTGGATCAGCTGCGGGCCTGGACGGTGCGCGGATGAAGATCGAAGGCGGCGGGGGCGCGGTCCAGCTGCTGATCCTGCTCGGCGGCCTCACCCTCATCCCGGCGCTGATCTTCTGCACCACCGGCTTCACCCGCATCCTGATCGTCCTCGGCTTCGTCCGCACCGGCCTCGGCACGCCGACCGCGCCGCCCAACCAGGTGCTGATCGGGATCGCCTTCTTCCTCACGCTCTTCGTCATGGCGCCGACCCTGAAGGCGATGAAGGAGGACGCGCTCGACCCACTGACCTCTCACCAGATCTCCGACAAGGTCGCCCTCGAACGGGCCGAGGAACCGCTGCGCGAGTTCATGTTCAAGCAGACCGGCAACGACGAGCTCGAACTCTTCCTCGGCCTCGCCAAGGTCGAAAAGCCGAAGACCCGCGAAGACGTGCCGACCTACGTCCTGGTCCCGGCCTTCATCACCTCGGAGCTGAAGACCGCCTTCGAGATCGGCTTCCTGATCTTCCTGCCCTTCCTGATCATCGACCTGGTGGTCAGCTCGACCCTGATGTCGATGGGGATGATCATGCTGCCCCCCTCGTTCATCTCGCTGCCGTTCAAGATCCTGCTCTTCGTCCTGGTCGACGGGTGGTCCCTCGTCTTCCAGTCGGTGGTCGAAAGCTTCCACTGATGAACCAGGACGAGGTGATGAAGCTTGCGACGGACGCGCTGATGCTCGCGTTCAAGGTCGGCCTGCCGCTGCTGCTCGCGGGGCTGATCGTCGGCCTCCTGGTCTCGGTCTTCCAGGCGGTCACCCAGATCCAGGAGATGACGCTCTCCTTCATCCCCAAGATCCTCGCCGTCGCAGTGGTGCTGATCGTCGCCGGGCCGTGGATGCTGAACCAGGTCGTCGGCTACACCACCGACCTCTACCACTCGATCCCCGGGCTGGTGAAGGAAGAATGAGCGTGACGATCGAAACGCTCGACCGCAACACCCTGGTCGGCTTCATCCTCGTCCTCGCCCGGGTCTCGCCGCTCTTCCTGCTGGCGCCGCCCTTCTCCTCCTCGATGGTGCCGGTGCGGGCGCGGGTGATCGTCGCCGTCGCGATCGCGATCGGCCTCGCGCCGCTCGCCCTGCACGGGCAGGCGATCCCCGCCGACGCGGTGCGGATCGTCGAGCTGGCGCTGAAGGAAATCGTCATCGGGCTCGGCTTCGCGATGGCGATCGCCTGCCTCTTCGCCGCCGTCGACGCCGCCGGGGCGATGATCGACACGCAGATCGGCCTCAACTTCGGCTCGCTGGTCAACCCCGTCGACAACACCCAGTCGGGGACGATGTCGCAGCTCTACGCGATGGTCGGGATCCTCGTCTTCATCGTCATCGACGGCGAGGCCTGGGTGATCCGCGGGCTGGCGCGCACCTACGAACTGGTGCCGATGCTGGCGTTCCCGTCGCTCAGCCGGATGACCGCGGCGGTGTCGGACGCCTTCATCGGGATCTTCACCGCGGCGCTCGAGGTGGCGGCGCCGGTGCTCCTGGCGCTGATCCTCACCGACGTCGCCTTCGGCGTCGTCTCCCGCGTCGTCCCGCAGCTGAACATCTTCGCGGTCGGCTTCCCGGTCAAGATCATCGTCGGCCTGCTGGTCGTCGCCGCCGCCCTGCCGTTCATGGGCACCTGGTTCTACGACCAGCTCCGGCACTCGGTCGAAACCGGCCTCGCCGGCATCGGGATGGGGGCGATCTGATGCCCAAAGAGGACCGCGCCGAGAAGGCGACGCCGAAACGTCGCAAGGACGCGCGCAAGAAAGGCCAGGTCGCGAAATCGACCGACCTGAACGGCGCCGTGGTGCTGGTCGCCGCGCTCGGCTCGCTGGCCGTCTTCGGCCCCCACATCGCGGGCGGCCTGGCCGACACGATGCGCGGCATGCTCGGCGACGCCGGGCATCCCGACAAGGCGGCCGGCTCGGGCCTCGGCAGCCTCGCCGGCACCGCCGGGATGGCGATGGCGACGGCGATCGCCCCGGTCGCGCTCGCCTGCTTCGTCACGGCGCTGGTCGTCAACCTCGGCCAGGTCGGCCTGAACCTGAACCCGGCCGGACTGAAACCGGACTTCAAACGGCTGAACCCGATCCAGGGGGCGAAGAACCTGCTCGGGCCGAACGGCTGGGTGGAGCTGGCGAAGGCGCTGGTGAAGGTGTCGGTCGTCGGCGCGATCGCGGCGATGGCGCTCTTGCCGAACATGTCGAAGCTCGCCGCGATGACCGGCATCGAACCGCCCGCCTTCGGCGCCGCGATCGCCTCGCTCGCCGGCGGCATCGTCTGGAAAGCGGCGGCCGCCTACCTGCTGATCGGCGCGATCGACCTGATCTGGCAGCGCCACAAACACGAGAAACAGCTGCGGATGACCAAAGAGGAGGTCAAACGCGAGCACAAAGAAGAGCAGCTCTCCCCCGAGCTGCGCGCCTCGATGCGCCGCCGCGCCCAGCAGATGTCGCGCGGGCGGATGATGTCGGCGGTGCTCGGCGCCGACGTCGTCGTCGCCAACCCGACCCACTTCGCGGTCGCCCTCGCCTATGACGGCAAGCGGCCCGCGCCGGTCGTCGTCGCCAAGGGGCAGGACCTGATCGCGCTGGAGATCCGCAAGGTCGCCGAAGGTGCGGGCGTGCCGGTGGTCGAGGACAAACCGCTGGCCCGCTCGCTGTTCGACGCGGTGCCGCTCGACGCCGAAATCCCGGCCGACTTCTACCGCGCGATCGCCGAGCTCCTCGCCTACGTCTACCGCACCGCCCGCCGGCGGGCGCCGATCGCGAGCGCCGCATGAGCGCGTCGATGAAGAAGCTGATGGCGCACGCGGACCTGGTCGCCGCGGTCGCGGTCGTCCTCGTCGTCGTGATGATGATCGTGCCCCTGCCGCCGGGGCTGATCGACCTCTTCATCACCCTCAACATCGCCTCGGCGATCACGATCGTGGTGGCGACGCTCTACGTCCCGCGGGCGCTCGACTTCGCCGCCTTCCCCTCGCTGCTGCTGCTGACGACGATGTTCCGGCTGGCGATCAACGTCTCGGTGACGCGGCAGATCCTCCTCCACGGCGACGGCGGCTCGGTCGTCCACGCGTTCGGGACCTTCGTCGTCGGCGGCAACGTGGTGGTCGGGCTGGTCGTCTTCCTGATCCTGATCGTGATCCAGTTCGTCGTCGTCACCAACGGCGCCGGGCGCGTCGCCGAGGTGGCCGCGCGCTTCACCCTCGACGCGATGCCGGGCAAGCAGATGGCGATCGACGCCGACCTGAACGCGGGCCAGATCAACGACCAGCAGGCCCACCAGCGGCGCGACGACATCGCCCGCGAAGCCGACTTCTACGGGGCCATGGACGGGGCCTCGAAATTCGTCAAAGGCGACGCGATCGCGGGCATCCTGATCGTGATGATCAACCTGCTCGGCGGGATCGTCGTCGGGGTCATGCAGCAGGGCCTCTCCTTCCCCGAAGCGGTGCAGCACTACTCGCTGCTGACCGTCGGCGACGGCCTCGCGGCGCAGATCCCGGCGCTCCTGATCTCGGTCGCGGCGGGCATCTTGGTCACCCGCTCGGCCTCCGAACGCGACCTCGGCAACGACATCGCTGGCCAGATCTTCGCCCAGCGCAAGGCGCCGATGGTGGCGGCCGGGGTGATCTGCGCGTTCGCGTTGGTGCCGGGGCTGCCGAAGATCCCGTTCCTCTTGATCGGCGGGGCGCTGGCCGGGGTCGCCTACGCGATGAAGGACGGGCTGCCGCAGCCGGCGGGCGAGCTCGCGCTGGCGGGCGGGCCGGGCGGGCCGGCGCAGCTCGGGCCCGGCGGCGCCCCGGAGCTGCCCGCCGGCCCGACCGCCGACACCGCGACCGCGGTCGACCCGCTGGAGCTGGCGATCGGCTTCGGCCTCGTGCCGCTGGTCGAAGCGGGCCAGGGCGGCGGGCTGATGGGCCGCGTCGGGGCGATGCGCAAGCAGCTCGCGGGCGAGCTGGGGACGGTGATCCCGGCGGTCCGCATCCACGACGAGCTCGGCCTCGACTCGCACGAATACGTGCTGCGGGTGCGCGGCTCGGAGGTCGCCCGCGGGCGGGTCATGCCCGGCCACCAGCTGGCGATGGACTCCGGCGAGGGCGTCGGACAGCTGCCCGGCGTCCCCACCACCGAGCCCGCCTTCGGCCTGCCCGCGACCTGGGTGCCGGACGCCGCGCGGGCCGAAGCGGAGGCGCTCGGCTACACCGTCGTCGACCCCGAATCGGTGGTCGCCACGCACCTCACCGAGACGATCCGCGGCCACGCCGCCGAGCTGCTCACCCGCCAGGAGACGAAGAAGCTCCTCGACGGACTGAAGGAGACCAACGCGGCGGCGGTCGAGGAGGTCGTGCCGGAGCAGCTCTCGCTCGGCGAGGTCCAGCGGGTGCTGCAGGCGCTCCTGCGCGAGGGCGTGCCGATCCGCGATCTCGGCGCGATCGTCGAGGAGATCGGCGACAAGTCGCGGCTCACCCGCGATCCGGCGGTGCTCGCCGAGTACGCGCGGGCGGCGCTCGGGCGGACGATCACGGCGCCGCACCTCGACGGCGCGATGCGCCTGCGGGCGATCTCGCTCGACCCGGCGATCGAGCAGGAGATCGGCGAATCGCTGGCGCAGACGCCCGACGGCGAGCAGCTGGCGATGGAGCCCTCGCGCGCCCAGGCGCTGGTCGCGGCGCTGGGGCGCCAGCTCGACTCGGCGCTGGCCCAGGGCGCGCGGCCGGTGCTGCTCTGCTCGGGCCGCGCCCGCCGCCACCTGCGGCGACTGTGCGAGCAGTCGCTGCCGCAACTGACTGTCTGTTCCTACAACGAGATCGTGCCCGGAGTCCGGGTCGAGAACATGGGGGTTGTCCAGGTATGAGCGACGTACTCGTGACGACGGAGACGAAGACCTATCGGGGGGCATCGATCGACGAGTTGCTGCCACAGATCCGCGCCGAGCTCGGGCCGGAGGCGGTGATCGTGACCCGCCGCGAGGGATTGATCGGCGGCGTCGCCGGCTTCTTCCAGAAGAAATGCGTCGAGGTCGACGCGCGCGCCGGCGGCCCGCGGATCGACGTGTACGACGACGGCGGGGAGGCGGCGGAAACGGTCATCGAGCCGCCGTCGATGAACGAACCCCACGTGGTCCGAAACGACGCGGCCACCCGCGAGGGCCTCGAAACCCCCGCGGTGCAGCGCCTGGTCAGCGAAGCCAAGCCGTTCGCCGACCTGCTCGGCGAGATGGCGGCCGGCGGCGACCCCACCCCGTCCAGCTGTTCCTTATGGTCCCCTGAGGACCAAAAGGAACAGCTGGAGGAGGGTGCTGGCGCCGCGGAGGAGCCGACGCCGGAGCCGCGGCGGATCGCGGCGCTGCGCGAGGGCATGGTCGCGGCCGGGCTCGGCGCCGACCTTGCCGCCGACGTGGTCGACGCGGTCGTCGCCAACGTCGCCCCCTTCGCCACCCCGGCCCGGCTGCGGACGCTGGTCCGCAACGAGCTCGCGCTGCGGCTGCCGGTCGCCCCGGCCCCCGGCCCCGGGCGCCGGCACCTCGCCGTCGTCGGCCCGGCCGGCACCGGCAAAACCGCCGCGGTCGCCCGCGTCGCCGCCGCCCACGCGGCGGCCGGCCAGGACGTCGCCTGCCTCACGCTCGAACCCGCCGACCGCGGCGCCGCGCTGCGGGCGATGCTCGAGGGCTCGGGCGTGAACGCCTGCGCGATCGCCTACGAGGACCTCGCCGTCGCCCTCCTCGGCGCGTCGGCCCAACTGGTCCTGATCGACACCCCGGCCGCCGCGCCGAGCAGCGGCGTCACGGTCGAGTCGCTCGGGGCGACGCTGGGCGCGGCGGGCGTCGACGAGATCCACCTCGCGGTCCGCGCCGGCACCGCGTCCCCGGCCGCGGTCGAGATGCACGAGAACCTCAAGGGGCTCGACCCGAACCGCATCCTCGTCAGCGCCGCCGCCGACACCACCTACATCGGCGCCGCGGTCGACGTCGCGATCCGCACCTCGCTGCCGGTCCACTACGTCGCCGAGACCGTCGTCGACCTGGCGCCGGCCGACCCGCGTGACCTCGCCTCGAGGGTGGTCCCATGAGCGCCGCCGTGCCGGGCATCGAGGAGGGCCTCCCGCCGGAGGATCTCGACGTGGCGATCCGGCTCAGCTCCCACCCGCGGGCAACGCGGCAGATCGAGCTCGCCCGCGGCTGGGGCGGGATCGGCGCCTTCGTCCTGGTCGGCCTGCTGGCGCTCTCCTCCGGGGTGCCCGCGGCGAGCGCCGGGCTGCGGGCGCTGATCGCCGGGGTCGTCGGCTACATGGTCTGCTGGTTCCTGGCGGTGATGGTGTGGCGTCACCTCGCGGTCGCCGAGGAGGCGGCGGCGCGCTCGTTCGCCGAACAGCGCCGCGCCGCCCTGCTGGAGGAGATCAAACGGCGGTCCGCCGGGCTCGCCGAGCAGGAGGAGGGCCTCTCGTGAGCACGATGAAGAAGATCGACTTCACCCGCCCGACCAAGTTCACGCCCGACCACGAGCGGCGCGTCGGGCGGGCGCTGGCGGCGTTCTGCCGGACCAGCTCGACGCGGCTGTCGGCGGAGCTGCGGCTGCCGATCGAACTCGAGTTCGTCGAGGCGACCCAGCTGACCTGGGCGAACGCCCACGAGCGGCTCGCGTCCTCGGCCCTCTGTGCGGTGGTCGAGCTGCAGCCGACCGAGACACAGGTCCTGCTCGCCGCCGACTCGGGCTTCGTCCTCAGCGGGATCGAGTCGCTCTTGAGCGGCGCGCCGGAGGAGCCGCCGCCGGACCGGCGCCTCTCCGAGATCGACCTCGCCCTCGCGCGCCGCATCTTCGACGACCTGCTGGGTCAGCTGAACGCCGTCTGGCGCGACCTCACCGGGGCCGAGCTGACGCTGGTCGGGATCGACTCGCAGCTGGAGACGACCGGGACCGCGCCGGTCTCGGAGCCGACCCTGGAGCTGGCGATGCAGGCGCGCATGCTGGACCAGGAGTTCGCGCTGACCCTGCTCCTCCCCCACCGCGCGATCGCCCCGGTCGAGGAACGGATCCTCGGGCGGCGCGGCGAGGGCGACGCGGCCTCGGACCCGGTGACCGGGCTGCGGCTGCGCGAGGCGATGGCGGGGATCGAGGTCGCCCTGCGGGCGGAGATCGCCGGGCCGCAGACGCCGGCGGCGGAGGTCCTGGGACTCGCGCCGGGCGCGATGCTGCGGCTCGGCGGGCGGGTCGGCGAAGGGCTGGGGCTGTGCGTCGAGGGCGTCCGCGTGATGCGGGCGAAGCCGGGGCGGAGCGGCAGCCGCCGCGCCGTGCAGGTGCTGGAGGCGATCGAGCCGGGCGCGGCCGAGGGGCTGGCGCGGCTGGCGACGACGGCGCACCGGGCCGGTACGGGGGCGGTCGAGGGCGACGGCGAGCCCGACGCGGCGCTCCGCGGCGCGCTCGGCCAGGTGCCGGTGCGCGTCTGGGCGGAGCTAGGCCGGGCGCGGCTGTCGCTGGCCGAGGTGGTCGCGCTCGGGGTCGGCGCGGTGGTCGAGCTCGACCGCCGGCTCGAAGACCCGATCGACCTCTACGTCAACGGCCTGCGCCTCGGCCACGGTGAGCTGGAGATCGTCGACGACGAATGGGCCGTGCGCGTCGACGCGGTGACCGGGCTCGGCGAGCCCGCGGTCGCGCTGGGATGACGATGGCCGACGTCAGCGTGATCGTGCATCTCGAGGGCGGGCGCGAGCGCACGCGCCGCTGCCTCGAGGCCCTGGCGGCGCTGGAGGAGGAGCCGACCTTCGAGGCGATCCTCGTCGACGACGCCTCCCCCGACCTCGGCGAGCTGCTGGCGGGCCTGAGCGGCGACGTGAAGGTGCTGCGCAACGAGCGCCGCGAAGGCTTCATCGCCTCCGCGCAGCGAGCCGCGGCCGCCGCGTCCTCCGAAACCCTGGTCCTCCTCCGCGGCCCCGCCCTCCTCGCACCCGACGCCCTTGCTCCCCTCCTCAAGGCCCTCGAGCCCCCCAACCGCGCCGCCGCCGCGGCGACCCCCGATGTCGACGGGCCGAAAACCGGACATATAGGCAGGCTTTCGGCCCATCGACCAGGGACTGCGACGGAAGTGCATCCGACCGCGACGCACGCGCTCGCGTTCCGCCGGACCGACGCTGAGTGCCTGGGCGACGCCGCCGGGGCCGCGCCCGGCTATGAGCTTGCGGCGATCTGCACGGAGCTCGCGCGCCGCGGCGAAGTCCTCGGCGCCCCGGCCGCGCTCGCCGCTCCGGCCGGCGCCGCGGTCGCCGCCCGCCAGGCCCCCGGCGAGCGCGCCGAGCTCACGATCGTCGTCCCGACCCTCGACGCCACTGCACCACGGGTCCGCGGCTGCCTGGCGGCGATCGCCGCCAACACCACGGCGCCGCACCAGGTCGTGATCGTCGACAACGGCTCGCCGCCGCAGGGCTTCACCGCCCCGGTCAACGCCGGCCTGCGCGCCGTCGACACCCCCTACGCGGTGGTGATGAACGACGACGTCGAGGTGCTGGAGGGCTGGTGGGAGCCACTCCGCGCGGCGCTCGACGAGGGCGCCTCCGTCGTCTTCCCGCGCACCGTCGAGGGGGCGATGCGCGAGGACTTCGCCGCCTGGTGCTTCGCGCTCGGCGCGCCCACCATCGCGGAGATGTCCCACGCTCCCGGCGAGTTCTTCGACCCGGCGCTGCGGGTCTGGTTCCAGGACACCGACCTTCTGGTCCGCCTCCGCGCGATCGGCCGGCCGCCGCAGCTCGTCACCGACTCCCACATCCGCCACGCCCTCTCGGCGACGGTGCGAACCGAGGACCCGGCGCTCCGCGCCTGGATCGACCGCATGATCGCCGCCGACAAGGCCGCCTTCCTGCGCAAGCACCCGACCGCCCTCTCGGTATGACCCCGCAAGACGACCGCTACTTCGAGTTCGACCGCCCCGAGCTGCGGGGGCTGGTGCCGAGCGAGGCGCGCCGCGTCCTCGACGTCGGCTGCGGGGCCGGTGCGCTCGGCGCCGCCCTGCGCGAGGAGCGGGGGATCGAGGTGATGGGCCTCGAGCTCTCCCCCGACGCCGCGGCCCGCGCCCGCGAGCGCCTCGATGCCGTCGTCGTGGCCGACCTCGACGAGCTCAACGAGCTCCCCTTCGAGCGCGGCAGCTTCGACGCGATGGTCTTCGGCGACGTCCTCGAGCACCTGCGCGACCCCCACCGCCTCCTCCGCGTCCTCCGCCCCTGGCTCGCCGACGACGGCGCCCTCGTCTGCTCGATCCCCAACGTCGGCCACTGGAGCGTCGTCCTCCCCCTCCTCACCCAGGACCGCTGGCCCTACGCCGACGCCGGCCTCCTCGACCGCACCCACGTCCACTTCTTCACCCTCGCCGAGGCCGAGCTGATGCTCCGCGACTGCGGCTTCACCGTCGAGTCCGCCGCGACCACCACCCTGTCCCAGCCCCCACCCCCCACGGTCGACCACCTCACCCGCTTCCTCACGGCCCTCGGCACCGACGAGCAGCGCACCCGCCAGCGCCTCACCGCCTACCAGTACCTCCTCCTCGCCCGCCCGGCCGGTTAGTACAGCCCGGAAAATCTCCCTAAAGGTTCGCTCCGACCTGCCGATCAGAGGGACGACATAACCATGGGGAGACACGGACGTCGCCCCGGGACCATCCAACAACGATCCAAGGAGAGCGATCGGAATGTCCCTTCGTATTCAGACCAACATGGAAGCCTTCAACGCGCACCGGAACCTGGTGTCGACGAGCGAAGGCATCGGCAAAGCAATGGAACGCCTGTCCTCGGGCTACCGCATCAACCGTGCCGCGGACGACGCCGCCGGCCTGGCGATCAGCGAACGGCTGCGCGCGCAGGTCAAAGGCATCGGCCAGGCTCAGCGGAACGTCCAGGACGCCGTCTCCGTCGTGCAGACCGCGGAAGGTGCCCTCAACGAGGTCCACTCGATGCTCCAGCGCACCCGGGAACTCGCCGTCCAGTTCAAGAACGGCTCGCTCTCGGAAAGCGACCGCACGTCGATCCAGTCGGAGATCAACCAGCTCGCCAGCGAGGTGTCCCAGATCGGCGAAGACACCGAATTCAACGGCATCAAGCTGCTCGAAAAATCGGCGACCATCACCTTCCAGGTCGGCGCCAACGACGGCGAGCAGATCACCGTCTCGACGATCAGCCTCGGCGAAGCGGTGAAAGGCGAAGCGTTCAAACTCGAAGCCACCGGCGAAGAAGACATCAAACAGATCGACGAAGCGATCGAAGCGGTGTCCTCGCAGCGCGCCGAATTCGGTGCGGTGCAGAACCGCCTCGAACACACGCTCAACAACCTGGCCGTCTACCAGGAAAACCTGAGCGCTTCGGAAAGCCGGATCCGCGACGTGGACATGGCCTCCGAAATGGTCGAATTCACCAAGCTGCAGATCCTGCAGCAGGCCGGCACCTCGATGCTGGCGCAGGCCCAGCAGTCCGGGTCGGCGGTCCTGAAGCTCCTCGGGTAAGAGGAGCTGGGGTCCGAGGCGGGCGGTCGGCG
>CALCIA010000334.1 GCA_937907435.1 uncultured Actinomycetes bacterium
TGGCCGCCGAGATGCAAGGCTTCGCCGCTCCCATCTGGATGACCTTCAACCAGGCGAAGGAACTGGGAGCCTGCGTGAAGAAGGGCTCGAAGGGCTCGCTGGTCGTCTACGCCGACCGCATCCGACGGAGCGAGACCGGCGACGACGGCGAGGAGACCGAGCGCGACATCTACTTCATGAAGGGCTACACCGTCTTCAACGTCGAGCAGGTCGAGGGCCTGCCCGCCCACTTCTACGCGACCGCCGCCCCCGGGCTCGACCCCGTGGCCCGCATCGAATCGGCCGACCTGTTCTTCGCCAACACCGCCGCCGATATCCGCCACGGCGGGAACCAGGCCTACTACGCGAGCGAACCCGACTACATCCAGATGCCGCCCTTCGTCGCGTTCAAGGACGCCGAGAGCTATTGCTCGACGCTCGCACACGAGCTTTGCCACTGGACCAAGCACCCAAGCCGCCTCGCCCGCGACTTCGGACGCAAGAAGTTCGGCGATGAAGGCTACGCCCGCGAGGAACTGGTCGCCGAGATCGGCTCGGCTTTCCTGTGCTGCGACCTGGGCATCACGCCCGAACCCCGCGAGGACCACGCCGCCTACCTCGACCACTGGCTCAAGGTGCTGAAGGAAGACAAGCGGGCCATCTTCCAGGCCGCCGCCCACGCCCAAAAGGCCGCGGACTACCTGCACGGCCTCCAGCCTCAGGAGGTAGAGGCATGACCCGCCGCGACCCCGCACGGCGGCCCGGCTCGCCGTGCGGTTGCGGCCCGCAGGCCCGGGGGACCTGCCCGCACGCCATTACTTGCCCGAGATGCCACGCCGCCCCGGGGGTGCGGTGTAAACGTCCGAGCGGCCATCCAGCCGGCGAGATGCACGCCGAGCGCTATCGCGCCTCCGAGAAGGCCGACGCCGCACGCTGCCCCGGCTTCGAGCCGATGGAGACTCCGGCGGGGACCGGCTGCCGCCATTGCTCGGGGCTGCCCCAAGACCACGAGACGGGCCCGGCGGAGCCGATGCCGCCAAACCCCATGAAAACCCGGCCCGATGCCCCATCCGCTCCGGGGCCGGCCCCGGACCAGGGGATGCTGTTCTGATGGGCTGCCGGGCGGAGACCTTCCCACCCGGCGAACTTGTAAGCATTTCTTATAGGTTGCCGCACCCCCTTCGATACGGATTCCCGCCCGCCCGATGCCTACCCTTTGCCGACTGATCCCCGCCACGACCGGCGGCCTTCCCTGTCACGCGTAAAGCCGCCGCCGGGCCGCTCAAGCTGCCAAGGCCGCTTTCCGCAGGGCGGAAGCCTTCGGCCTTTCGCTTGACCGGTGCGCGTCCGCCCCGGACTGATGCGGCTTTGCCCGTCGTGCCATCAGGCCGCGATGGTCGCGGCCGGAACACCGAAGCGAAGGAGACCACCATGACGCCAAGCCACGAATCCCCGACCGCCGCCAGCCGCCTTGCGGCCGTTCTCGACGACCTGTCCGCCGGCTGCGATGCCGACTTCGACGCGGCCTGCGACGATATCGAACGCGAGTTCGCCGAACGCCGCCTGACGCTCGACGAGTGAAGGAGCCGACACCATGACCGGCAGTCCCAAGCGGCGCTTTCACGACATACGTCATGCCGCGAGTCGCCTGGGCGATTGGCTGAAGCACCTTGAGCAGAAGGCGACTGAAGCCGGCTACTTCGACGGTGCTTTCATCCCCGACGATCCCAGATACCACATCGAGGGCCGGGGCGACCGGCTGCTCGGCATCTATCACGCCCTGACCATCCTCGCCGAACGGGCCGACTGCCGCATCAATGCGGAAGCCCTAGACGCTTTCCGGCTCGAACTCGAGGCGGCCGAGGCGACCGTTGCCGAGGACTGGGCCAGGGAACTGCTCGCTGGGGGCCCGTTCGAGCCAGCGCCCCTCGTCTAATCAATGGCTCGGCCGTGCGTTCGCCCGGCCCTCCTCCTACGTTCCTGAATCGGCCTCCACCGCTTCGACCTCCCAACCCCGGGTAGACCCGATGGACGCCGCACGCGGTCGCTCTCGCCGGGGGCCGAAGATTAACATCCGCCACCTGATGCGAGAGCTCAGGGACCGACCCACCAACCCGATTCATCCAACCCCGGAGAAGCCCTGTCAGGGCTGAAGGCCAGTTGCCGCAAGGCGCAACTCAGCAGAAGCCATTTGTCCACAGGCGTCTCTCCTTAGCATCGCTAAGGGGGATTTTCACGGTGAAACCGGCCACCGAGCCGCTGGAAAGCCGCCCCGCGTGAGTCGGGCGACTGACTCCGAAAAGCAATTAACGCGATCGAAAGACCGAATTGGTTAACACATGCAGATTGCAATAAGTCGTTGACGAATCAAGCGAACAGGCCTATCCTCCGGCCCATGTACGGCATGACGCCCCACACCAGTCCGCTCACGATCGCCAGGGAATCGATCTCGATGTCCAAGGAGACCGGCTCGCAGGTCTTCCAGACCGTGGCGATGGTCAGCATGGTCGCGATGGCTCTGGCCTCGCTGACGAGCGCCGGGCACGTGCTCCTCCGCGACCTGAATCGCAAGTACGAGGCCGAGAAGGGTAACGGCCGTGGCCGGTGATCGCGGCGTACGGCACCTCGAAAAAAGTGCAGACGCCCACATATCTCAGAACACTTTGGAAGTCGATTCCGCTGGATTGAAGGCGGGCTCCGCGCTATCCTCCCCTCCCATGTCGACCGTCGCGCCGCATCGCCGCCCTTCACCTACCCGCCCGATCGACCCGATGCCGGGGCTCTGGCTCACGTCGCTACTCTCCTGGCCCTACCTCTCCGACCGCATGGCGTCCTTCCCGCGCAGCACCGGACACGACGTGGTCTTCGGGTCGATCATCGCATTGATCTGGGGGACCGCCTTTTTCTGGGACCGGCTGGGCCGGACGCTGCCCCTTTTCCAGACGCTGATCCGGCTCGCGATCGCTCTGGCGATCTGGTCCGCGGTGGCGGCGCTTTACGGGACGATCGCTTATCTGCTGATAGCAAGCTGAGCCGCCGGGACGCGTCACGAGGCGAAAATCGAAGGTTTCGGCGACTGGGACCTGGAGAGGCGGCTGGAGATCGGCGAGCAGTTCACCTGGATGGTGCCGACTGTGCTCTGAGGACCGGACGACGACGTACCGCGCTGAGAGTATTGAACGCGGCCCGATCACGCGGACAAATTCAAGAGGCAGAGAATCCGGGGATCATGTCCGCGAGGGCCTCGTCGAGCCTGTTGGCGTTCTGCAGGAACAATTCCAGGCCGGGCGAGTGCCCGGCGGAGGCCTTTACCCACGAAGAACGGCCGGCGGCGTCGAACTCCAGCCGGCTTCCCTTTAGCGAGCGTAGCACCACAGACCGCCCCAGCAAGTGAACTCGCCCTGGGAAGGCCTGATGGGCCAATCGGGCGACCCGGACCCGAGACAGAACGTTGTGGAGCACGATGCGGATGGGTCGCCCCGCCCGATCTTGGACCCGTTCAAGGAGCCGAATTCTCCTTGCGACGAAGCGAGAGTTGTTGCCGCCCTTGCAATCGAACCCGGTGGCGATGAACGCTTGAGTCGGGTTGAGTCTGAGGTACTCGACCAGCCAGTCCTGGTGGACCAGCGAATCCTCCAGATAAGTGTGAAAGATAACGGGCAGCCCGTGACGCAACGAAAACTCGGTGAAGAGCTGGCAGACGGCCCGATTGTCCAGCCATACCCGATGTTCGGAGTGGAGGTAGGCTGATAGGTTCGGCCCGATCACGGCAGAGAAGCCTAGATCCTGGACCGAACGAGCGAAAGGCTCGCCAACCTTCCGCATGAACCGGCTCAGTCAGTCGTCCTCGGCCGACACCACAAGAACCTTGGGCACGTCCACCAGTTCACGCTTCGCCAGATAATCGGGGCGGACTTCGGTCGTCTGACGCTGATCACCTATGGCATTGCGGGCGTAGACCGCCATCGTCCGGCCCCACTCCACGTCGGGGCTGATCCCTTCGCGGCCGAGGATGTGGGTCACTTTGGGCGGGGACGGCGGCACCCAGACCGGTGGCAGCGGACGGGGGGCTACGCCGCCCGACTTCCTGACTCGCTCCCACTGCAATTCCCAATAGCGTCTCTCATGCTCGGGGTCGTCCGGGATAGCGCATTGCTGACGCCAGGTCTGACCGCACCAGGCCTGCCGGGGGCACGGTTCGCACCTGCCCTGGAGGATGCTTCGGGAGGTATCGACGGCGTCGAGCGCCGGGCGCTTGCTCATTCGGTGACTCGCACTCGAACCGTGTGATGGGCGACGTCTTCGATCACGGCGGTGTAACCCCCGCGTGCGAGGACGGCCGCGACTCTGGCCCGGAACGCGGCGGGCACGAAGCCGATCGTCTCGCCCCCGACCGTCGCTGCAATCGCCGATACGGCCTCGCGCACGAATTCGACTTCCTGGCCAGCCACCAGCTTGCCCAGAAGGGCCAGGACCGGCTTATCGAGGGGGAAGGAGAAGGTCGTGGTCTCCGACGACCGGCCGCCCCCTCCCCCGCCGCCGCCTCCGAGTTCGGCCGAGAGGCCGAAAACGTCGACCGCGCCGTCCGAGCATCCTCCGCTGACCTTCGACTTCGGCGAGTTCTTACCCACGAGGAGCACCTCCCGGTTGGGACCTGGTCGATATTCGCCACAACAAACATCCTATCCACCTATGGCGAATTCGTCAAACCGGACTCGACGTATTGCCTCAACGAACAGCGTAGGGCACAATAGGTGTGGGATCGCCGTGTGGCGACAACACCGCCCGGGGAGACCGCGATGTCGCTGGCAGAGCGAATACGCAAGGCGCGCGAGAAGGCCGGGATGACGCTAGACCAACTCGCGCGCGCCGCGGGTGTATCGAAGACCTATGTCTGGGAGCTGGAGCAGGACACGGAAGGAGCGAAGAAGCCCTCGGCCGAATTGCTCCTGAAGATTGCCAACGCCCTGTCGATCACCCTGGCCGAGCTGATGGGCCTGCCCTCCGTCAAAGCCGACAACCGAACCGTCGAAATCAGCGAGTCCCTCCGCGAATTCGTCGAGCGCATGCGGAGGCTCAAGATCGAACTGACCGAGACGGAGATCCGCGACCTGGCGACGACCCGGTTCCGCGGGGGACAGCCGAAGTCCGCCGACGATTGGCATGATCTTTACCGGGTGCTAAAGCGCGCCGTCCCCAACGAATAGGAGGGTCCCTTGGCATTGCCGACGATTGCGCACCGGCATCCCGACGTCGTGGCTCTGCTCGGGGACACGGGCGAGGCCGACCCGCGGCTCGCGATCCGCCGCAAGGTCGAGGGCGTGATCGAGCAGCTCCGGCTCTTCGGCGAGCCCTCGCCCCCATTCGACATGCTGGTCCTGGTCAGCCTGCTGGGCATCCGACTTGGCGCAGGCCCTCCGCTCCACAGCGATGACGCGGAAATCGGGCCTGGCGAGGACGGGCAGTTGGAGCTCCGCCTGAACCAACAACGGCCCGAACAGCGACGCCGGTTCAGCATCGGCCACGAGATTGGACACACTTTCTTCCCCGGTTACGATCGATCGGTGAAGACGCGGCGGCCCAAGAAGCGAGACTGGTCCGACCCCGAGGATGTCGTCGAGCACCTGTGCGACTGCGCCGCATCGGAGTTCCTCTTCCCGCTCCCCTGGTTCGCGGACGAACTACGCAATCGCTCGCGCACGGCTGTCGAGCTGATCCGCCTCGCGGACGATTACAAGGCGTCTCGCGAGGCCATGCTTCGGCGCTACGCCGAAATCCACGAAGAGCCCGTCGCGGCGGTATTCCTCGAATGGAAACTGAAGCCGACGCAGGCGGATGCCTGGGTGGGTGTCGGGGCCGCCGAGATGCTGCTCGGCATCGATCCTCGGGAAGAGGTGGAAGGGCGCAAACGACTCCGGGTGGATTACGCGATCGTGAGCGAGGCGTTCGCCGCGCGGTTCTCGCCGCATATTCCCGTCGACAAATCGATCGACCCGGCGAGCGTCGCGTACGAGGCCGCGCGCAGCCGGGTTGGGCAGGACGCGGAGGAATGGCTCGACATCGGTGCCGTGCGAGGGAAATTCCTGGTCAACGCCGTGCCGATCCCCACACCCCCGGACGCTCGGGGGCCCTTGGGCGAGTCGATGGTTGCCGTCCTTCTCTGGCCTCGCGACAAACCCAGGTGTGCAAAACCTGCTTCAGGGCAAGAACGCTGGTTCTAGCCGGGTGCAGCGAAGGGTGTCGTCACGCCCCCGAATGGCGACATGTTAACGCTTTCCATCAACATAAAAGTCAACTATTGATCACCCCATGACCAGGCTCGAAGACATCACTCGCGGCAGTTCGGTGCGGGGCATCCTACCTGAGGGCCTCGCCACGGTGCTCGACGTCAAGTGGCTGGGCATCGTCGCGATCGAGGTCACATACAAGGACTCCGTCGGGAATCTGGGAAATGAGCTGATCTATCGCGAACGCGAGCCGAGCCTCGAAGTGGTCACCGAGGGTCGGCCGTGGAGCTTCGACGGCGACGGCGCCCTCTTCCGTCTCGTGTCCGAGGCCCACCGCATCAAGCTCGCCCACCTGTTCGATCCGCTCCTCGCCGTCCACACTTCGCTGGTGGATCCTTTGCCCCACCAGATCACGGCCGTCTACGACGAGATGCTCCAGAGGCAGCCGCTGCGTTTCTTGCTCGCCGATGATCCGGGGGCGGGCAAGACGATCATGACCGGCCTGCTGATCAAGGAGCTGATGGCCCGAGGGGACCTGAAGCGTTGCCTGATCGTGAGCCCGGGGAGCCTCGTCGAGCAGTGGCAGGACGAGCTGGACAGCCGGTTCCACCTTCCGTTCGAGATCATGACCAACGACAAGCTCGAAGCAGCCCGGACCGGCAACTGGTTCCACGAGAACCCGCTCGTCATCTGTCGCCTCGACAAGCTGAGCCGCGACGAGGACGTC
This sequence comes from uncultured Actinomycetes bacterium, assembly GCA_937907435.1. Lineage (GTDB taxonomy): Bacteria > Actinomycetota > Thermoleophilia > Solirubrobacterales > 70-9 > VAYN01. Next base: position 6,934 of record CALCIA010000334.1, read on the forward strand.
CAGGCCAAGCTCGAGCAGACCGATTGGGACCTGGTCGTCTGCGATGAGGCTCACAAGCTAAGCGCCACGTACTTCGGCAACGAGGTCAAGTACACCAAGCGTTACCGGCTCGGCCAGCTCCTCGCCGGCCTGACCCGCCACTTCCTGCTGCTGACGGCGACGCCCCACAACGGCAAGGAGGCCGACTTCCAGCTCTTCATGGCGCTTCTGGACGGCGACCGCTTCGAGGGCAAGTTCCGCGACGGCGTCCACCAGGTCGACACGTCCGACATGATGCGCCGGCTGGTCAAGGAGCAGCTCCTCAAGTTCGACGGGACGCCGCTGTTCCCCGAGCGCATCGCCTATACGGTGAGCTATGCCTTCTCGGACGCCGAGGCGGACCTGTACCGTCGGGTCACCAGCTACGTCCGCGAGGAGTTCAACCGGGCCGAGGCACTGGAGAACGACGGCCGCAAGGGGACCGTCGGATTCGCGTTGACCATCCTCCAGCGCCGCCTGGCGTCGTCGCCCGAGGCCATCTACCAGTCCCTCAAGCGTCGCCGCGAGCGACTGGAGAAGAGGCTCCGCGAGGAGCAGCTCCTGAAGCGGGGCGAGGACGTCCGGATCGACCTGGGCGCCGGCGTCCCCGCCCTGAACGCGGACGACATTGAGGACATCGAGGAGGCTCCGGACACCGAGGTCGAGGAGGCCGAGGGGCGCATCCTGGACCAGGCGACCGCCGCCCGGACGATCGCCGAGCTCCGCGCCGAAATCGACCTCCTGACCGATCTGGAGAAGCTCGCCCTTAAGGTCCGCCAGACCGGCACGGACCGCAAGTGGGACGAGCTCTCGAAGCTGCTCCAGAACAATTCGGAGATGTTCGACGCGCACGGCCACCGGCGCAAGCTCGTGATCTTCACCGAGCACCGGGACACGCTCAATTACCTGGCCGAGCGCATCCGCGCCCTGATCGGCCGGCCCGAGGCCCTGGTCACGATCCACGGCGGGGTCGGGCGCGAGGATCGCCGCAAGGCCCAGGAGGCGTTCACGCACGACAAGGAGGTCGAGATCCTGGTGGCGACCGACGCGGCCGGCGAGGGCATCAACCTCCAGCGCGCCCACCTGATGGTCAACTACGACCTGCCCTGGAACCCCAATCGCCTGGAGCAGCGGTTCGGCCGCATCCACCGCATCGGCCAGACCGAGGTCTGCCACCTCTGGAACCTCGTGGCCAAGGACTCCCGCGAGGGCGAGGTCTACCATCGCCTGCTCGAAAAGATCGACGAGGAGCGCAAGGCGCTCGGAGGCCAGGTCTTCGACGTGCTGGGACAGCTCACCTTCGAGGACCGGCCGCTCCGCGAGCTGCTTCTCGACGCAATCCGCTACGGCGATCGACCGGAGACCAAGGCCCGGCTCTTCCAGGTCGTGGATAAGGCCCTCGACCGCCAGCACCTGCTGGAACTGGTGGAAGGCCGGGCGCTGACCCACGACGCGATGGACGTCACGAAAGTCCGGGCGATCCGCGAGGACATGGAGCGAGCCGAGGCGCGCCGGCTCCAGCCCCACTTCATCGCCGCCTTCTTCCTGGAGGCATTCCGCGGGCTCGGAGGTGCCGTCCACGAACGCGAGGGCAAGCGTTACGAGATCAAGCACGTCCCCTCGCTGATCCGAAACCGCGACCGGCAGATCGGACGCGGGCAGCCCGTGCTCCAGAGGTACGAGCGCATCACCTTCGAGAAGGACCTGATCAGCCTGGCGGGAAAGCCGCTGGCCGCCTTCGTCTGCCCCGGCCACCCGCTGCTCGACTCGACGCTCGATCTCGTCATCGAGCGACACCGCGACCTGCTCAAGCGGGGCGCGATCCTGGTCGACGACGCCGACCCCGGGGAAGACCCGCGTGCGCTGCTGTATCTGGAGCACGCGATCCGGGACGCGCGCACGGATCGCGCCGGCAACCGTCGGACGGTCTCCAAGCGCCTTCAGTTCGTCGAGATCGAAGGCGGCGGTGCCGTCCGCGGCGGCGGGTATGCGCCGTACCTGGACTACCGGCCATTGACGGAGGCCGAGATCAACGCCCTGGCCTCGCACACCTTCCCCGACTGGGTCCGGTCCAACCTGGAGGCCCAGGCACTGGAATACGCGGCGATCCACCTCGTCCCCGACCACCTGGGCGAGGTCCGCCGACGGAAGGAAGAACTGATCGCCAAGACGCTCGCCGCCGTCAAGGACCGGCTCACCAAGGAGGTGAATTACTGGGACCACCGGGCCGCCCAGCTCAAGGATCAGGAGCTGGCCGGCCGGGTCAACGCCAGGCTCAATTCCGGGCTGGCACGCCAGCGCGCCGACGAGCTGGCCGCCCGCCTCCAGAAGCGGACCACCGAGCTGGAGCAGGAGCGCAAGCTCTCGGCGCTGCCGCCCGTCGTGCTCGGTGGGGCCCTGGTCATTCCGGCCGGGCTTCTGCTCCGACTGCGCGGACTGCCGGCGGGTGAGCCGCCGACCTTCGCCCTGGAGACGGAACGCAGCGAGCGGCTTTCCATGCAGGCGGTCATGGAAGTGGAGCGCCGACTCGGATACGAGCCGCTGGACGTGAGCGCCGAGAACCGGGGCTACGACATCGAGTCGCGCATTCCGGGTACGGGGAGGCTCCGCTTCATCGAGGCCAAAGGTCGAGTCCGGGGCGCGAAGACCGTCACGATCACCAAGAACGAGATCCTCACCGGGCTCAACAAGCCCGAGGATTTCATCCTGGCCATCGGCCTGATCGACGGCGACTCGGAGGCGGTCGAGCTGCGCTACGTGCGCCGGCCGTTCACGCGCGAGCCGGACTTCGGGGCCACGAGCGTCAACTACGAGATGGCCGCCTTGCTGGCCCAATCCGAGGAGCCGGCATGAGCAAGATGCCCAGGAAGCCGTCCCCGAAAGCCGCCCCCATCAAGAAAGGCGGCGCGACATCGCCGTCGCAGGCCGAGTTCGACGAAGTTCTGGCCCTCATCGAGGCCGCACGGACCCAGGCGGTTGCCGCCGCCAACACGACGCTGATCGACCTCCACTGGCAACTCGGCGAGTACATCAGCCGGAAGATCGCCGCCGCGGGCTGGGGCCAGGGCACGGTCGGCGCCCTCGCCGATTACATTCAGCGGCGACATCCGGGGAGGTCCGGGTTCTCGGTTAGCAACCTCTGGCGGATGCGGCAGTTCTTCGAGAACTACCGCAACGCTCCAAAACTCGCACCACTGGTGCGAGAATTGTCCTGGACCCACAACCTGCTCATTATGAGCCGCAGCAAACGCGAGGAGGAACGCGAGTTTTACCTGCGCGTCGCCGTCCGCGAGCGGTGGGGCAAGCGGGAGCTGGAGCGCCAACTCGCCGGGGCCTTGTTCGAACGCGTCGTCCTGTCGCCGACCAAGCTCTCTCTTCCGTTGCGGGAACACCATCCCGAGGCCGGCGAAGTCTTCAAGGACACGTATCTGGTCGAGTTCCTCGATCTCCCTCCCCTGCATACTGAGCCCGATCTGCAGCGGGCCCTCGTCGAGAAGCTCAAGCAGTTCCTGATCGAGCTGGGCCGCGATTTCTGCTTCATCGGCAGCCAGTATCCGGT
>CALCIA010000335.1 GCA_937907435.1 uncultured Actinomycetes bacterium
CCACGTTTCCTCCCGTGTTGTGCAACACCGACCTACGCGCTGCGTGTATTGACCGCCCTATAGGGGCCCTAAATCACGCAGCGCGTTTCCGGGCCTTGATTTCAGGCCCGAAAAGGGCCTCTGAGGGCCGGAAAGTGTGACGTTCCCGGCATCTCTGTGAACGATCCGGCCGAGGTGTGGAGGCTCTCCGACCCGATCGTCACGTAAGTCCGACTTCCTCACGTCCCTGTGCCGCCTCTCCCACGCACCCCTCACGTCCTGGGCTCCTCATGGGGGTCACAGCCTGCCAGGACCCCCATGAGGAGCCCAGGACACCCCCGCGCCACCTCGGACGGCCGCAAGCGCCGGGACCCGCGGGAGCCCTTTACCGCTCGAGGACGAGCCCCAGGAACTTCTGCGTCCGCTCTTCCCTTGGCGAATCGAGCACCTGCTTCGGGTCGCCTTGCTCGACCACGACGCCGCCGTCCATGAAGACGACCTGGTCGCCGACTTCCTTGGCGAAGCCCATCTCGTGGGTGACGACGAGCATCGTCATGCCTTCGCCGGCGAGCTCGCGCATCGTGTCGAGGACCTCTTTGACCAGCTCGGGGTCGAGGGCGGAGGTGACCTCGTCAAAGAGCATCACGTGGGGTTCCATGGCGAGGGCGCGGGCGATCGCGACGCGCTGCTGCTGGCCGCCGGAGAGGGTTTCCGGGTACTGGCCGAGCCGGTCGCCGAGGCCCACGCGCTCCAGCAGGGCGCGGCCTTTCTCCTCGGTCTCCGCCCGCGACTTGCCGAGCACCGTCTGCGGCGCCAGGGTGACGTTCTGCAGCGCCGTCTTATGGGGGAAGAGGTTGAACTGCTGGAAGACCATGCCGACGCGCTGGCGGACGAAGTCGAGGTTCCAGCTCGACTCGCCGGTGCCCGAGCCCGGCCCCTTGCAGATGTCCTGGCCCTCGAGGAAGATCTCGCCCTCCTCCGGCGGCGCCAGGAGGTTGACGCAGCGCAGCAGCGTCGACTTTCCCGAGCCGCTCGGGCCGAGGATGCAGATCACTTCGCCCCGGCCGACCTCGAGGTCGACGCCTTTCAGCACTTCGAGGCTGCCGAAGCGTTTGCGGACGCCCTTCAGCTCCAGCATCGTGTCGGTCATCAGGCCACCTCGATGTGGGCGCCGCGGCTGATTTTGCCCTGGTTGCGCTTGATCAGATAATCGACCAGGCGAGCCCCCGGCAGGCAGATGACGAGGAAGAAGGCGGCGGTGAGCGTGAGCGCCGAGCTGTTCAGCTGTTCGGCGAGGATTTCTCGGCTGACCAGGACCGACTCGGCCAGGGCGATGACGCTGACCAGCGTCGTGTCCTTCAGCAGCGAGATCAATTCGTTCAGCATCGGCGCCGGGACCTTCGTCACCGCCTGCGGGACGATGATGTGGCGCATCGCCTGCAGGTGGCTCATGCCCAGCGAGCGCGCCGCCTCCATCTGGCCGCGCGGCACCGCTTCGATCCCCGCCCGGTAGACCTCGGCCATGTAGGCGCCGTAGACGAAGACAAGCGCCGCGACGCCGTACCAGAACGGGTCCGGCTTGCCGAACCAATCGGGGATGCGGATGTCTTTCGGGATGAAGGTGAGGAAGGGGACGCCGCCGGAGATCAGCAGGATGATGATCAGCAGCGGGATCGCCCGCAGCACGTCGATGTAGGCGATCGTGAGGAAGCGGATCGGGATGAACTTGCGCCCCGGCGCCTGGCGCAGGAGGGCGAGGACGAGCCCCCAGATCAGCGCGACGATCGCCGCGACGAGGAAGATCAGCAGGTTCTGGAGGAAGGCTTCGAGGACTTCCCCGAAGTGTTCTCCCATGATGTGGAAGTCGAAGTACTGTTCGAAAAAGACCTTCAAATCTCGCTCCTGATCCTGCGTTTCCCGGTCCCAATCAAAGAGGGGGCACCGTCCCCGGCGCCCCCTCCCTTATACGGCTTTTGGCTATCGAGTGGCCGTCATTTCGATTCGGCTTCTTCGATCGCTTTTTCGAGGCCTTTCAGCGGCGGCGCTTCTTTGAACCATTTTTCGTAGACCTTGGCGTAGCTGCCGTCTTCGATGGTTTTCTTCAGGCCTTCGTTGATCTGTTCGACGAGTTCGGTGTTTTCTTTGGCCACCGCGATCCCGTACGTTTCGTCGGTCGGGACTTTTTCGACGATTTCGATGCCGCCGAGTTCTTCGGCCTGTTGCTTCGCGACCGGGGCGTCGATGATCACCGCTTCGACGGTGCCGGCTTTCAGCGCGTTGTCGGCGTCGGGGCCTTCGGGGAAGGGCCGGAGTTCGGACGCTTCGGCTTTTTCCTTGCCGAGTTCGAGGCCGGTCGTGCCCTGCTGGGCGGCCACGACTTTGCCCTTCAGGTCGGCCAGGCCTTTGATCGGGCTGCCTTCTTTGACCAGGATCGCCTGTTCGGAGAGGTAGTAGGGCAGCGAGAAGGCGACCACCTTTTCGCGTTCCGGAGTGATCGTCGCCGCTGACATCACCGCTTCGAACTTGCCCTGGGCGACGTCACGGAAGATGGTTTCGAACGAGGAGTCGATGAATTCGGGTTCGCGCCCGATCTCTTTGCCGATCGCTTCCATGAGTTCGACGTCGAAGCCGGTGTAGCCGCCGGTCTTGCTTTTCTGCTCGAACGGGGGGTAGGGGATGTCGGAGCCGACCGTCAGCTTTTCGCCGCCGCCCGCTTCTTCTTCGCCGCCGCCTTCCGCGGCCGCGCCGCCGCCTTCGGCGGATTCTTCGGTCGCGGTCGTTTCCGAGGTCGAGCTGCCGCCTCCGCCGCACCCCGTGACGACGAGCGCCACGGCCCCCACAAGCAGTACCGCCATGAAGACGGTCAGCCGCGTCTTACTGAACAAACCTTCCTCCGATCAAGAATTTGCTGGATCGGGGCGAGCGTACACCCGATTTAGGGCGACGCGTCTATCCAATTGGCCAAAGAGCATCGCTACACTTTCTGAAGTAACGGGACCGACCAGACGATGGCACCAGATCCAGTCTTGAACAGACCTTGTGGGGGGCGCTTCGGCGACGTAGTCGAATCGATCGGCAATACGCCCTTGGTCGAGCTGAAGCGGCTTTCGCCGAACCCCGAGGTCCATATCTACGCGAAGCTCGAGGGCCACAACCCGACCGGCTCGGTGAAGGACCGCGTCGCCCGCTCGATGATCGAGAAGGCGGAGGCCGAAGGGGCGATCGAGCCGGGGCAGACGATCCTCGAACCGACCTCCGGCAACACCGGCATCGCGCTGGCGATGATCTGCCGGCGCAAGGGCTACCCGCTGCAGGTGGTGATGCCCGACAACGTCACCGAGGAGCGCACCCAGCTGCTGCGCATGTACGGCGCCGAGATCGTCTATTCGGAGGGCGCCAAGGGCTCCAACGGGGCGGTCGAGGTGGCGCTGGAGCTGGCCCAGCGGCCCGGCTTCTTCATGCCCTACCAATACGGCAACGAGGCCAACCCGCTCGCCCACTACAACGGCACCGCGGTGGAGATCCTCGAAGAGCTCGACTCGGTCACCGCCTTCGTCGGCGGGCTCGGCACCGGCGGCACCCTGATGGGCAACGGCCGGCGCTTCAAGGAGACCGACCCCGACACCCTCGTCGTCGCGGCCGAGCCGATGCAGGGGGAGCTGGTCCAGGGCCTCCGCTCCCTCGACGACGGCTTCATCCCGCCGATCATCGACCTCTCCCTCCTGGACCGCAAAATCATGGTCTCCAACCGCGACGCGATCATCTGGACGAAGAAGCTGCTCGAGGAGGAGGGCGTCTTCGCCGGCGTCTCCGGCGGCGCCGTCGCCCGCGTCGCCGCCCGCATCGCCGGCGAGCTCGACTCCGGCAACGTCGTCTTCCTCATCCCCGACGACGGCTGGAAGTACCTCTCCTCCGGCGTCTACACCAAGCCCCTGGAGGAGATCGAGAACCTCGACTCCACCGTCTGGTGGTAGTCGGAGGCCGTCGGGAGGGTTCAGGGTTCGCGAGTTGTCGCCCGGAAGGGATGGGGACCCGCAAGCTGTCGCTCGGGAAGGGTCCAGGCCCCGCAAGCTGTCGCCCGGATTACGGACCCGCCCCTCTCGCCACGGCCC
>CALCIA010000336.1 GCA_937907435.1 uncultured Actinomycetes bacterium
GCGAGAGGGGCGCGTCCCTACCCCGGGCGACAGCTTGCGGGGAACCGGCCCTTCCGGGCGCCAGCTTGCGGGGCCCCGTCCCTTCCCCATCCAGCTCACATGGCTCAGCCAAGCTTGAGTGGAACTCCGGTCGTTCCCTCGATCTCCGCCTGGTCTCCGGTGTTGACGGTGCCCTTGCGCTCGAAGAGGACGACCTGGCAGCCCTGCGAGGCGATCGGGCGATGCTCGGTCGTCGCCGGCACCACCGCCAGGTCGCCCGGTTCGAGGATCAGGTCGTCCTGCTCGCGCAGCTCGATCCGCAGCTGACCGGCGACGACGTAGAAGAGCTCGTCGGCATCGTCGTGGGCGTGCCAATGGAACTCGCCCTCGAGCTTGGCCAGCTTCACGTCGTAGTCGTCGACGGTGGCGGCGATGCGCGGTTCCCAGAGGTCGTCGAAGCTTGCGAAGCCGGCCTCGACGTTCACCTTCTCGATCATCGTTCCTTCCTCCTTCTCGTTGTTTTCTCAGTTTGGCGGGGACGCCGGGGCGTGCCTCGAACTCACTCACTCGACCAGGAGCACGATCGCGCCGACCAGGCCGACGGCGATCACCGTCCAGCGCAGCGGCTCCTCGGAGATGCGGCGACCGTGCGCGGCGCCGAGGCGCGCGCCGGCGGCCGAGCCGACCGCGACCAGGACCGCGGCGAGGATCGCGACGTGGGCGAAGAAGAGGAAGATCAGCGCCGCGACGCCGTCGGCGGCGCCGACCATCACGTTCTTGAAGCCGCTGAGGCGGCGCAGCGGCTCGGCCAGGAAGAGGCGGAGGGTGGCGATCACGAGCACCCCGGCGGAGGCGCCGAAGAAGCCGCAGTAGACGCCGGCGAGGAGGGCGATGGCGGCGAGGGCGACCCCCCGCGCGCGGGGCGGCATCGCGTGGGCGTGGGTGTCCGGCTCGATCGCCAGCAGGACGCAGGCGAGGAGGATCAGGGCGGGGACGACCGACTTGAAGACCGAGCTCGGCAGGGCCAGCAGCAGCACCGCCCCGCCGAGGGCGCCGAGCGCGGTCGCCGCGGCGAGCAGGCCGACCCGCCGCGCCTCGCCCGCGAGCTCGGGCCGGTAGCCCCAGATCGCCCCGGCGTCGCCGCAGCAGAGCCCGACCGTGTTGGTGACGTTGGCGGTGATCGGCGACAGGCCGACCGCCAGCAGGATCGGGAAGGTCAGCAGCGAGCCGGAGCCGACGACGGCGTTCGCCGCGCCCGCCCCGCCCGCCGCGGCGAGGACGCCGAGGGCCTCGAACGGGGTCATCCCGCGTCGCCGCGGGCGGGTCCGGTGGGCGTCCCTACCCCTGCCGCGGGCCCGAGCCCTCGGCCAGGGCGGCGATGACGTCGACCTCGACCAGTGCCCCGGCCGGCAGGCCCGCCGCCTGGAAGGCGGTGCGGGCCGGCGCCGGATCGTCGAAGTGGCGCCGGTAGACGTCGTTCAGCGCCGGCCAGTCCTCGAGCACGGCGAGGTAGACGGTGGCGCGGAGGACGCGGTCGAGGCCGGAGCCCGCCGCCGCGAGGATCGCCGCCAGGTTGCGCAGCGCCTGCTCGCTCTGCGCCTCGATCCCGCCCTCGACCAGGTTGCCGGTCTCGGGATCGAGCCCGATCTGCCCGGAGACGTAGACGAGGCCGGCGTGGGTCACGGCCTGCGAGTAAGGGGCGCCGGCGAGCGGCGTCGGGGCCTCGGTGGTGCGGACGGCATGGATCTCTTGCATCAGGATTCCTTCCTCGTGTTGCTGGGTCTGGGGTAGGGAGGGCGGCTCAGGCGACGCCGGCAAGGCGCGCGAGGGCGGCGGTGAGGACCTCGACCGAATCGGCGACGGCCGCGCGGTCGGTCTCCTCCTCCGGGGTGTGGCTGATGCCGTCGCGGAGGCTGCGGGCGAACAGCATCGCCACCGGCACCCCGGCGCCGGCGAGGACGGCGGCGTCGTGGCCGGCGCCCGAGGGCAGCTGGTGAAGCGGCAGCCCGGCGCCGGCGACCGCCTCGTCGAGGACCCCGCGGAGGCGCTCGTCCATCGCCACCGGCGGCGAGTCCCAGGTCAGCTCGGCCTCGCCGCGCGCGCCCTGGACGCTCGCGGCGGCGGCGATGAGACCGGCGAGCAGCCGGTCGAGCTCGGCGAGGTCGGCGGGATCCTCGGCACGACAGTCGACCGAGAGCCGTACCTGCTCGGGGATCACGTTGGGAGCGCCGGGTCGGACCTCCAGCCGGCCGACCGTGGCGACGCCGCGGCCGTCCCAGCCGGCGACCTCGGCCTGCAGGCGCCCGACCAGCGTCGCCGCCGCGACCAGCGCGTCGGAGCGCCCCTCCATCGGCGTCGTCCCGGCGTGCCCGCGCCGCCCCTCGAAGGTGACCGCGTACTCGTGGACGCCGGCGATCGCGGAGACGACCCCGACCGTCGCCCCGGCCCGGGCGAGCACCGGCCCCTGCTCGATGTGGAGCTCGAGGAAGCAGTCGGGGAGGGGGGAGGGGAGCCAGCCGGCGCTTGGCGGCTCGGCCGCGCCGATGCTGCCGACGAGCGCCTCGCGCACGCTCGTCCCCTCCGGGTCGGCGGCGTCGAGCTCGCCCGGCCCGAGCGCCCCGCAGAGGGCACGGCTGCCGAGGCAGCTGCGGCCGAAGCGGGCTCCCTCCTCTTCGCGGAAGGCGATCAGGGCGACACCCCGGTGCGGCGCCGCGTCGAGGGCGGCGATCGCCTCGAGCCCGGCGACGACCCCGAGGGCGCCGTCGAAGCGGCCGCCGGCGGGGACGGTGTCGAGGTGGGAGCCGAGCCAGACCTCGGGCAGCTCGGGACGGCGCCCGGCGCGGGTGCCGACCAGGTTGCCGACCGGGTCGACCGTGATCGCGAGCCCGGCCTCGCGCATCCACCCGGCGAGCAGGCGGTGCGCCTCGTCCTCGGCCGCCGAGAGCCCCGGCCGCGTGGCGTGCGGGGCCGGGCCGATCGCGAACAGGCGCTCGAGCCGCTCCAGCACTCGGGTGGCGCGGCGGTCGAACCGTGGATCGCTCATTTCCGAATCCTCTCCCTTGACAACTTGATCTGGCGACGGTATACAGAATTCAGAATGGAGAATAACGAACACCGACACCAAGTCATCGAGGCCCATCGCAGCTGCGTGGTCGACCTGCGCTGCCTGCGCTGCGGCCAGGTAGTCCCCTACGGCGAGGACGCCTACCTCTGCCCCGTCTGCGGCACGGGAACCGGCCCCTCCGACGCCGGGATCCTCGACGTCCGCTACGACTACGAGCTCGCCGCGCGGGCCCTGTTCGACGACGGTCGGCTCCGCTCCGACCGCGACGACATCTTTCGCTACCTGCCGCTGCTGCCGGTCGAGGAACCGCGGACCGACCTGCGCGCCGGCTGGACGCCGCTGGTCGAGGCCCCGCGCCTCGCCGCCGCGCTCGGCGTCGGCTCCCTCTACCTCAAGGACGAGACGCGGAACCCGAGTCGGGCGCTGAAGGACCGGGCCACCGCCGTCGGCGTCAACCGGGCCCTGGCCCAAGGGCGGACCGACATCTGCTGCGCCTCCGCCGGCAACGCCGCGATCTCCCTCGCCGCCTTCGCCGCCAACGCCGGCCTCCGCGCCCACGCCTTCGTCCCTCACGACGCCTCGGAGATCCGGCTCGAGTGGCTCGACGCGCTCGGCGCCGACGTGATCCGCTCCGAAGGCGACTACGACCAGGCCTACGACGAAGCCGAGGCGATGCGGGCCGCCGGCTGGTACAGCCGCAACTGCGCCTTCAACCCGTTCCTGGTCGAGGGCAAGAAGACCTGCGGGCTGGAGATCACCGAGCAGCTCGACTGGCGCGTCCCCGACGTCGTCATCAGCCCGGTCGGCGACGCCTGCACGCTGTCGGGGATCGGCAAGGGCTTCCGTGACCTGCAGCGGATGGGGCGGATCGACCGCCTGCCGCGGCTGGTCGGGGTCCAGGCGGCCGGCGAGCCGGCGATGCTGAACCTCTACCTGGAGCAGCAGGGCCGGCCGCCGGTGGCCGAGCCGGGGGACACCGCGGCGGCCTCGATCGACGTCGCCCACCCGCGCAACGCCCGCCGCCTGCTGAACGAACTGGAGGCCAGCGACGGTGAGCTGCTGGCGGTCGAGGACGCCGAGATGCGCTCGGCGCAGTCGCGGCTGGCACGGATCGGCGGCACCATCGCCGAGCTGGCGAGCGCGAGCACCCTCGCCGCGCTCCACCACCTGTCGGAGCGCGAATCGCTCGCCGCGGCCAGGGTCGTCTTGGTCGTCACCGGCGGGCGGACCGACGAACCGATCACGAACGACGAACCGAACACGAAGGGAAACGAGCGATGAGCGAGACGAAGGCGGCAAATCTGGAGGGCGTGCGGATCGAGGCCCCGGGCTTCGAGGAGGAGCTGGCGCAGCGCCACGGCCGCCTGCGCGAGGACCTGGAGGAGCTCGGCGCCGAGGTGCTGATCGCGACCCGCGAGGCCTCGGTCACCTATCTGACCGGCTACACCACCCGCACCTGGAGCAACTTCAGCCGCCCGATCGTCGCCCTGCTCTTCGCCGACGGCTCGCTGGAGATGCTCTGCGCCGACACCGAGGCGCAGCAGATCGAAGCGCGGGTGCCGAACGTCGTCGTCAGCGGCTACGGGGGCCTGCGCGCGGTCGAGCCGGGGACGCCGCTCCCCGACGGTCGCTTCCAGTTCTCCCCGGGCGCGGTCGAGGCGCTCGACAAGCTGCTGCGCGAGCGCGGCGTCAGCCGCATCGCCGTCGACGGCCTCGGCGCCCTGCACCCGCCGGTCTCCCAGCTCACCGACGGCCTCGGCGATTGGCCGCGCGAGCTCATCGACGCCTCCACCGCGCTCTGGGACCGGCGCCTGATCAAGAGCGACTGGGAGGTCGACCAGCTGATCCGGGCGGCGCGCGTGCTCGAGGTGGCCTTCGACCTGCTGCCGGCCCGGCTGGCGCCGGGCCTCAGCGAGCGCGAGCTGCACGGGCTCCTCGGCGCCGCCTGCTTCGAGGCCGGGGCCGACGAGATCGGCTACACCGACGTCGTCGTGGTCGGCGGCGGCCGCGAGATCTTCGGCTCGCCCACCGACCGCGTCTGGAATCGGGGCGAGGTCCTCTACGTCGACGGCGGCGTCATCGTCAACGGCTACTGGGCCGACTTCTGCCGCCAGTACACGGTCGGTGAGCCGACCGCCGCGCAGGCCGACGCCTTCGCGGTCGTCGCCGAGGAGCGCGAACGGGCGCTGAGCGAGTTCCGGGTCGGGATGGCCGCCGGTGAGCTCGGGGCGCTGATGGGGGAAACCGCCGGCATCGACCCGGGCAGCCACCAGGCAGGCCGCTTCGGGCACGGGATCGGGCTCTACATGCCCGAGCCGCCGTCGCTGGCGCCGGTGGACACGACGCCGCTGGAGCCTGGAATCGCCTTCTGCCTCGAGCCGATGCTGTTCCGCGACGGAACGCACTACGTGATCGAGGAGGAGTACGTGGTCGGCGGGGAAGGGTTGAGGCCGATCACGGAACCGGCACCACAGGAACTGATTGGGATCAGTTAGGGACAACTGGAGGAGAGAACGACAATGGAAACACGAAGTCGAAGGTCCGTCGTGCGATCAAGCTTGGCGATGGCGGCGCTTGCCGTGGTCACCGCGGTGCTGGTCGCCGCGTGTGGGGGCGGCGGCTCGAGCAGCTCCGGCGGCACCGAAAGCGGAGCCACCGAAGGCACGGCCGCGGCCAACGCCGAAACGGTGAGCTCGTCGGCGCCGGTCAAGGCGCCGGAAAACCTCGTCAGCGGCGGCAAGATCACGTTCGGGACCGACTTCACGTTCCCGCCGTACGAGTCGATCGAAAACGGTGAACAGACGGGTTTCGACGTCGAAGTCGCGCAGCTCTTAGGTGAAACGCTGGGGTTGGAAACGGAAATGATCGACACCCGCTTCTCGGTGTTGATCCCCGGTCTCGAAGCACACCATTACGACGCGATCCTGTCGGCGATCTACATCACGCCGGAACGGCTGGAAGCGGTCGACATGGTTCCTTACTTCAACACCGGCAACGTGATGGTGGTGAAGGAAGACGGCGAATACCAGCCGAAGACCCCGATCGAAATCTGCGGTCACAAGTTCTCGGTCAACTCCGGTGCCTTCGTCGAATCGGTGATCGAAAACGAAGTGAGCAAGGAATGCGAAGAACAGGGGCTCGGGTCGATCGACGTCCAGGTCCTGCCGACCGAAACGGCGAACTACGAACAGGTCGCCAGCGGCCGCTCCGAAGTCATCCTCAGCGACACCGCGGTCACCGCCGCCCAGCTCGCGGCCGAGCCGCAGCTTGGCCTCCACGTCTCCAGCGCCCCGGGCGAACTGTTCTACTCGACCCCCGGCGGCATCGCCGTCCCCAAGGGTGAAGAAGAACTGTTCAACGCCCTCACCGAAGCGGTGGAATACCTGGAAGGGAACGGCAAGCTCGAAGCGCTGCGCAAGAAATACGCGCTCGCCCCGGCCGATACCGCCGAGGTGAAGCAGGCCGAAGCAGAAGCCGGAGGGAACTGAGAATGATTCCGCTGGGCAGTTTCGATACCAGCTATTTCTTCGAACTGTTCGGCAACAGCCGGCTGTGGTCGGCGGCGGAGACGACGGTTCTGCTCGCCTCCGTCGCCTGGGCCGCGAGCGCGGTGCTGGGCATGCTGTTGTCACAGATGTCGCGCTCGCGGTTCACGGCTGCGCGCGGGATCGCCTGGTTCTACGTGTGGATCTTCCGCGGCGTGCCGATGCTGCTGCTGATCATCTTCGCGTACACGGCGGTCCCGCAGCTCCTTCCCTCCACCACCAGCTTCCTCTCGCACCCGCTCTACGCCGGCGGTGTCGCGATCATCGTCAGCGAGAGCGCCTTCATGGCCGAGATCTTCCGCGGTGCCTTCACCGGGGTGGCCAAAGGCCAGGTCGAGGCGGGGCGCGCGCTCGGCCTCACCCATATTCCGATCCAGCGCCTGATCGTGCTGCCGCAGGCGCTGCGGATCGCGATGCCGCCGCTCGGCAACGAGTGGATCGCGACCCTGAAGAACACCTCGTTGGTGTCGGTCATCTCGCTGGTCGAGCTGACCCTGGCGGCGCAGCGGATCTACTCGCAGAACTTCAAAATCACCGAGACGCTGGCCGCGGTCGCGATCTTCTACCTGGCGGCGGCGACGATCTTCAGCTTCGGCCAGGGCTGGCTCGAACGCCGCCTCGACGTCACCCGCGAGGGCGGCGGCATGCTCGGCGGCTGGGGCGAACAGCTGCCGAAGCTGTCCGGCTGGCTGCGCTCGCCCGAGCGCGAGGTGCCGACCGACGAGGAGCTGAGCGCCGAGCTGGACGGGCGGCCGGTCCTCGACGGGATCTCGAGCGTGCTGATCCCGGAGCGGCCGCGGCGCGCCCCGCGCGCGCTCGGCGACGACCTGATGGTCAGCGCCAAGGGCCTCCACAAGCGCTTCGGCGACGTCGAGGTGCTGCGCGGGGTCGACCTCGACGTCCGTCAAGGTGAGGTGGTGACGCTGATCGGCCCCTCCGGCTCGGGCAAGACGACGCTGATCCGCTGTCTGAACGCGCTGGAGACGGTCGACGGCGGCACGGTCGAGGTCAACGGCGAGCTGGTCGGGATGCGGCGCGGCAAGGACGGCACCGTGGCCAAAGCCGGCGAGCGGTCGGTCGCCCGGCAGCGGGCGAAGATCGGGATGCTGTTCCAGCAGTTCAACCTCTTCCCCCACAAGACCGCCCTGCAGAACGTGACCCTCGCCCCCGACGAGCTGAACCTCGCCCGCAAGCCCGACCTCGAGGCGCGCGGTCGTGACCTGCTGGCGAAAGTCGGGCTGGGGGCGAAGTGCGACTGCTACCCGCACGAACTCTCCGGTGGCCAGCAGCAGCGCGTGGCGATCGCCCGGGCGCTGGCGATGCAGCCGGTCCTGATGCTCTTCGACGAGCCGACCTCGGCGCTCGACCCCGAACTGGTCGACGAGGTGCTGGGGACGATGACCCAGCTCGCCGACGAGGGGATGACGATGGTGATCGTCACCCATGAGATGGCCTTCGCCCGCGACGTCAGCGACAAGGTCCTGTTCATGGATGGCGGCAAGATCGTCGAGCAGGGGCCGCCGACCCAGATCTTCGGCGGCTCGGAGCACGAACGCACCCGCCGTTTCCTGCAGCGGATGCACGCGGTCTAGGACCTGAACGAGACAGGGAGGCAAGATGGCAATCGAACGAAATCTGCTCAGGGATCAGGTCAAGCAGGAGGTGCTCGACCTGGTGATGAGCGGTGAGCTGAACGGCTCCGAGCGGATCGCCGAGGCGGCGCTGGCGCAGCGGCTGGGGGTCAGTCGGACGCCGGTGCGCGAGGCGCTCGTCCGGCTCGAGGAGGAGGGGGTGATGTGCGCGGTCCCCGGCAAAGGCTTCTCGGTGATGCCGCTCTCGGCCGGGCAGGCCCGCGACCTCTACCCGGTGATCTCGGCCCTGGAAGGGCTGGCGATCCGCACCGCCGAGGAGCTGCCCGACCTCGAGCGGGCGCGCTCGCTGAACGAGCAGATGCTCGCCCATCAGACCGACGACGAGGTCTGCCGCCGGCTCGACGCCGAATTCCACGCGACGCTCGTCGCGAAGGCGACCAACCAGCGGCTGCGCAACCTGCTCGCCGACCAGCAGCAGGTGCTCGCCCGCTACGAGGCCGCCTACATGCGCTACACGGCCCAGCACCCGGACTCACAGCGGACGATGGCGACCTCGGTCGCCGAGCACGACCTGATCCTCGACGCGCTCGCCGCCGGCGACCGCGACGGCGCGGTCCGGGCGCTGGAGGCCAACTGGCAGAACGGGATGGAGCGCCTGCTCGAGATCCTCGGCGACCTGGTCGAGGCGAACGGCTCGCTGTGAGGGTCGAGGCGGTCACCACGCGCGAGATCGTCGCCTCGGCCCTGGAGCGGGTCGGCGTCGCCCCCGAGGCGGCGGCGATCCAGGCGCGCTGGCTGGTCGAGGGCGAGCTCCGCGGCCATCCCTCGCACGGGATCCAGCGACTGCCGGTGCTGGTCGAGCGGGTCCGCAAGGGGCTCCTCGACGCCGGCGCCGAGCCGCGCCTGGAGTGGGGCGGGGAGGCGACGCTGCTGGTCGACGGCGACGGCGGCCTCGGCCCGGCGGTCGCGACCCGGGCGCTGGCCGCGCTCGAGCCACGGGCCCGCCGGCTTGGCGTCGCCGTCGCCGCCGTGCGCAACTCCGGCCACCTCGGCCTGCTCTCCCCTTACGTCGAAAGCGTCGCCGCCGGCGGCCTGGTCGGGATCGCCCTGACCACCAGCGAGGCGCTCGTCCACCCCTTCGGCGGGGCGCGGGCGCTGATCGGGACCAACCCGATCGCGGTCGGGATCCCGACCCCGGGCGAGCCGTTCGCGCTCGACATGGCGACCGGCGAGATCTCGATGGGCAAGGTCCTCGCCTACGCGCAGCGCGGCCAGGAGCTCGAGCCGGGCTGGGCGATCGACGGCACGGGGCAGGCGACCCGCGATCCCGCCGCGGTGGCGGCGATCGCGCCGTTCGGCGGCGTCAAGGGCTACGGCCTCGGCCTCGCCTTCGAGCTCCTGGTCGGCATCCTCTCGGGCACCGCGTTCGGCACCGACGTGCTGGGCACGCTCGACACCGAGCATCCGGTCACCAAGGGGGACCTCTTCATCTGCCTGGCGCCGGAGCGCTTCGGCGTCGGGCCGGAGACGATGGAGCGGCTCGGCGCCTACCTCGAGGAGCTCCGCGGCTCCGCGGTCGCGTCCGAGCCGGTCGCGGTCCCCGGCGATCGCGCCCGGGCGCGGCGCCGACGGGCGCTGGCCGAGGGGATCGAGCTCCCCGACGAGCTGGTCGCGCGGCTGCGCGAGCTGTGCCCGGCCGCGGAGGCGCTCTCGTGAGCGGCGCCGGCGTCCTGCGGGCACCGGGTGCGGTCCTCTTCGGGTGGGGCGCGCTGGAGGCGGCCGGCCCGCGGACCGCCGAGCTGGGCGGCAGCGTCCTGCTCTGCACCGACGCCGCCGTCGTCGACACCGACGCCGGGCGGCGGCTGCGCGCCGGCCTCGAAGCCGCCGGCCTCGCGGTCGCGGTCTTCGCCGAGACCGAGCCCGAGCTGCCCCGCGCCAACGTCGAGGCGGCGCTGGCGGCGGCGCGCGCGCACGGCGCCGAGGTCGTGGTCGGCTTCGGTGGCGGCTCGGCGATCGACATCGCCAAGGTGACGGCGCTGCGGCTGCGCCTCGACGGGGAGCTCGAGGACTTCGTCGGCGAGAACCTGGTTGCCGCCCCGGTCGCGCCGCTGGTCGCGATCCCGACCACCGCCGGCACCGGCTCGGAGGTCTCGCCGGTGGCCGTGATCTCCGACCGCAAGGGCAAGCTGAAGGTCGGGATCTCGAGCCCGCGGCTGATCCCCACGGTGGCGATCTGCGATCCCGCCGCGACCCTCACCTGCCCGCGCGGGGTGACCGCCCACTCCGGTGTCGACGCCCTCTTCCACGCGGTCGAGTCCTTCACCGCGCGGCCGATCGAGCCCGACTGGAGCGACCACCCCGGCCCGATCTTCCGCGGCAGCAACCCGCTGACCGCGCCCCTCGCGCTGTCGGCGATCACGTTGATCTCCGGTGCCCTGGAGCCCGTCCTCGCCGACGGCGGCGACCGCCGCGCGCGCGAGGACATGCTGCTCGGCGCCCTGCAGGCGGGGCTCTCCTTCTCCCAGGCCGGCAACGCGGGCGCCCACGCCCTGCAATACCCGATCGGCGCCCGCACCAAGACCCCGCACGGGCTCGGCGTCGGCCTGCTCGCCCCCTACGTCCTCCAGTACGTGCTGCCCGAGGCGCGCCGACCTTTGGCCGCGGTCGGCGGCGCCCTCGGCGTCGGCGAGGACCCGGAGGCCGCGGTCGACGAGCTCGCCCGCCTCGTCACCGTCGCCGGCATCCCCACCTCCCTGGCCGACCTGGGAATCGAACGCTCCGAGCTGGCCGGCCTGGCGGCCGAGGCGGCCCCGATCGAGCGCCTGCTCCGCAACAGCCCGCGGCGGCTGGCCCGCCCTGAGCTCGAGGCGATCCTGGAGGCGGCGTGGCAGGGCGACCGGGAGCTGTTGAGGGAGGGCCGTTAAGTGGTTGGTTCCATGCGCTCCGCGGAAGCTGGCGTTTGGGGAGGGTCGGGACCTCGCAAGCTGTCGCCCGGGGAGGCCGATTCCCCGCAAGCTGCCGCCCGGGTAGGGGACGCGCCCCTCTCGCCACGGCCCGGGCAGGCTGTGGCCGTGGCGAGAGGGGCGGGTATGAAACAAGTGGAGGGATCCTCGCGGGAGGCGCACGGGAGGGTCACGGGACCGTGACGGGAGGCAGACGTCGTCACAAAGACGGTGAGAACTCAACGCTTTCTCCCGTGTTGTCCAACAGTGACTTACGCGCTGCGTGTTTTGACCCCCCTATAGGGGCCCTAAAACACGCAGCGCGTTT
>CALCIA010000337.1 GCA_937907435.1 uncultured Actinomycetes bacterium
ATGGGGGTCACAGCCTGCCAGGACCCCCATGAGGAGCCCAGGACACCCTGGACCACCCTCGGACGGCCGCAAGCGCCCCGAACCCCCTACCTCGGCAACGGCACCGCGAAGCTGTCGATCAAGGCCAGCAGGACGGTGGTGACCTCGGCTCGGCCGGCGGGGTCGCTCGAACGGGCCTGGAGCATCGCCGCCTCGTCGAGGGCGCCGAGGAGGAGGTGGGCGGTCGGTTTGACCGGGAGGGGGCGGATCTCGCCTGCCTCGATCGCGGCGATCAGGCTCGCCTCGATCAGGCCGAGGCCGTTGGCGGCGGCGATCTCGCGCCAGCGCTCCCAGCCGAGCACGGCGGGGGCGTCGTGGAGGACGATCTGCTGGAAGCCGGGCTCGGCGCACTCGTCGAGGAAGGCGGCGACGCCGGCCTTCATCGCGGCGAGCGGGCTGTGCATCTCGGAGTCGAGGACGACGTGGGCGACGCGCTCGGTCGATTCCGCCTCCATGCGTTCGTAGATCGCCTCCAGCAGCGCGGGCTTGCCGCTCGGGAAGTGGTGATAGAGCGCTCCGCGGGTGAGCCCGGCGGCGCGGACGATCTCCTCGGCGCCGACGTCGTCGTAGCCGCGCGCGGCGAAGAGATCCCGCCCGGCCCCGATCAGCGCCTTGCGCGTGGCTTCGGTGCGCTCAGCCTGCGAACGCCGGGGTTTACGACTCGGTTGACTTTCATGCATGGTGTATGTACGTTAATGGCCAAATGGCTGACACAAAAGAGATCCGCATTCCGCAGGGAATCATCCGTTATCGGGAGGCGGGATCGGGGCCGACGATCGTCTTCGTCCACGGCTTCCTGGTCGACGGCCGGCTCTGGGACGGCGTCGTCGACGCCCTCTCCGACCGCTTCCGCTGCATCGCCCCCGATTGGCCGATGGGCGCCCAGCAGGTGGCGATGGCGCCCGACGCCGACCTCACCCCGCCCGGCGTCGCGACGATCATCGAAGGCTTCCTCGAGGCGCTCGACCTCACCGACGTCACCTTGGTCGGCAACGACTCCGGCGGCGCGATGTGCCAGGTGCTGATCGCCCGCCGCCCCGCCCGCGTCGGCCGCCTCGTCCTCACCAACTGCGACACCCACGAGAACTTCCCGCCGGGGATCTTCAAGGCGCTGCCGCCGTTGGCCAAGCTGCCCGGCGGCGTGACGATGCTGGCCCTCCCCTTCCGCTTCCCGGCCGTCACCCGCACCGCTTTCCGCCCCTTCGCCAAGACCAAGCCGCCCGCCGGGCTGGTCGAGTCCTGGGCGAGGCCGGGCATCGCCGACAAGGCGATCCGCCGCGACCTCGGCAAGGTCACCCGCGGCATGGACAAGCGGCACACGCTGGCCGCGGCGGCGAGCCTGCGCGGCTCCGAATTCCCGCTGCTCCTCGCCTGGGCCCCCGGCGACCGCTTCTTCCCGATCAGCTATGCCGAACGGCTCGCCGCCGAAGTCGGAGGTGCGAAACTGGTTCGCATACCCGATTCGGCCACCTTCGTACCGTTCGATCAGCCGGATCGGCTCGCCACGGCGATTGCCGACTTTGCGCCGTCCTCATAGCAGCTCTTCGAACAACTGTTCGCAAAATCCGCAAACTGCAACTTTTTCGTCCGACCGGGGGGTGAATCTTCTTCAAACCCCTACTGAGGACGGAGAGCCATGTCTCAGCAGATCTTCGACCAGGACCGGCCGCGCAGCACGATGGCCCGGCTGCTTGACGAAGCCTTCGCGGGCTGCGACGAGTGGACCATCGCGCCTCCGGTTCAGCGGCGAAGCACGCTCGACTTCAGGCCTCGCGTCGCCAGCTCGTCACAGATTCTCGGCAGAGCTGACGCGGTGCGCTCCCACGAGTTGCGCGCGCTATAGAAATCCGCGTCGTGTAACAGGACGATGTCCCCGGGGCGGATCCCGTCGGTCGCCTTGCGCGCGATCGAGTCCGCGGTCGCCCGGCGCGTCCAGTCCCGTCCCCACTTCGACCAGAGCACCGGCCGCCAGCCGCGCGAGCGGATCGCCGCGAGGCCGGCGCCGCTGAAGATGCCGTAGGGCGGCCGGTAGTCGGCGATCGCCTGGCCGGTCGCCTCCTCGATCGCCGCCCGCGCCCGTTCGGCGTCGTCGAGCAGCGCCCGCGGGGTCAGCCGCAGTTGGTTGCGGTGGCGGTGGCAGTGGAGCTCCACCCGGTGGCCGGCGGCGGCGATCTCGGCGGCCAGCGCCGGGCGCCGCTCGACCTGCTCGCCGGCGAGGAAGAAGGTGGCACGCTGGCCGAAGTCGCGGAGGATCTCCAGCACCGCCGGGGTCCCCTGCGGGTGCGGGCCGTCGTCGAAGGTGAGCGCGACGCCGGGATTGCCCTCGTCGCGAAGCACCACCGGGAGTCGCCGGCCGACCGCGGGGACGATCGGCGCCAGCGCCGGCCCCGCGTGCGGGATCGCGACGGCGAGGGCGAGCGCCCCCGCGCCGGCGCCGCGACGCGCGGCGGCTCCGCCCCCTCCGGCGCGTTCGCACTTTCCCGTCCTATGTACGGGAAAGTGCGAACGCGCCGGGGTCGGACCCGGGCCGCTCCTGCTCAAGGAGTGGCTTCGGCTTCGGCGGTTTCGTTCGCGACTTCGCGCGAGGATTCGGCCGGCCCGAGCTTCTTCGCCGCCTGGGTCGCCTGCGGCTGGGTGTCGGTGTCGGGGCCGAAGTGGATCCGGCTGGTGACCGGGGTCAGCGGCTTCAGCGGACTCTCGCGGTGGACCGCCGAGATCACCAGGACCACCGCTATCACCGCCAGGCAGGTGACCGCGACGGCCCGCGCCGTGCGCAGCCGCCAGACCGGCTCCTGGCGTACCCGCGGCCGCACCGCGAGCGCCCGCGAGGCGATCGACGGAAGCGAGGCGAAGGAGGAGTCGGGCGACTGCCGTTCACCGGCGACGTGGCGGAGGGTCGTCTCCAGCTCGTGGTCGGAGCGCGCCACCTCGGCGATCCCGAACCGTTCGAAGGCGGCGTTGTTGGCGCGCAGGTGGCCGGCCGAGAAGCCGTAGGAGATCACCGGGCAGCCGCGGATGTGGGCCTCGAGCACGGTGAGGCCGGCGGTCGCGTGGACCATCGCGTCGGCAGCCGCCATCCAGTCGCTCATCTGGTCGGTGAAGCCAAGCACGCGGACCCGCTCGTTGTCGGCGAAGCGGGTTTCGAGCCGCTTCTGCGCGATCTCGTTGCGCCCGGCGATGCAGACCACTTCGGTCTCGCCGTCGTCGAGCGCCAGCTCGATCGCCCGCTCCAGGTCGCCTACCCCCCAGCCGCCGCCGGAGACCAGCACCATGCGCACGTGGGCGTCGACGCCGAGCGCCTCGCGGGCGTCGCGGCGGGTGCGCGGGGAGAGGAATTCCGGCGAGATCGGCGGCCGCGTCCACTCGACCCGGCCGGGGCCGACGAGCCGTTCGACTTCCTCGATCGACTCCGGATGGGTGACGTAGTGGAGGTCGACCCCCGGGTGCGCCCAGTAGCGCAGCCCGGCGAGGTCGGTGATCGCCGACTGCACCGGGATGTCGAGGCGGCGCTTCTCGCGCAGCATCCCCAGTACCACGGTCACGCCGGGGTAGGTCGAGATGATCACGTCGGGTTCGTGCTCGGCGATCTGCCGCAGCAGGCCGCGCGCGCCGGTGAGGTACATCAGCTGCATCGCCAGCCAACGGGTCGGCGCGAACTTCGCGATCAGCCAGTACTGGACGTCGAAGACCCAGGGGGCGCGGCGGAAGGTGAAGCGTGAGCCGCCCCGCACCACCGCCGACATCATCTTGCCCATCGCCTCGAGGCCGTTGTCGATCGTCACCTCGACGTCGGGGACCTCCTTCTCGAGGTCGGCCTTGATCATCCGGGCGGGCAGGTCGTGGCCCTCGCCGATGTCGGCGGTGAGCACGAGGACGCGCGGCTCGCGTGCCTCGCCGGGCTTCGAGGCGCCCGCGAGCAGCGCCCCGGCCGCGTGCCCGTTGCCGTTCAGCGAGGGCTTCGTGCCCGGGATCGGGTCCGGCGGGCGGGTCGTGCACTTGACCCATTCGACGTACTGGCGGACGCCCTCTTTGAACGGCGTCTCGGCTTTCCAGCCGAGCTCGTCGAGGGCGCGCTGGTTGGAGATCGTCTTGCCCGGGAAGTCGCCGGGGCGCGGCGGCGTGTGGGTGATCTCGCAGGTGTCGACGTTTTCCTGCACCCGCTCGGCGATTTCGAGGATCGTCGTGATCTCGTCGCCGGAGAGGTTGTAGGTGCGGCCCGCGGCGGCAGGGGCGAGCGCGGCGACGATCCCGTCGGCGAGGTCCTCGACGTAGATGAAGCTGCGGGTCGTCGAGCCGTCGCCGGCGATCGTCAGCGCCTTGCCTTCGAAGGAGAGGTCGGTGAATTTGGCGACCACGCCGGCGGCGCGGGCGCGCGGGCCGTAGGGGATGCCGAAGCGCAGGACCGTGTACTCGAGGTCGTACAGCTCCGAGTAGCCGGCGCAGTAGGTCTCCCCCGCGAGCTTGGTCGCGGTGTAGAGGTGGCGCGGCGCCGGGATCGCGGTTTCCTCGTCGACCTCCTGCTCGGGGCAGTCGCTGTAGACCCAGGTGGTCGAGCCGTAGACGACGCGGCCGACCTTCGCCCGGCACGCCGCCTCCAGCACCTGCAGGGTGCCGCGCGTGTTGACCTCCTCGGCCAGCACCGGGTCGGCGAGCACGTGGCCGACGTCGGCGACCGCGGCGAGGTGGATGACCGCATCGCAGTCGCGCATCGCCAGGTCGAGGTTGCCCGGGTCGGTGATCGAGCCGGTGAAGGTCTCGACCTCGAGCGGCGAGTGGTACGGCGAGGCGCTGAGGTCGAAGATCCGCGGGGTGACCCCCCTCGCCATCAGCTTGTCGACGACGTGGGAGCCGATGAAGCCTCCACCGCCGGTCACCAGGACCCTCATCCCTCACTCCTCCTTGCCGGCCAGAGCCGCGGCGCGGCTCTCCGGGCGGTAGTAGAGCGGCACGCACCAATGGTTCTCGGCCACCCAGTCGGTGTTCGGCAACTCGTCGGAGCGGCCCATGATGCGGTGGCAGGGCTGGTCGTAGACCTTGCCGGTGCTCTTCTCGATCTCCTCGAAGACGATGTACTTGTAGAAGCCCGAGGTCATCCCGTCGGGGAGCGCCAGGTGGGCCGGGTGGACGGGGTCGAGGTGCTCCCTGGCGTAGTCGTTCTTCCAGGCGACGATCTCCTCCATGCGCTCGGCCTGTACCAGCGCCAGCGCGGCGGTGAACTCGTTCATCCGGAAGTTGAGCCCGTCGACCTGGTGGTCGAACTTGCCGTAGTTGCGGAACTTGCGCGCGTACTCGACCAGCTCCTCGTTCCCGGAGACGAGCACGCCGCCCTCGCCGGTGGAGATCGTCTTGGTCGCGTAGAGCGAGAAGACGCCGGCGTCGCCGAAGCTGCCGGGGCGGGCCCCGTCCCAGTCGGCGCCGTGGGCGTGGGCGCAGTCCTCGAGCAGGAAGATCCCATGGTCGCGGCAGTATGCGGCGATCTCCTTGGAGTCAAATGAGAGGTGGCCGCCGACGTGGACGAGGATCGCGGCGCGCGGCTTATGGCGCTCGGCCTTGCGCTCGAAGTCCTCGAAGGACATGCAGAGGTCGTCTTTGCGGCAGTCGACGAACTCGACCTGGGCGCCCGCACCGATCGCCGCCAGCGGCGTCGCCATGAAGGTGTTCGACGGGCAGAGGACCGTCTCGCCCTTGACGCCCGCGAACTCGAGCGCGGCGAGCGCGCCCCCCGCCCAGCTCGACAGGCCGACGCTCGGCAGCTTGTTCCACTCCGCCCAGCGCTCCTCGAAGGCAGCCAGCTTGGCGCCCTCCGACCACTGCTCGGAGTCGAGGACCTCCGTCCACAGCTCGAAGAGGCGGGGACGGTCGCGGTGGTCGAAACCGATCGCGAACTTCGTCACGTCGGGCAGGGATGTCTCGGCGGCGCCTACGGTGGCTCCTTCTCTGAGTGGTGCTGGGAAAAAGTCTGGAAACTGTTTCGGCGGGAAATAAATGTCGGTCCTCGCCGAAAGCGGCGCAAGGCTAGCAGCGGAACCGGAGGCGAACCTTTAGAAAGACCTCATTTGAGGACCGCGCCCGCCTCGAATTCCGTGGACTTCCTTCTTTTCGGCAGATTCGCTCCCCAGAATGAGCAGAACCAGTCATCTGGCCGGGCCGGCTCGATCACGGGCCTGAGAGGGACGGGGGCCTCGGGCGGGAGCCCGGAAGGGACGGGGAGGCTCGGGGGAGCCCAGGAAGGGACGGGGGCCCGCAAGCTGTCGCCCGGGTTAGGGACCCGCCCCTCTCGCCACGGCCCGGGCAGGCTGTGGCCGTG
>CALCIA010000338.1 GCA_937907435.1 uncultured Actinomycetes bacterium
GCCTGCCAGGACCCCCATGAGGAGCCCAGGACACCCCGCGCCATCTCGGACGGCCCCCGGCCTCCGTACCCCCGCCCGAGGCGACAGCTTTCCCGCGATTTCCCCGGTCGTCGCGACTTTCCCGCTTTTTCCGCGCTCGGCAGGGGGGAGAGAAATGGGTTCTCGGGACCTTGGGTCGGGCATGTTGCCTGAACGAGAAGAGATCGCCACGATCGTCGTCTGCGAGGACGACGATGCCACCCTCGACCTGCTTTGTGACCACCTGACGGCGGACCGCTTCGAGGTCCTCCCGGCACCGACCGCGACCGACGCGCTGCGGCTATGTCGCTACAACCATCCGGATTTGTTGCTGCTCGACCTGGCGCTGCCGGACGCCTCCGGCCTCGACGTCCTGCGGGAGATCCGCGAGGCCGACGGGGTCGATTCGCGCTTCAACCCGCAGCTGCCGATCATCGTCCTCACCGGGCGGGGCGGCACCACCGACCGCGTCCGCGGCCTCGACCTCGGCGCCGACGACTATGTCCAGAAGCCGTTCTCCTACGAGGAGCTGCGCGCCCGCATCCAGGCGGTCCTACGCCGCCGCCACAGCCGTCGCGACGGCCCGGTCCGGGTCGGCGAGATCCTGGTCGACCCGTCGCGCCGCAAGGTCATGGTGGGCGAGCGCGAGGTCCACCTGTCGAAGAAAGAGTTCACGCTCCTGCGCGTGCTCGCGACCGATCCGACGCGGGTGTTCAGCAAGGACGAACTCCTGCGCGACGTCTGGGGCTTCAAGGCCCCCGCCGGCCGTACCCGGACCCTCGACAGCCACGCCAGCCGCCTGCGGCGCAAACTCGACCCCGAGGATCACAAGTACGTGATCAACTGCTGGGGGATCGGCTATCGCCTGGTCGACGGCTGAGGCGGCCGACGCGCGGGGATCAGGTGGCCGGCGCCCACCACTCGTCGCCGGCCACCCCCCGATTACTTGGCTTCTTTGGCCGGGACCTCGAAGTGGAGGAGCGAGAGGCTGGTGGAGATGCCCTCGCCGCCGTCGTCGGCGAGCCGGCTCGCCGCCTCCTCGCCGATCTTCATCGCCGACTCGAGCGTCTCGGCGAGCAGCTTGCTGAGCTTCTGCCAGCCCTCCTCGTCGAGGTTCAGCGGCGTGCGCGAGATGTGCGTGTCGGTGCGCGAGTCGATCGTGCCCTCGATCATCGCCGCGGTGGCGTCCTGGCCGATCGCCTCGAGGACCACGCCGTCGATGCCCTTGCGCGCCGAGGCCGGGATCTTGGCCCAGTCGGCGTCGCTGAAGAAGGCGCGCTCGGTGGCCCGGTAGAAGTGCTCGACGGCGCCGCGCCGCGGCTCCGTTTTGACCAGTTCGACGCAGTCGTATTCGAGCAGCGTTTTGACGTGGTAGCTGACGTTGCCAAGCGGCTCGTCAAGCTCCTGGGCGAGCTGGTTGGGGCTGGAGATCCCCCGGTTCAGCGAGGTCAGGATGCGCACGCGGAGCGGATGCGCGAGCGCCTTTGCCAGCTGCTGGGTGATTCCCTCTGGGGTCGTACGAGTCTGCGCCAACGGATGGTCTCCTTTCGGGTGGGCGGAGGTGAAGCTGAGCTCGGACGTCGCCAGGTGGCAGGGGGAGCGACGGCCAGCCCGTTAAGTATTTCAAAACGATCTGCGGATTCTCTAAACGGGGGAAATGAATCCATCACACGGAAAGCGGACCTGATTTTGTCGCGCTGAGCGGACTGGACGTTTTGCGGTGGGGGGAGAGTTTGCCGCCGCCGCGCCCTTGACGCGGCATGTGGATCGACGACGTCACCGCTTACATCGTCGCCTTGGCCCCGGCGCGGCTGGCGCTCTGGCCCGCGCTCGGCGGGGCGGGCGTGACCGTTGCCGCGGCCGTCCGCGACGGTCGCCGGCGCACCGTCCTGAACGAGCGGCTCCACGAGCTTCGCCGCCCGCTGCAGGCGCTGGCGCTGATGGCGCCACGAGGGGCCGCGCCGGGCGCCGGCGACGGGCCGGTGGAGATGGCGGCGGCGGCGCTGGCCGCGCTCGAGCGGGAGATCAACGGCGAGCGCGGGGCGGGCGCGACCGCGGTCGTCGCCCTGCGGCCGCTGCTCGAAGCGGCGCGGCGGCGCTGGCGCGCCCAGGCGGCGATGTTCGGCGCGACCCTGGCGCTGCGCTGGGACGCCGACGAGGCGGCGGTCGAGGGCGACCGGCTGGAGTTGGCCGCGGCCATCGACAACCTGATCGCGAATGCCCTCGAGCACGGCGGCGAGCGGATCGAGCTGGCCGCCGACCTGGCCGGTGACCGGATCTGCCTCGCCGTGGTCGACTCCGGGAACGGCGCGGGCCGACGGGCGCGGGAGCGGGACGCGGTGCTGAAGGGACGCGACGCGCGGCGTCGTCGCGACGCCCGCGGCCCGTTCGGCCGCCTGACCGGCCGCGCCCGCCACGGCCACGGCCTGCGCCTGGTCCGCCGCACGGCGACCCGCCACGGCGGCGCCTTCGCACTACATAAGGGAGAGCGTGGGACGAGCGCGGTGCTGGAGCTGCCGCTGGCGCCGCGCACCGGGAGATGGCGCATCGACGGCGGCCGCGGGTCGGCGCTCACGGCGCGGCTGGACGACCGTGAACGGCCGCGCGGGGGCGCGCGATGAGCCGGCGCGCGCGGGCGATCGCGTTCGGCGTCGGCGCCCTGCTTGCGGCGATCGCGGCGGGGGCGATCGCGGACGGCTACGGCGACAGCGTCGCCCGCGGCTACGGGGCGCTGCGGCCGGTCGTCGTCGCGGCGGCGCAGCTGCCGGCGGGCAAGGCGCTGGTGCCGAGCGTCGCCGAAGCGGACCTCGAGGTGCGCCAGGTGCCGGCCCGCTTCGTCCCCGCCGGGGCCCTGCGCGATCCGGCCGAAGCGCTCGGGCTGGAGCCCGCCGCGGCGATCCCGAGCGGCGCCTACCTGCTCGCCGCCCAGCTTCGCCCGCCGCGCTCGGACGCGCCGGGACCGCGGCTCGGCGCCGGGCGGCGGCCGGTCCAGATCGCGGTCAGCGGCGCCGAAGCGCTGGTCGTCGGGGGCGGATCGCCGGTCGGCTCGCGTGTGGACGTCGTCGTCACCACCGAACCGCGTGACGGCGGCGCCGGGAACACCTACGTGGCGGCCGCCGGGGTGCCGCTGCTCGGGCTGGGGGCCTCGCCCGAAGGAGACGCGACCGGAACTGCCGAGGCGACCCTCGGCCTCACCCGTCTCCAGGCGCTGCGCCTGATCGCCGCCGAGAGCTACGCCCGCCAGGTCACCGTCATGCCGTGGGGTGGACGATGACCAGGGAGCGGCCACCGCGCAGCTGTTCCTTTCGCCGGACTGCCCGGCAAAAGGAACGGCTGGAGAGGGGTGTGGGGTGAGCGCGCGGGAGCGGCACGTCGCCGAATTCGCCACGACGCTGCGCGGTCGGCTGGTCGAGCGCCGCCGCGCCGAGGCGGCCGCCGGGCAGCGCCGGGCGCCGGACCTCGAGCGGACCGTCCGCGCGCTGGTCGACGAGGAGGCCGCGATCCTGGCGCCCGCCGACCGGGCCGAGATCGCCGCCCGCGTGGTCCGCGACAGCGTCGGCCTCGGGCCGCTCGAGATCCTGCTCGCCGACCCGCGGGTCGAGGAAGTGATGGTCAACGGGCCCGGCAGCGTCTTCGTCGAGCGCGGCGGGCGGATCGAGCCGACGCCGATCGGCTTCGCCGACGAAGAGGAGCTGCGCAACGCGATCGAGCGGATCCTGGCGCCGCTCGGCCGCCGCGTCGACGAGCTCAGCCCGATGGTCGACGCGCGCCTCGCCGACGGCTCGCGCGTCAACGTGGTGATCCCGCCGCTGGCGATCGACGGGCCGGCGGTCTCGATCCGCCGCTTCGGCGCCGAGCGGCCGGGGCCCGACCGGCTGGTCGAGCTGGGCACCCTCGACCTCGAGCAGCGCGAGCGCCTCGAGGCGGCGGTGCGGGAGCGGCGGAGCGTCCTGGTCAGCGGCGGTACCGGCTCCGGCAAGACGACGCTGCTGAACGCCCTCTCCAGCTTCCTCGCGCCGGAGGAGCGGGTGGTGACGATCGAGGACGCCGCCGAGCTCCGCCTCCAGCAGCCCCACGTGGTGCGGCTGGAGAGCCGCCCGGCCGGGGTCGAGGGTCGCGGCGAGGTGACGATCCGCGATCTGCTGCGCAACGCCCTGCGGATGCGGCCCGACCGGATCGTGATCGGCGAGGTCAGGGGCGCCGAGGCCCTCGATCTCCTGACCGCGCTGAACACCGGCCACGACGGCGCGCTCTCGACCGTCCACGCCAACTCGCCGCGCGACGCGATCGCCAGGTTGGAGACGCTTGCCCTGATGGCGGGGGTGGGGCTGCCGCACGAGGCGATCGCCGAGCAGGTGCGCCGCGGCATCGACCTGGTGGTCCACCTGCGCCGGATGCCCGACGGCTCCCGCCGGGTGACCGAGATCGCGGAGGTGGAGAAGTGAGCGGGGCGCCGGTGGCGCTGATCGGGGCGTTGGCCGGCGGCCTGCTCGCGCTGGCCCTGCGTGAGGCCGTGCTCGCCAGTCCGGCCGCCGCAGCCTGGCTGCGGCTGGCCCTGGAGCCGCTGCGCCGCGCCGGGCGCGAGGGCTACGCGCCGTCGACCCGCGAGCGGCGTCGCCTCGCGGCGCTCGGCGCGTTGGCGGCGATCGTCGCGGGCTGGCTGCTCGGCGGCCTCGAGGTCGCACTGCCGCTCTCGGTCGCCGGACCCGCCCTCGCCGCCTGGGCGATCTCCAGCCGACGGCGCCGCTACCGCGCCGCGGTCGAGCGCTCGCTGCCAGAAGTGGCGACCGCGGTCGCCGACTCGCTTGCCGCCGGGCGCTCGCTGCGCGCCTCGCTGCCCGCGGCCGCCGCCTACCTCGACGGGCCGCCCGCGGCGGAGCTGGCGCGGCTCGGCGCCGAGCTCGACCTCGGCGCCGGCACCGCCGAGGCGGTCGCCGCCTGGCGGGCGCGGATGCGCTCCGAGCGGGTCGACGCCTTCGCCGCCGCCCTCCTCAGCCAACGGCTGGCGGGCGGGGACCTGGCGGGCCTCCTGCGCCGCTTCGCCGCCGGGGCGGCAGAGCGCGACCGAGTGGCCGAAGACGCCAAGTCGGCGACCGCGCAGGCGCGCTTCACCGGCCTCCTGGTCGTCGCGATGCCGACCGGCGGCGCGCTCTTCGCCGAGCTCGTCCAGCCCGGCTTTCTCGCCAAGCTGCTGGCGTCGCCCGCGTCCGCGGTCCTGCTCGCCATGGCCGCCGGCTTGCAGGTGATCGGCTTCGTCGCGATCCGCCGCCTCTCGCGGGTGGTCGAGTGACCCCGGTCGGACTCTTCTTCGCCCTCGCGTTCCTGCTGGCCCTCGCCGCGGGTCGGGAGATCCTGGTCGCGCGCGCCGCGCGGCGAGCTGTTCGAAATGCGCCTGTGAGGCGCATTTCGAACAGCGGAAGGGATGGCGACGGTCAAGGCGGGTCCGGGGTGCCGGCGGCGGGGCGCCCGGGCGCGCCACGGCCCGCCGCACCGGCCGGCTCTGGGCGGCCGCTCGGCGAATCGTGGGCGCGGGCGGCGCTCTGGCTCGACCTCCCCGAGCGCCTGCGCCGCTCCGGCCTCGAAGCCCGCCTGCCGTTGCCGGCCCTCTTGCTCGGCAAGCTCGCCGGCGCCTGTCTCGGCGTCATCCTCGCCTTCGCGGCGGCGCCCGCGGCGCCGGGACGGATCGGGATCGCGGTCGCGCTCGGGCTCCCGGTGGCGGGCTTCTTCGTCCCCGACGCGCTGCTCGAGCGGGCGGCGCGCCGCCGTCGCCGGCGCCTGGTCGCGGCGCTTCCCGACGCTCTCGACCTGCTCGCGGTCAGCATCGCCTCCGGACGCGGTCCCGGCGAGGGGCTGGCGCAGCTCGCCCGGGCGGGGGAGGGGCCGCTGGCGGAGGAGATGCGGATCGCGGTCGCCGAGCTCTCTTGCGGCAGCCCGCTCAGCGCCGCGCTCGCCGCCCTCCGCGCCCGCGTCCCCGGCTCGGAGATGGCGACGCTGGTCGCCTCGATCGAGCGCTCGCGCCGTTTTGGCTCGCCGCTCGCCGAGCAGCTGCGCCGGCAGGCGACCGCCCTGCGCCGCGAGGGCCGCCGCGCGGTGGAGGAGCGCGCCGCCCGCGCCGCGCCGAAGATCCAGCTCGTCGTCGCCCTGGTCCTCGTCCCCTCGGTGATGCTGATGATCGCCGCGGGCCTGATCGCCAACGCCGGGACGCTGCTCTCAGGATTCTAGGTTCACTGTGGTTGATGCCGGGACGGGGCTGGTAGGGACGGCGGGGGTTCGGGGGGCGGGTGTCCTGGGCTCCTCATGGGGGTCCTGGCAGGCTGTGACCCCCATGA
>CALCIA010000339.1 GCA_937907435.1 uncultured Actinomycetes bacterium
CGTGGCGAGAGGGGCGGGTCCCTTACCGGGCGACAGCTTGCGAGATCCCATCCCTCCCGGGCGACAGCTTGCGGGCCCCCGGCCCCACCGGCGCCGGAGCTACCCCTGCTGCGGGGGGGCGCCGACGGCGTGGGCGCCGCCGTCGACGTGGAGGATTTCGCCGGTCGTCGCGCGGCTCAGGTCCGACAGCAGGAACAGGGCGGCGTCGGCTACCTGGGTCGCGTCGTGGGGGTCCCAGCCGAGGGGGGCGGCGTCGCCCCAGAGGCCCTCAAGGTCGCTGAAGCCGCTGATGCCCGAAGCCGCCGCGGTGTGGACCGGGCCCGCCGAGACAAGGTTGACGCGGATGCGCTGGGGACCGAGATCCCGGGCGAGATAACGGTTGACCGACTCGAGGGCCGCCTTGGCCACGCCCATCCAGTTGTAGGTCGGCCAGGCCACGGAGGCGTCGAAGTCAAGGCCGACCAGGGCGCCGCCGTCGGTCATCAGGGGCGCGACCGCCTCGGCGAGGGCCTTGTAGGAGTAGGCACTGGTCTCGAAGGCGACCTTGGCGCTCTCGCGGGGGGTCGCCATGAACTCGCCGCCGATCGCGTCGCCGGGGGCGAAGGCGATCGCGTGGACGGCGCCGTCCACGGTGCCCCAGCGCTCGCGGAGCTCATCGCGGACCGTCGCCACGTCGGCGTCGGAGTTGACGTCGAGCTCCAGGACGTCGGGGGCAGGGTCGAGGCGCGCCGCGGAGCGCTCGGTCATCCGCTTCACCCGGCCGAAGCTGGTCAGCAGCACCTCCGCCCCCTGCGCCTGCGCCCGCTCGGCGATCGAGAAGGCGATGCTGTGGCGGTTGACGATGCCGGTGACGAGGATCTTCTTGCCCTCCAGGATCACGCTTGGTCCTCCCCCTCCATGTCGAAGTCGATGCCCAGGTGCTCGTGAAGGTATCGGGCCGATTCGCGGGCGACCGTCTGGTGGCCGGCGGTCGAGGGGTGCAGGCCGTCGGCGGAGAACGTCGCCGGATCGCGCAGCGCCGGGTGCCCCGCGACCGGCAGGCAGAGCACGCCGTAGCGGTCCGCCGCCGCCCGGGTGACGTCGTTCAGCTGCGTCGTCGCCTCGATCAGCCGCTTTTCGGTGCGCGGCCGCAGCTCCATGAACTGCCAGCCCTCGGGCGCCGTCGCGGTCACCACCATCGCCTCCGGCGCGCCCTCGCGCAGGCGGCGCAGGATCGCGTCGATCCGCTCGGCGTAGCCCTCGACGTCGGGCCGCGTCGCCAGCAGCACGTCGTTGGCGCCGCAGATCACGGTGACGAAGTCGGGCTCCAGCGCCAGCCCCGGCTCGACCTGCTCGGCGAGCACTTCGGCGCTGGTGGCGCCGTCGACCGCCAGGTTCTCGTAGCGGAGCTCCGGGTTCACCCGCCGCATGCCCGCGGCGAGCAGGTCGGCCCAGCGCTCGGCGTCGATCGAGTCGCGCCCCGCGGTGAAGCTGTCGCCTAGCGCCGCGTAGGCGCGGACGACGCGACCGCTCAACGGCCCCTCAAGGAGCGCAGCGCCCAGGCGAGGCTCTCGCGGCTGGCCTCGGGATCGATCACCTCGTCGACCCACCCGCTGGCGGCGGCCGCCGGGGCGGTGAGGTGCTCGGCCGCGTAGGCGTCGGCGAGGTCGTCGCGCGAGAGCGACTCGTCTTCGCGCAGGCGCCGGCCGTGGACGATGCCGACCGCCTGGCGCGCGGCCATGATGCCGATCTGCGCGTTGGGCCAGGAGAAGACGACGTCGGCGCCGAGGTCTTTGGAGTTCATCGTGATCGCGGCGCCGCCGAAGGCCTTGCGCAGCACCAGCGTCACTTTCGGCACCCGGGCGCCGGCGAACGCGCGCAGCAGCGAGGCGCCATGGCGGATCACCGCTGCCTCCTCCTGGACGCGGCCCGGCATGAAGCCCGGCGTGTCGACGAAGACCAGCAGCGGCAGGCCGAAGCGATTGCAGTCGTCGACGAAGAGCGCCGCCTTCTCCGAGGCGGCGGCGTCGATCACGCCGCCGAGCTGGCGCGGCTGGTTGGCGATCAGGCCCACCGGGCGGCCCTCGAGGCGGGCGAACGCGGTGACCATGTTCGGCGCCCAGCGCGGCGAGAGCTCCAGCATGCTGCCGGCGTCGAGGATCGCGTCGGCGACGTCACGGACGTCGTAGACCTTGCGCTGCTCCGCCGGGACGATCGCGCCGGGGTTATCGCCCTCGGGGTCGACGACCAGGTGCGGGTGCGGCTGGCCGCCGATCTTCTGCGGCAGTAGCGCCAGCAGGTGGCGGGCTTTCAGCACCGCGTCAGCGGCGTCCTCGGCGATCAGGTCGGCGACGCCGTTGCGCCCGTGGACCTTCGGCCCGCCGAGTGCCTCCATCGTGATCTCTTCGCCCATCGCCTCGGCGACGACCTTCGGCCCGGTGAGGAACATGCGCGAGTCCTTGGTCATCACCACGTAGTCGGTGAGCGCCGGCGAGTAGGCGCCGCCGCCCGCGGAGACGCCGGAGAGGATCGAGATCTGCGGCACCTTGCGGGACAGCTCGACGCTGGCGCGGAAGATGCGGCCGTAGCCCGCGAGGGCGGCGTGGCCCTCCTGCAGGCGCGCCCCGCCGGAGCGGACGAAGCCGACCACCGGCGCGCCCGCGTCGCCCGCCATCCGCATCGTACGGACGATCGTGTCGGCGTGGACCTCGCCGAGGCTGCCGCCGAGGAAGGCCGGGTCCTGGGCGTAACAGAAGACCGGCCGGCCGTCGACTTCGCCGGCGCCCGCGGCGACGCCGTCGCCCGGGGTCGCCCGCTCGCCCAGCCGCAGGCTGGAGACGCCCGAGCGCAGCGGCCGGAACGTGCCCGGGTCACAGAGCATCTGCAGCTGCCCGAGCGGCGTGTCGGCGGGAGCGGGAGGCGGGGCTTTGACGGCGGTGGCCATGGGTGTGTGTCAGTCGGGGCTGGGGGTCAGTTCGCGCTGAGGACGAGGACGGCGTTGTGGCCGCCGAAGCCGAACGAGTTGGAGATGGCGACGACCGGGCCGTCTCCGTTGACAATCGGTTTAGCTGAACCTTCGACGTAGTCAAGGTCCAACCCCTCTTCTGGCTGTTCATAGCCGACGGTCGGGGGGGCTTCGCGACGCCTGAGGGCTTCGATCGTGGCGATCGCCTCGACCGCGCCGGCGGCGCCGAGCAGGTGCCCGATCGCCGACTTGGTCGAGCTGACCGGGATGTCGGAGGCGCGCTCGCCGAGGGCGGCCTTGATCGCCTTCGTCTCGGCCGCGTCGTTCAGCGGCGTCGAGGTGCCGTGGGCGTTCACATAATCGACGTCGACCGCCGCGATGCCCGCGTCGGCGAGCGCGAAGGTGATCGCCTTGGCCGCCGCCTCGCCCTCCGGCTGCGGCGCGGTCAGGTGGTGGGCGTCGGCGGTGACGCCGTAGCCGGTGACCTCGCCGAGGATCGTCGCGCCGCGCTTTTCCGCGGCCTCCTTCTCCTCCAGGACCAGGACGCCGGCGCCCTCGCCCATCACGAAGCCGTCGCGGCGCGCGTCGAAGGGCCGCGAGATGCCCGAGGCCGAGGTCGCTTCCATCGCCGCGAAGGCCGAGGTGGCGACGCCGGTGATGCAGGCCTCGGCGCCGCCGGTGACCATCGCGTCGGCATCGCCGACCTGGATGATCCGCACGGCGTCGCCGATCCCGTTGTTGCCCGCCGCGCAGGCCGAGGAGACCGCGTAGGTGTGGCCCTGCAGGCCGTGGCGCATCGAGACCGCGGCGGCCGCCGCGTTGCCCATCATCAGCGGCACCGCCAGCGGCGAGACCGCTTTCGGGCCTTTGGTGATCAGCTTCTCCTGCTCGCGCTCGAGCGAGACGAGGCCGCCGATCCCGGTCGCGATCACGCAGCCGACCCGATAGCGGTCGTAGGGCAGCTCGACCTCCTCGCCGAAGGCCTGCTTGATCGCCTCGTCGCCAGCCACCATCGCCATCTGGGTGAAGCGGTCGGCCCGCCGCACTTCCTTCTTCGAGAGGAAGTCGGCCGGCTCGAAGTCGAGGCAACGGCCGTAACCGTCCGCGATCCCCGATTCGCCCGCCGTCCAGCGGTCGATCAGGGGGTCAGAGCCGATCCCCAGCGGGGTGACGGCACCGACCCCGGTGATGACGACGCGCCGGGTCATCCCGCTTTCGCGACGACCAGGTCGATGACCTCGCCGACGGTCTTCACGTCCTTGACGTCGTCGCCTTTCAGCTCGACGCCGTACTCGTCCTCGACGATCTGGGCGAGCTCGACGAGGTCGAGCGAGTCGACGTCGAGGCTCTCCAGGGTCGCCTCACGGGAGAGGTCGTCCCGCTCCGTGCCGAGCTCGACGAGACCGTCGTAGATCGTCTTCTCAACGTTGTCACTACTTACCTGCGTTGCCAATTCGGGTTCCTTTCCCATATTCGGGTCCTTGGTGCAGTCGCTAGGCGCTGAGGCCGCCGTCCACGGTCAGCGTCGTTCCGGTCACGTAAGAAGCTTCAGGGGAGGCGAGGAAGCGGACGCACGCCGCGACCTCCTCCGGGGTGCCGATCCGGCGGGCCGGGATCGCCTTCGCCATGTCGCCCTCGAGCACGTCCGCGGTGAAGGCGGTCTCGATCAGGCCGGGGGCGACGGCGTTCACGGTGACGCCGCGCCGCGCCACCTCGGCGGCAACGGTCTTGGTGAAGCCGATGACGCCCGCCTTCGAGGCCGAGTAGTTCGCCTGGCCGGGGTTGGCGCGGATGCCGGCGACGCTCGCCATATTGATCACGCGGCCGAAGCGCGCGCGCATCATCTTCGGCAGCGCCGCCCGGGTGGCGCGGAAGGTCGAGGTGAGGTTGGTGTCGATGACGGTCTGCCACTGCTCGTCGTCGAGCTGCGGCGAGAGACCGTCGACGCGCACGCCGGCGTTGTTGACGAGGACCAGGACGGGGCCGTCGTCGCCGGGCTCGACGAGGCGCGCGACGTCGGCGGCGTCGGCGACGTCGCCCTGCCAGAGCGTGGCGGTGCCGCCCGCGTCCTCGATCCGCGCGACGACCTCCTTCGCCCCCGCCTCGTCGCTCCGGTAGTTGACCCGCACGTGCCAGCCGTCGCCGGCCAGCGCCAGCGCGGTCGCGGCGCCGATCCCGCGCGAGGAGCCGGTCACCAGCGCGCAGCCCTCCGGCCGGGCGGTCGCCTCAGACACCGACGCTCACCGCCCCGCCCCACTCGATCACGGTGGCGCCCCAGCTGAGGCCGGCGCCGAAGGCCCCGAGCAGGACGCGCGAGCCCTCGCGCAGGCGGCCGGCACGCTTGGCCTGGGCGATCGCCAGCGGGATCGTCGCCGCCGAGGTGTTGCCGAGCTTGGCGATGCAGTCGACCACCCGCTCGCCCGCGATGCCGAGCCGTTCGCCGACCGCGCGCAGGATCCGCGCGTTGGCCTGGTGGTAGATGAAGAGGTCGACGTCGTCGAGGTCCATGCCCGCCTTCTCGACCGCCTCGGAGGTCGACGCGGCCATCATGTCGACCGCGTACTTGAAGGTCTCGTGGCCCTGCATGCGGATGACGAGGTCCTCGCGGGCGATCTTGATCAGGTCGGCGCGGGTGCCGTCGGCGCGCAGGACGATCGGGCCGACGCGGCTCTCCAGGGTGCCGCGCATGAGGACGGCGCCGGCACCGTCGGCGAAGACGGCGGCGGTGGCGCGGTCGTCGGGGTCGGTGAGGGGCATCATCAGGTCGGCGCCGATCACGAGTACGTTAACCGCGCGTCCAGATTCGATCTGACCGCAGGCGACGGACACGGCGCTGAGGAAGCCGGTGCAGGCGGCGCTGAGGTCGTAACAGGCGGCGTTGGTGGCGCCGAGGACGGCGGCGACGCGGGGCGCGGCGGCCGGCATCAGCTCCTCGTTGGAGGTGGTGGCGAGGACGATCAGGTCGACCTCCGTCGCGTCGACGCCGGCTTCGGCGAGCGCCTCGGCGCCGGCCGCGGCGGCGAACTCGAAGAGGCGCTCGCCCGGCTGGGCGGAGCGGCGCTCTTCGATCCCGGTGCGTTTGAGGATCCATTCGGCGTCGATGCCGAGCCGCTCGGCGATCACCGCGTTGGGGACGACGGTCGCGGGCAGCGCGGTGCCGACGCCGATCATCGAGGCGCCGGAGCGCACCAGCGGCGGCACCGTGAAGGCGGGGGCGGCGAGCGGCTCGGAGGTCGTCTCAGGCACCGGCGGCCTCCTGCGCGGGGTCGGGCTGGGCGGCCTCGATCTCCTCGGCGAGCGAGCGGCTCTCGACGTCCTCGCCGAGCGTGCGTCGGGAGAGGCCGGTGAGGATGTCCCCGGGGCCGGTCTCGACGAACGCGGTGGCGCCGGCGGCGCGCATCGCGGCGAGCGTGTCGCGCCAGCGGACCGGCTTGGTGAGGGCGCCGAGGAGGTCGGCGCGGACGTCGTCGAAGGGGGCGGCGGTGATGCAGGAGAAGGCGCCCTCGACCGGGGTGAACTCGGTCGCGTCGAGGATCTCGCGGTAGCCGGGGACGGCGGGCTCCATCAGCGGCGAGTGGAAGGCGCCCGCGACCGGGAGGCGGATCGCCTTCGCCCCTTCGGCGCGCAGGGCCTTGCGCGCTTCGCCGACCTTCTCGGAGTCGCCGGAGAGGACCATCTGGCCGGGCGCGTTGTCGTTGGCGAGGGTGAGGTCGAATTCCTCCGCGACCTTGCGGACGACCTCGTCGGAGCCGCCGAGCGCCGCGACCATGCCGCCGGGCCGGACCGCGGAGGCCTCCTCCATCAGCCGGCCGCGGACGACGGCGAGGCGCAGGCCGGCGGCCGGGTCGAGCGCGCCCGCCGCGACCAGCGCCGGGAGCTCGCCGAGCGAGTGGCCGGCCCAGAACGCGGCGTCGGGCTCACCGGCCGCCTTCCAGTGGGCGAGGCCGGCGATGAAGAGCGCGGGCTGGGCGAAGTGGGTGCCCTCGGCGATGCCCTCGAAGGGGTCGCCGCCGAGTTCCGCGGCGGCCTGCTCGACCAGCTCCGGGAGCTGCACCGCGGCGACCGCCGCCATCGTCGAAGTCTGGCTCCCCTGGCCGGGGAAGAGCAAGGCGGTTTCTGCGCTGGGATTCGGCACTTGTAAGGAGTATTGGTCCGGCCGGCGACGCCGGTGACGCGGGTACGCGCCGAGTCCCGCCATTCGGGGGGCGCCCCGGCGTCGGAGTTCTCAGACGAGGATCTTCAGCCGCTGCGCCTGGCGGGTGGCCTCCGCCCGGTTTCGCACGCCGAGCTTACGGTAGATGGCACTGGTGTGCTCCTTCACGGTGTGCGGCGAGAGGTGGAGCCGGCCGGCGATCTCTTTGTTGGTCGAGCCGGTCGCGATCAGCGAGAGGACCTCCTGCTCGCGCTCCGAGAGCGGCGAGTCGAGCGGCGCTTCGGCGAAGACCTCGTGCCCCTGGGAGACGCGGCGCACCGCCCGCACCACGTCGACCGCCGACCAGTCCTTGGAGATGAAGCCGGCGGCGCCCGCGGCGCGGGCGACGTTCGGCGAGATGATCCCGGCGCCGGAGATCAAGAGCACCCGCGTGCCGGGGCTGACCTGGTGGATCTCCTCGCAGACCTCGGCGCCCGATTCCGAGCCCAGCAGCATGTCGACGAGCGCGACTTCCGGCTGCACTTTGCGGCAGACCTGGACCGCCTCGGCGCCGGAGGATGCCGCGAGGCAGCGCTCGACCCAGCTCTGGCGCTCCAGCAGCAGGCGGAAGCCCCACTGCACCACGTCGTGGTCGTCGACGACGAGGACCCGCAGGCCCCGCTGCTCGGTGCTCATCGACACCCCATCGGGACGACGAGGCGGACGCGCCAGCGGTCCTCGCCGGTGGCCCCGAACTCGACCAGGCCCTCGTAACGGAGCGCTTCCAAGGCGGCGAGACGGAGCCCGATGCCACCGCCGCGGGTGGCGCGGCCGTCGCCGGAGCCGTCGTTTTCGACCGAGAGGCTGAAGGTCTCGCCGTCGGCGGTGATCTTCACCGCGATCTCGGTCGGGTGCGCGTGGCGGTCGGCGTTGCGGAGCGCCTCGTTCAGCACCAGCTGGGCGACCGGCTCGAGGTCGGCGGGCACCTCGACCCCGTCGGCCCAGTCGACGCGCAGCTCCGGGCGGCGCTCGGTGAGGCGCTCGAGCAGCTCGCCGAGGCAGGCTTTGGCGGGCCGCTCGGGGCCCTCGAGCGGCCGGGTCAGCGCCCGGCGCAGGTCGGCGACGACCGAGCGCAGCTCCTCCTGGCAGCGCCGCCGCTCTGTCGTCGTCAGCTCCTCGTCGGAGCCGAGCGCCATCGCGACGCCGAAGAGGCGCTGGATCGCGTTCTCGTGCAGGTCCCGGGTCAGCTCCACGCGTTCGGCGAGCCGGCGCTCGCTTTCGCGCTGCTCGGTCGAGTGCTCGACGCTCGCGGTCAGGGCGGCCAGCCGGCCGAGCGTCATCATCGTCTCCGACTCGCCGTCGTCGAGCGGGTAGTCGTCGCCTTCGCGGTCGGCGAAGATCACCCCAAGCCAGCGCCGCGCGGCGCTGATCGGCGTGCAGGTCAGGTAGGAGCTCTCCGGCAGCGAGGCGTAGCGGGCGGGCAGGTGCTCGGCCAGGTCCCCGTCCCCCCCGTGCACGCCGACCTCGACCACCCGGTCCTCCTCCAGCGCGAGCTGCGCGATCGGCGTCTCGTCCAGCGTCCCGCCGACCCGTTTCAGCCGTTCGTCGGCGACCCCGCAGCTCCCCACCGGGATCACCGACCGATAAGTCTCGTCGTGCAGCAGCAGCACCGCCCGCTTCATCGACGTCAGCGTCACCACCGCCTGGCACACCCGGTCGTAGAAGACCCCCGATTCGGTCGCCTGGTCGATTTCCGCCAACAGCCCGACCAACACCTCCACCGTCCCCGCACGAGGTGCCGGTGCAGCCGTAGTCGTCCCCCAGGTGCTCATCTGCACCTCACAGACTACGACTCATCCGACTTCGGTTTGGACAAACCGGTTCAGAACCACCTCGTATTACCTTCGCGCGACCATCGCCTCCCTGTCGGAAAAGATCCTGGCTGTCGATCGGGCCTTGGCCGACGCAGGGATCCCGCACGCGATCGGCGGCGCAATTGCCCTCGCCTACTACGGTGAGCCGCGGGTCACGATCGACATCGACGTCAACGTCTTCGTCCCCACGGAGCGCCTGACCCAGATCGAGCGTTCGCTCCGACCGCTCGGGGTCGATTCCGAGCACGACGCGCGGGAGCTCGTCGAGGACAAGCAGGTGCGCCTCCGCTGGGACCGCAACCCAGTCCACCTCTTCTTCTCCCACGACGCGCTGCACGAGGCGATGCCCGCAGCGATCCGCCGGGTCCCGTTCGCTGGCTCGACGATCCCGATCGTCTCCCCCGAGCACCTCATCATCCGCAAGGCGATGCTCGACCGGCCGAAGGACTGGCTCGACATCGAGGCGATCCTCGCGGCAGGCGAGCCACTCGACCTCGAGGAGATCAGGATCTGGCTGGCCCGCCTCGCCGGCCGCGACGATCCGCGCCTGGCGAAGCTCCAGGGAATGGCGCTCCGGCGTGGAGGCTGACGCCGACGCGCCAGCCTTCGATTCCACGGTGGCCAGCGCCGGGGTAGGGGACCCGCCCCTCTCGCCACGGCCCGGGCAGGCTGTGGCCGTGGC
>CALCIA010000340.1 GCA_937907435.1 uncultured Actinomycetes bacterium
CCTCATGGGGGTCACAGCCTGCCAGGCCCCCCATGAGGAGCCCAGGCCCACCTCGACCCATCTCGGACGGCCGCCGGCGCCGCGCCCCCCCGCCCGGACGGCCGCCAGCCCCACGACCCCCCGCCCGCCCCTCGCTCCGCCCGGCCCTCGAACCAACCACCACCCCCGATCCGGAGTGGAAGGGGGACTCAAGACTTGCGTCACTGTCCGCGGCCGGGCGCCTCGACCTGGAATTTGACGGTCCGTCGCGTCGATTCGCCGGACGCGGTGGCGGAGAGGATCGCGCGGTAGCGGCCGGGCCTCAGGGCTCGGTGGGCGAGCTTGGCGGTCAGGCTCACCTTGCTGAGTCCGGCGGGACGGTGTCCCAGCGTGAGGTTCAGCGTCGTCCCGCCGCCCTTGATCCGAACCCGCACGGTGGCCGGGCGGGAGAGGCGGAAGACGAGGCGCGCGCGGCGCACCTTGCCCGCGGCGTTCGCGACGAGCCTGTGTGGTGCGAGGTGGGCGCCGCCGAACGTCAGGTGCGGGGAGGCGTGCGGGCGGGGCGCGCCCGCGCCGCTCCCGCCGCTCCCGCTCCCGCCCGAGCTTGCGCCACCGCCCGGGTTCCCGCTCCCGCCCGGGCTCGTGCCGCCCCCGGGGCCTCCACCGCTGCCGGGGTTGTCACCGCCACCTGGGCCTCCGCCGCCACCCGGGTTTTCGCCCCCGCCAGGCCCCGCTTCTTCAGCGGCGACGGTCAGCGCGAAGGCCGCCGTCCCCGTGCCCGCCAGGTCGTCCATCGTCACCGTGTAGGCCGTGCTCGGCTGCGGCGCGGTCGGGGTGCCGGTGATCCGGCCGGTGGCCGGGTCGAGCGCGAGCCCTTCCGGGAGCGCCGGTTCTACCGAGAAGGTCGCGTCGCCGGTGCGCTTGACGCCTTCGGGGGCGAGGTCGAGCGGGTCGCCGACCGTGGCCGAGGTCGCGCTCGGGTAGCTGACCGTCGGCGTCCCAAAGCCGAGCGCGCCGATCAGGTAGCGGTAGTAGCCGGTCCCGACCAGGACGTCGGCGCGGCCGTCGCCGTTGACGTCCCCGAGCGCGATGGTCTTGGTGCCTGCCGGCGGGTCGTGCGGGCTGGAGAAGAAGCTTTCCGAGTACTGGCCGCGGATCAGGAACCCTTCGCTCGGGTCCATCGATTCTTCGGCCTTGGGGGCGGGCAGGGTCAGTTCGCCGCGCCCACCGGCGACGCCGTAGACCACGGCCGCCTCGCCGAGGCCGGTGACGCTTCCGCCGGAGGTCACGTAGCCCGCCGACGGCGCGCCGATCACGGTGTCGTCGATCCCGTCGCCGTTGACGTCGGCCCCGCCCGCGACCGAGGTGCCGGCTTCGGCCTGTAGCGATCCCTGCGTGGGACCGTGGACGACGAAGCCCGCGGCCCCCTGCGGCCCGGTCGGCGCGAGCGTCACGGTTCCGTGCGTCGCGCCCCCGTCGACGACGTGGGCGCTTCCCGGCGTCCCTGCCCAGGGCGCGCCGATCACGACGTCGTCGTAGCCGTCCGCGTTGACGTCCCCGGTCCCGGTGACCGAGGTGCCGGTGCCGTCCCCCGCCGCCGAGGATTCGAGCATGAACCCGACCGCGGGGTCGATCCCGGACCGCGACAGGA
This sequence comes from uncultured Actinomycetes bacterium, assembly GCA_937907435.1. Classification (GTDB taxonomy): domain Bacteria; phylum Actinomycetota; class Thermoleophilia; order Solirubrobacterales; family 70-9; genus VAYN01. Next base: position 1,631 of record CALCIA010000340.1, read on the forward strand.
CGACGTTGCCGCCGCGGTGCGCCGCGCCGTAGACGACCGCCGCGTAGCCGACGAAGGTGCTGCTCCGATAGGTGCCGGTGGCGCCGACGATCACGTCGTCGATCCCGTCGCCGTTGACGTCGCCGGCCATGCCGACCGCTTCCAGGTAGCTGCCTTCTTCGGCCCCGACGATCGCGAAGCCTTCGCCGTTCGCGGTCACCGAGCCGAGTTCCACCGTCGGCCGTTCCCCTTCCCGCCCGTAGACGACGAAGGCGGCGCCGGTGTTGTAGGGCGAGGCGGGATCGTTCGGGTCGTAGCCGCTGTCGCCGATCACGAGGTCGTCGATGCCGTCGCCGTTCACGTCCTCGCCGCCCGCGAGCGAGGCCCCGGCGTTGTCGGCCGTTCGCAGGCCTTTCAGCATGAAGCCGACGTCTTCCGGCAGCCCCGCTTCGGTGAGTTCGACCGTCCCGTCGTGCGGCCCGCCGTAGATGACGAAGGCGCCGCCGTAGTTGTGGGCGATCCCGTTGGCGCCGACGACGATGTCGTCGTAGCCGTCGCCGTTGACGTCGCCCGCGTCGGCGACGGCGCGGCCCGCGAGCAGTTCGCTGCCGCTCGGGGCGACGATCCGGAACCCCTGCGAGGCGGGGATTTCGCCGTCGGCGGCGAGCGTGACTTTCGTCGGTTCGCCGTCTTCGGTGCCGTAGATGACGTACGCGCCGCCCGCCTTGCTGATCGGATCGCTCGCGCCGAGGATCATGTCGTCGATCCCGTCGCCGTTGACGTCCCCGACCGCGACGCTGGAGGCGAGGCGCGAGGTGGTGAGCGGGCCGAAGACCTGCAGGTTGGTCGTCGCCAGCGCCGCGACGGCGCCGCTCTGCTGAGGCAGCGCGGCGGCCGCCGGGGAAGCGCCGGCGAGCAGCGCGAGGGCGGAGGCGGCGAGCGCGACGAGGACGAGCGCCGGAGCGCGGCGGGCGGCCGCGGGAAGGGCGCGGCAGGTGGACGTGAGGAGGGCCCGGCGGGCAGGTGCGGGGAGGGTGCGGCGGGCGGCCGTGCGGAGGGCGGTCCGGGGACGGACGCGGGTGCGGCGGAGCATGGCGCGAGCCTGTCGATCCGTCCACGCGCGCGCATCGGCCGACCCCTCCTGATCTTTCGCGGCATACCCTCCGAGGCGATGGCCGGGGAACTGCTGGAGCGGGAGTCGGAGCTGGCGGTGCTGAGCGAGGTGCTGGGCGCGGCGCGGTCGGGGCGCGGCGGCGTCGCCCTGGTCGAAGGCCCGGCGGGGATCGGCAAGTCGCGCCTTCTCGACGCCGCCCGCGCCGCGGCCGAGGCGGCGGGGATGGAGGTGCTGCGGGCGACCGGCCGCGAGCTCGAGACCGAGGCCTCCTTCGGCGTCGCCGCCGAGCTCTTCGAGCCGCCCCCGGCGAGCGCCGGCGGGCGCGGCGGCGCGGCGCGGGGACGGTCCCGCCCGGCGCCCTCCCCCCTCGACCCCGCCGCGGCGCCCGCGGCCGACTCGCCCGCGCTCCTGCGCGACCTCTACTGGTTCGCGGTCGACCTCGCCGGGGACGCCGGGCTGGCGATCCTGATCGACGACGCGCAGTGGTGCGACCGCCCCTCGCTCGCCTTCCTCGCCCACCTCGCGGCGCGCGCAGACGAGGCGCCGATCGCGCTCCTCCTCGCCATCCGCAGCGGCGCGCCGGTCGCCGCCGCCGATGCGCTTGCGGCGCTGCGCGGCGCCGCCGGACGGGTGGTGCGCCCGCGGCCGCTCGGGCCCGACGCCGTCGCCGCCCTCGTCCGCGCCGAGCTGCCCGACGCCGACGACGCCCTGGTCGCCGCCTGCGGCGAGGTCACGGCCGGCAACCCGTTCATGGTGATCGAGCTCGGCCGCATGCTGCGGATCGAAGCGGTGCCGCCGACCGCCGACTCGGTCGCCGCCGTGCGCGCCCTCGTCCCCGAGACCGTCATGCACACGCTGCTCACCCAGCTCGGCCGCCTCGGCGAGGGGCCCGAGGCGATCGCCGCCGCCGCGGCGGTCCTCGGGGACGGCGCGCCGCTGCGCCAGGTCGGCGCCCTCGCCAAGGTCGACGCGGCGACGGCCGAGCGCGCCGCCGACACCCTCGCCGCCGCCGGCATCCTCGCCCGCGGCGAGCCGATCCGCTTCGCCCACCCGCTGATCGCCACCGCGGTCCGCGCCGACCTCAGCGACTTCGCCCGCGCCCGCGCCCACCGCGAGGCCGCCGCCCTGCTCGCCGCCGAGGGCGCGCCGCTGCGCGAGGTCGCCGCCCACCTGCTGGCGACCCGGCCCGACGCCGACCCCTGGGTCCTCGCGACCCTGCGCGAGGCCGCCGCGCGCGCCGTCGCCCAGGGCGATCCCGCCGCCGCGTCCCACCTGCTGGCCCGCGCGGTCGCCGAGCCGCCGCCGGCGGAGCGCCGCGGCGAGGTGCTGCTGGAGCTCGCCGAGGCCGAGGCGCTGGCCGGGGACACCACCGCCGCCGGCCACGTCGAGGAGGCGCTCGCGGCGCTGCCCGCGGGGCCCGCCCGGGGACGGGCGCTGCGCTCGCTCGGCCGCATCCGCTTCGCCGCCGGGGAGCACGCGGTCGCCGCCGGGGCGCTGGAAGAGGCCCTCGGCGCGCTCGACGCGGAGGGCGCCGAGGGCCAGGCGATCCTCGGCGAGTACCTCACCATCAACCGCTTCCAGGCGCCGTTGATGGCCGCCGCCGTGCGCCGCCTCGGCCCGATCGTCGAGGCGACCCGCGCCGGGGACCCGCCCGCCGACCCGGTCCTCCTCGTCCACGCCGTGCTCAGCCTGGCGCTGGCGGGGGAGGCGCCGGCGCGGGTCCGCGAGCTGGCCGAGCGCGCCGCCTCGCGGCTCGACCCGGACCTCGACGTCGCCGCCTACTCGCTGCCGAGCGGGATGCTGGTGCAGGCGCTCTGCGCCGTCGACGCGACCGACCTCGCCGACCGGATCGCGGCGTCGTCCCTGGACGCGGCGCGCCGGCGCGGCTCGTTCATCGCCTCCACCGCCGCCAGCTACCACCGGGCGATCCCGCGCTTCCACCGCGGCGAGCTGGCCGACGCGCTGGCCGACCTCGGCCAGGCCCAGGCGACCCGCGAAGAGGGCTGGGAGGCGGGCGTCGCCTGGCCGCTCTCGCTGCAGGCGCACCTCCAGCTCGAGCGCGGCGCGCTCACGGCGGCGCGCGAATCGGTGGCGGGCGTCGCGGCCGCGGAGGGGTCGATGGAACGGGCGGTGCTCGACTTCGCCGACGCCGCGGTGGCGCTTGCCGAGCGCGAGCCCGCCGCCGCCCTTCGCGCCGCCGAGGCGGCCGGGGCGCTGCTGGGCGGCGAGTTCGGAATCGACAGCCCCGGCCTGCTGCCCTGGCGGCGGCCGGCGGCGCTCGCGGCGCTCATGCTCGGGGACGACGGGCGAGCCCGGGCGCTGGCCGAGGAGCAGCTGGCGCTCGCCCGCGCCGACGACGGGAGGGCCCCGACGCCGGCCGAGGAGGAGCCGGCGCTCGCCCCCATCGCGCCGCGCCCGCTCGCCCTGGCGCTCCGCACCGCCGCGGCGGTCGGCGCGGGCGATCCCGTCGCGCTGCTCGAAGAGGCGCGGGCGGTGCTGGACGACGACGAGCCGCGGCTCGAGCGCGCCCACGTCCTGGCCGAACTCGGCGCCGCGATGCGCCGGGCGCGCCGCCGCCGCGATTGCCAGGAGCCGCTCCGCGAAGCGCTTCAGCTCGCCGACGCGATGGGCACCCGCGCCCTGGCGGAGACGGCGCTGGAGGAGCTGCGGGCGACCGGCGCCCGGCCCCGCCGCGCGGCCTTCAGCGGCGTCGACTCCCTGACCCCGGCCGAGCTCCGCGTCGCCCGCCTCGCCGCCGAGGGCCTCACCAACCGCGAGATCGCCCAGGAGCTCTTCGTCACCGCGAAGACGGTCCAGACCCACCTCTCGAGCGTCTACCGCAAGCTCGACGCCGCCTCCCGCCAGGAGCTCCCGCGCCTGCTGGCGCCCACCGGGGCCGACACCCCCGCCCGCTGACGCCCCGCGCCGCTCACCCCTCCGCGTCGAACGCGCGCCCACTGCTCAGATTCACCCGACCAAGATTTGGTCCCCTATAGGGGACCAAACTCATGCAGCGCGATCGGGGCGGTCCGGTGTCCCGGAGTCGATCCTCTTGCGCGCTCAGCCGAGGCAGCTGACCGAGGCGACCAGCCGCTGCGAAGGCCTGGCGCCGCGGGCGCTCACCGTGACCGCCCAGGCATCGGCGCCGCGTGGCTCGTCGGCGGTGACCGCGAGCGAGCGCACCGTGCCTTTGCCGCGCAGCGAGTAGCCGCCGGCGATCGCGGTCGAGCCTCCCGGGCAGTGGGCGACGGCGGTGGCGTCGCCGTCGGCACCGAGCGCCACCGGGGCGCTCGTGCCGTGGACGACCCGACCCCCGGCGCCGCGCGGCCCCGCCGGTCCCCTCGGCCCGGCCGGCCCGCGTTCGCCCGCCGGCCCGCGCTCCCCGGCCGGCCCCGCGGGTCCACGCTCGCCCGCCGGCCCCGCCGGCCCCGGCGGGCCGACCACGGGAGGTGCTTCGGCTTCGACCATCAGGCACCCGCGACAGCCGACCTCGTCGCCGTTCGGCGCGGTGACGAGCACGTCCCGGGGCCCGGTCGCGGCGCCCGGGGCGACGGTCACGGTCGCGTCGAGGCGCTGTTCGGTCCCCGCCGCGGCGGTCGTCACCGTGACCCCTTCGCCGGAGACCGCCACCGTGCCGCCCGCCAGGCCCTGGCCGAAGATCGCCAGCGAGTGCGGATCGCCTCCCGTCGTTACGTCGGGCGGGGTGAGCCCGGAGATGCTGGGGCCGCGTTCGGGGCAGGGGCGCTCGAAGGGCAGGTCGGCGACGGCGAAGTCGGCGGGTTCGCCCGCGACCCCGTCGATCACCCAGGACAGTGGGGGCGATCCGGCGGCGCGGGTCAGGTCGAAGGAGCCGATGCCGGGGATGAACTGGTCCGGCTGGCCGGAGTCGGGAGGCGGCGGGGTGAAGTAGTTGTCATCGCCCGGCGGAATGCCTTCGATGGTGAGGTTGAGGTTGCGGTAGCCGAAGCGGATGGTCGCGCTGTTGGCCTGGGCGTGGTAGGTGGTGCAGACGACCCCGGTCCCGTAGGTGACGGCGCTCGCGGCGCTCGGCGCGCCGAGCGCCGCCGCGGCGAGCAGGGCCGGAAGGACGAGCAGGAGGAGACCGCGCCGGGTCCAGGGACGATGCGCGCGCGAGGCGGTCACGGTTGCTCCCCGTCGGTCGCCGCAAGGCTCCCGTCCTCGGCCCGGTCCCCGCGCGCCGCCGCCAGCGCCAGCTCGATCGCGCGGGTCAGCCCGACCCAGCCGCTGAACGGGGAGGTCGCGCCGGATGAGGCGGTCAGGGTGCCGGCGGGCGCGGCGGAGCTGGGATCGAGGTCGAGGATCAGGCGCACGGGCCTCGCCTCGGCGGGGAGCGCCGCGCTCATCCCGCCGTCCCCTTCCGCAGGGTCAGCCGCACGCCCTGCCGCCGCACCGTGCCGCCGTCGGGCTTGAAGGCGACGGTCACCTGGATCCGCGCGCGGTGGCGGCGCGCGAGGCGTAGGGCAAGAGCACGCTGCGGGCGGACCGCCAGCGCCACGTGCCCGGCCTTCCTCGCGTGCCGGTGGACGCCGCGGAGCCCCTTGCCGGTCAGCGTGAGCGTCCCCGGCCCGGGGACCGCGACGATCAGCGTGGCGGTGCCGTGCCGGCGGTCGATCCGCCGCCGCAAGGTGAAGCGGTTCGACGGGACGACGGCACCGGCGCCGCCGCGCGTCGCGCCTGTCGCCCCGGGAGTCGGTCCCGGCGCCTGGCCACCGCCGCCCCCGGTCCCTTCGCCGCCCGACCCGCCGCCGGCAGGGAAGGTCGCCGCGACCCGTTCGGCGGTCGCCTGCACTTCCGCGGCGGTCGTGCCCTGGACGTAGGCGGCGCGGACCGTCGCGACCCCCGTCGCCGGGACCGCCACCGTCTGGTGCAGGTAGAAGTAGCTGCCTTCCGAGTAGACGCTGTCGAAGTGGGCGGTGGGGCTCGGCCGTTCGTAGACGATCGCGCCCTGGCCCGTCGTCGGATCGCCGTCCGCCGCGCCGAGTGAGCGCGCGTAGACGATCGCGGGCGCGGTCGAGGGCAGCGCGACCGTGTCGCCGACCGCATGGGTCGCGAAGGCGTCCTCGCCGGGGAAGCGGTAGGCGACTTCGCCGGCGGGGAAGGCGCCGAGGACGAAGCCCTGCTGGGGCAGCAGGTCGAGCGCGTGGGGCGCGCCGTCGGTGCTGGCGAAGCGGTCGGTGATCGTCACCAGCCGGCCCCCTTCGCTCTGCTCGATCGTGCGTTCGTCGCTTACCCCGCTCGGCGCGAAGGCGCCGCACGTCGCGGGCGGGGTCGCCGCCCCGGGGCAGGTGACCAGCGGCTCTGACTCGACGATGGCGAGGTCGCCGGTCAGCGGGTTCTGGACGTAGCTGAAGGTCAGGGACGGCAGGCCCGTCGCTTCTTCGCCGAGCGTCGCCGCGCTCGCGGTCCCGTAGGCGTCGGTGCCGTCGACCTGGATCTGGGAGCGGTTCGCCCCGGGTTCTTCGAGCACCCCGTAGCCGTCGTCGCAGGCAAACGTCGCGCTGGTGTATTCCAGGTCGGCGTTGTAGAGGTGGCCGTCTTCGATCCCGCATTCGGAGAGCGAGGCGTACTCGTCGGCCGCGTCAAGCTGTTGGCCGATGACGAAGAAGTCGACGGGGGTGCCGGCGTCTGGTCCGGATTCGACCTTGTAAGTGCGCGCCCGGCCGATCGAGGTGACCGGTCCGGTGAAGGCGCTCGGATCGCCCGACACGTAGCTGCTCGGCACCGCCCGCAGCTTGCACAGCTGGTTCCCGAGATACGTGGCGGGGACGTCGACCGAGAAGCTGCCGTCGGCCGCGAGCGGCACCCCCAGGTAGACGAGGCTGTAGGCCCCGCTCAGGTCGAAGCAGGCGATGTTGACGGTGTCGACGAGCGGTTGGGTGCTGTCCGTGGTCCCTTCGACCCGCACCGTCCGCGGCGGCGGCGCGTCTTCGTCGGTCACTTCATAGAACGGGTCCGCGCTGGGGACGGTGATGTGCGATTTGGTGACGACGGCCTGTGCGGCGGGCGCGAGTGCGAGGCCGAGCAAGGCGACGCACGCGACGGCGAGCGGGGTCCGGAGGGAGAGCAAGCGCATGCGAGGACCCTCGCCGCCGGCGCCGCGTCCCGCATCGGTCCCCCCGCCTGATCTTTTCCCGCGGCCCCTCCGATGTTTGGTGAGCGGCCGGGCGGAGGGCCGGGGGGTGAGTTCGCACTTCTCCGCGCTATGCGCGGAGAAGTGCGAACTCACCTGTGACGCCGACGTCGGGGCTCAGACCGCGTAGCGGAGGATCGCGGCGGCGGGGGCCTCGGCGGGGACGTCGGCCGCGCGGACCGCCAGCACCCGGCCGTCGGCCAGCAAGGTCCGGCGGGCGAGCTCGTCGGCGACGCTGTAGTCGCCCGGCTGGTCCTCCGGGTCGAGGGCGACGGCGCCGGTCTGCTCGTCGATCGTGCCGGTGAGGTTCGAGTCGATGTCGACGAAGAGGGTTTCGACGGCGCCGAAGGTGGCGGCGCGGGCGAGGTCGTTGATCTCCACCGCGGTGCGACCCGCCGCCGAGCGCTCCTCGAAGCGGTCGCGCAGGGCGCGCAGCTCCTCGGCGTAGAGGCGGTCGAGGATCGGGCGGGCCGCTTCGCCGAGCTCGGCGTCGGTGCGGGCCTCCGGGCTGCCCTCGATCGTCGGGCCGGCGAGGTGCGGGTAGGAGTTGACGGCGCGGAAGATGCCGTCGATCGGTTGGGCCGCGGCGAGGATCAGCGGCACCGACTGGCCGGAGAGGACCGGCCGCAGCGCCCGGTCGACGGCGCGCGCGTAGCTGCGCACCAAGGTCTTGCGCCCCTCGGTGCCCTGGAGCCGCCGCGCCGGCGAGCGGTCGGTGATCGAGGATTTGCCGGCCGCGGCGGCGGCGTCGCTCGGCAGGTCGGGCACGCTCACCTCGAAGGTCGGCAGGTCCGGCGTCACCTCGAGCAGCCGCACCGAGCCCTCCGCGAGCGCGAGGACGAAGGCGGTCTGCGGGAAGGTCACCGCGCGCAACAACGGCTTGACGTAGAAGCGGTCGGCGACCTGGACCGCCTCGGTGAGCCGGTTCGGCAGCCGGAAGCTGCGCAGCCCGCCGGCCCCGGCGAAGACCGCGAGGCTGTGGGACAGCTCCGTCCAGAAGGCGTCGTCGGCGTGCAGGTCGTCGAGCTCCTCCTCGACCTCCGCCAGATCCCGCGCCGCGAGGCCGCGCGCCCGCAGCTCCTCGACCGCCTCGCGGGCCAGGTTCTTGAAGGCGATCCGGTCGCCCTCCGCCGCCGGCGTCACCGGCGTGGTGGGGAGGTAGATCGAGACGAGGCCCTCGCCCCGCGCCTCGAGCAGCCGCTCGATCTCGCCGCCGCTGGGGATGTCCGTGTGCAGGGCCATCGCGCCTCCCGTCCTCGCCGTTTCCCGTCTGCCGAAACCTTGTGTGACCATACTCCGGAGCGGCAACTCCGTTTTAACGGAGCGCTAGCTCCGGTTCGTGCTAAGGTGCCCGGCCATGAACCGGAGCGATCACTCTCACTTCAATCCGTGGCTGGCCCTGGTCGTCGTCTGCTTCGGCCAGTTCATGGTCGTCCTCGACGCGACGATCGTGAACGTCGCGCTGCCCGCCATCCAGACCGACCTCGGCTTCTCCGACACCTCGCTGGCCTGGGTCGTCAACGCCTACACGCTGTTCTTCGGCGGCTTCCTGCTGCTCGGCGGACGCGCCGCCGACCTGCTCGGCAGGCGCTCGCTGTTCCTCGCCGGCGTCGCCCTCTTCTCCGCCGCCTCACTGTTCAACGGGCTCGCCACCTCGGAGGCGATGCTGATCGCCGGCCGCGCGGTCCAGGGCCTCGGCGGCGCGATGCTCTCGCCCGCGGCGCTCTCGGTCATCACCACGTCATTCGACGAGGGGCCCCAGCGCACCAAAGCGCTCTCGGTCTGGGCGGGCGTCGCCGCGGGCGGCGGCGCGGTCGGCCTGCTGCTCGGCGGCTTCCTGGTGGAAAGCCTGTCATGGGAGTGGATCTTCTTCGTCAACGTGCCGGTCGGCGTGGCGATCGTCTTCGCCGCCCTCAGATGGGTCCCGAACTCGGTCCAGGAGGGCGCCCTGCGCCACTTCGACATCGCCGGGGCGACCACCGTCACCGGCGGTCTCGTCGCCCTCGTCTACGCGATCGTCGAGGCTTCGAGCTGGGGCTGGACCTCCGGCAAGACGCTCGGCGTCGCCGCGCTCGGCATCGCCCTGCTGGTCGCCTTCGTCTTCATCGAGCGACGCTCGCCCGCCCCGTTGGTGCGCCTCGAGCTGTTCCGGCTGCGCTCGCTGGCGACCGGCAACGGCGTCTTCCTGATGGTCGCGGGCGGCCTCTTCGCGATGTTCTACTTCGCCTCGCTCTATTTGCAGAACATCCTCGGCTACTCGCCGCTGACCACCGGCCTCGCCTTCCTGCCGGTGACCGCGGGGATCGGGATCGGCGCGACGATCGCCGAGAAACTGATCCCCCGCGTCGGCCTGCGCCCGGTGCTCCTGGCCGGGATGCTGCTTGCCGCCGCGGGGCTCGCGGTGCTTGCCGCCACCACCGAGGTCGGCGGCCACTACCCGGGCATCGTCGGCGGGCTCTTCCCGATGTCCATCGGGATGGGGGCGACCTTCGTCTCCCTGACCCTGGTCGCGACGACCAACGTTGAGGCCGCCGACGCCGGCCTCGCGTCGGGGATCTTCAACACCTCGCAGCAGATCGGCGGCGCGCTCGGACTCGCGGTCCTCGCCAGCATCGCCAACTCGAAGACCTCCGACTTCCTCGGCGGCGTCGTCGGCAAGCCGAGCTTCCTCGACCAGCAGGAAGCGCTGGTCGCCGGCTTCCAGACGGCGTTCATCGTCGCCGCGGCACTGGTCGCCGCCGGCACGGTGCTCGCGGCGCTGCTGCTGCGCCGGCGCGACGTCGCCCGGATCGAGTCCGGCGACACCGTCGCGATCCCGGCCTGACCCCGCATGTCCCCCGCCGCCCTCGACGCTTGTCGCCCTCTGGGCGACAAGCGTCGAGGGGCGCGGTCGGCGTGGGGCGGGCGGGTTAGGCTTTAGGCGATGGCAGTGGTGGAGAGCGCACTCCGCGCCGATGCGGCGCGCAATCGCGAGCGGATCGTCGCCGCCGCGATGGAGGTGTTCGCGGAGCGCGGCCTGGAGGCCTCGACCGCGGAGATCGCCGCCCGCGCCGGGGTCGGCGAGGCGACGCTTTTCCGTCGCTTCCCGACCAAGGACGACCTGGTCACGGCGATCGTCGCGATGCAGTTCGAGGAAGCCGCCGCGCTGGCCGCCGAGTGCCTCGAGGACGACGACCCCTGGCGCGGCGTCGAACGCTTCCTCTACGGGATGGCGGAACGCGCCTCGGTCGACCACGGCGTCGCCGGCGCGGCGAAGGAGAAGTGCGTCGCCTCCCCGTCCCTGGCCGGCGAGCGCCGCCGCCTCATCGACCTCACCTCCCAGCTCGTCCGCCGCGCCCAGAAGGCGGACGCCCTGCGCGACGACATCGCGGGCCAGGACCTGATGTTCCTGATGTCCGCCGTCGCTTCGCTCTCCGACCTTCCCTTCCCCGGCCTGCGCGCCGACCTCTGGAAGCGTTATCTCGGCATCTTCCTCGACGGCCTGCGCCCCGAGGCCGCGACGAAGCTCCGTCCCGGGGCGCCCGCGCGCAAGCTGCTCGAAGCCCCCGAAGTCGAGTAGCGGCGCCGGCCGGCGGGTAGCCTCTCCGCATGACTACTTCACAGGAGCTGTTCGGCGACGCACACGTCCAGCGCTATATCGAGACCGACGGGGAGGAGGGCTACGACTGGCGCAACGGGACGAAGATCCTGCTGCTCTTCACCAAGGGACGCAAGTCCGGCGAGGAGCGGGCGAACGCGCTGATCATGGAGCCCGACGGTGACGATTACCTGATCGTCGCCTCGAAGGGCGGGGCACCGGCGCCCCCGGCCTGGCTGCTGAACCTCGAAGCCCACCCCGACGCGGTCGAAGTCCAGGTCAAAGGCGACCGCTTCAAGGCCCGCGCCCGCACCGCGACGCCCGAGGAGAAGCCGCGGATGTGGCAGAAGATGACCGAAGCCTGGCCGGACTACGACAACTACCAGCAGAAAACGGACCGCGAGATCCCGGTGGTCGTGCTCGAGCGTGCGTAGGCGTCGGGCGGCGCCGGCGGCGCTCCTCGTCTTCGCCTGCGCCGCCGCGCTCTTCGGCCTGATCACGGCCGGGCCCGCGGCCGCCGCGCCGGTCGTGAACCCCGCCTGCAAGTCGGTCGACGCGACCCACGGCGGTCGCTGGGCGCCTGGCCCGACCACCACCGCGTGGCAGTGGCAGCTTCAGGGCAAGATCGACACGAGCGACCCCGCCTGCGTCTTCGAGGTCGACGGCTTCGAAACCTCGAAGGCCACCGTCGCGGCGCTCCACCGCAAGGGCGTGAAGGTGATCTGTTACCTCGACGTCGGCAGCTGGGAGGAATACCGGCCCGACGAGGCCGAGTTCCCGAAGTCCGTGCTCGGCAACCGCTACGAAGGCTTCCCGGAAGAGCGCTGGCTCGACATCGCCCACTTCCACGAGTTCGCGCCGATCATGAAGCGGCGCATCGCGATGTGCGCCCACAAGGGGTTCGACGGGGTCGAGCCCGACAACATCGCGGGCTGGGAAAACAAGACCGGCTTCCCGCTCACCCGCGCCGACCAGCGCCGCTACAACCTCTGGATCGCCCGCCAGGTCCACCGGCGCGGCATGGCGGTGGCGCTGAAGAACGACCCGCGCCAGGCGAGGGAACTCCTCGGCGCCTTCGACTTCGCGGTCGTCGAGGAGTGCTTCCAGTACCACGAATGCGGCTTCTTCAAGCCCTTCATCGACGCCGGTAAGGCGGTCTTCGAGGCCGAGTACGAACTGCCCCCCGCAAAGTTCTGCGCCGCCGCAAAGGCGCTCGGCTTCAGCGCGATCCGCAAGGGCCTCGAACTCTTCGCGAAGCCCTGGAGGCCCTGCGACCCGCTGCCCTGAGGCCGCCCCCTCGCTCCCCTGTTCTTTATGGACGCCTGGGGGCCATAAAGAACAGCGGAACGACTCGGGGTGCTGGTGGCGTGAGGCGTGGGTCCTGCGGCGGGCGGGGGCCCCGGCCACCCCGGCCGTCCGAGGTGGATCGAGGGTGTCCTGGGCTCCTCATGGGGGTCCTGGCAGGCTGTGACCCCCATGAG
>CALCIA010000341.1 GCA_937907435.1 uncultured Actinomycetes bacterium
TATTGACCGTGCTATAGCAAGGTCAAAGTACGCAGCGCGTTCCCCGCCCCTCGATCCTGGCCCGGGAAGGGCCTCCCGGAGCCGGAAGGTGTGACGTTCCCGGCATCTTCGTCACGGATCCGGCCGAGGTGTGGAGGCTCCCCGACCCGATCGTCACGTAAGTCCGACTTCGCAACGTACCTGTGACGCTCTCCCACGAACGCCTCACGTCCTGGGCTCCTCATGGGGGTCACAGCCTGCCAGGACCCCCATGAGGAGCCCAGGACACCCTGCGCCACCTCGGAGGGCTAGGCCCGGCGGAACGCCACCACGCAGTTCTGGCCGCCGAAGCCGAAGGCGTTGGCGATCGCGGTGGTGGGCTCGGCTTTGCGGGCGGTGAGGGCGATGTGGTCGAGATCGCACTCGGGGTCGGGGTTGGTGAGGTTGATCGTCGGGGGGAGGACGCCGTCGCGCATGCCGAGGAGGCAGACCATGCCGGCGAGGGCGCCGGCGGCGGCGATCAGGTGGCCGACCATGGACTTGGGGGAGGAGACCGGGATGTGGTCGGCGGCATCGCCGAGGGCCTTGCGGATCGCGTGGCTCTCGGAGGTGTCGTTGGCGCGGGTGGCGGTGCCGTGGGCGCAGATGTAGCCGAGCTCGGCGGGCGCGATGCCGGCGCGCTCCAGGGCGAGGCGGATGGCGCCGGCGGCATAGTCGCCGCTCGGCTCCGGGGCGCTCATGTGGAAGGCGTCGGAGGTGAGGGCGCCGCCGGCGAGCCGGCCGTAGGGGGTCGCGCCACGGGCGACGGCATGCTCGGCCGACTCGACGATCATCACGACCGCCCCCTCGCCGAAGACGAAGCCGTCGCGGTCGGAGTCGAAGGGGCGGCTGGCGCCGGCCGGATCGTCGTTTCGCTCCGAGAGCGGCCCCATGTTGGAGAGGCCCGCGAAGACCGCCTCGTTGATGCCCGCGTCGGCGCCGCCGGCGATGACGACGTCGGCCTCCCCGGCGAGGATAAGCCGCCGCGCCTCCAGCAGCGCGTAGGTGCCGGTCGCGCAGGCGAGCGCGCTTGCGGTCACCGGCCCGTGCGCGCCGAGGTCGATCGCGACCTCGCAGCTCGCCATGTTCAGGATCGTCGAGGCGACGTAGAAAGGGCTGACCGCGCGAGGTCCCTCGTCGACCAGCGCCCGCACGTTGCGCTCGGTCTCCGGCGTCCCCGCCACGGCGCTGCCGATCGCGACGCCGACGCGGTCCGCCTGCGCCTCGATGTCGAGCCCCGCGTCCATCACCGCCTCGCGCGCCGCGGCGATCGCCAGCTGGGAGAAGCGCGCGGTGCGGTGGGCGCGCTTGGCGCCGAGCGCCTCGACCGGGTCGAAGCCGCTGACCTCGCCGGCGATCCGCGTCGCCAGCCCGGAGGCGTCGAACTGGGTGATCGGGCCGATCCCCGACTGCCCGCCGACCAGCGCCTGCCAGGTCGAGGGCGCGTCGAGCCCGACCGGCGTGAGGGCGCCGAGCCCGGTGACGACTGGGTCTGCTGCTGGGGTCACTGCTGGCGGCACCGGGGGTCCATGCAGAGCGATTATCGCTGTTCGCGCGGAAGGAGACGCCGCGGTACCCGCCTGATCGGGGTACGCAGACCGCTTCACGACTGGCTCTGCATATACGTTCTTGGCCAGTGCATCTCTATGTGAGGGAAACGTCGGGACGCCTGCAAGGCGAGATCTCGGTCCCCGCGTCCAAGTACCACGCCCACCGGGCGCTGATGCTCGCGTCGCTGGCCGAGGGTGAGAGCCGCATCAAGGGCGGCGTCGCGGCGAAACACGTGCAGTCGACGATCGAGGTCCTGACCGGCCTCGGCACGCCGATCGAGAAGACCGACGACGGCTTCGTCGTCCGCGGCGGCCTCCCCTACCGGCCGCTCCGCGACACCGTCTCGGTCGGCTCCTCGGGCACGACGCTCTACTTCATGATCGGGCTGGCCTCGCTGGCCGACGCGCCGGTCACGATCACCGGCCAGAAGTACTTCCAGCGCCGCCCGGTCGGGCCGCTCTTGGAGGCGCTCGCCGAGTGCGGGGTCGAGCTGGAGTCGGCCAACGCGACGCCGCCGATCACGGTCCGGCCGCGGCGCCCGCGCGGCGGCCGCGTGTCGATAGCGGGGACGCTCAGCCAGTGGATCTCCGGCCTGATCATCCTGGCGCCGTTCGCCACCGGGCCGACAACGATCGAGGTCGAGGGCACGCTGAACGAGCAGCCCTACGTCGAACTGACCGTGAACATGATGCGCGACTTCGGGCTCGAAGTCGGCGTGTCCGACGACTGGTGCCGCTTCGAGATCGAGGGCAACCAGACCGCCCGGCCCGCCGACGTCACCCTGCCGCCTGACATCGGCTCGCTCGCCTTCGGCCTCGCCGCCACCGCCCTCCACCCCTCGGACGTGTTCTTCTCCGGCGTCGCCGAGATCGACGGCGCCAAGGTCGACCATCCCGAGGCCCACGTCCTCGACGTGGTCGCCGAGATGGGGCTGCCGATGGAGCTCGACCGCGCGGCGGGCGGCGTGCGCGTACGCCACGACGGGGTGCGGCTGCGCGGGGTCGAGATCGACTGCCGGCCGATGCCCGACATGCTGCCGGTGCTCTCCACGATGGGCCAGTTCGCCGAGGGCGAGACCCGCTTCTCCAATGTCGCCCACGTGCGGCTGAAGGAGTCCGACCGCGTCGTCTCGATGCTGCAGCTGAACCGCATGGGCGGGGACGTCGAAGAGCAGGGCGACGAGCTGGTCGTGCGCGGGATCGACGGCGACCTGACCGGCTCCCCGCTCTCCAGCTTCAACGACCACCGCGTGCACATGTCGCTGACCGTCGCCGCCTCGCGGGCGCGCGGCGAGAGCTCGCTGACCTACCCGAACGCCTACCGGATCTCCTACCCGACCTTCCTCGACGACATGGCGTCGATCGGCCTCGACCTCTCGATCGAGGACGACCGCGATCGCACCGCCGAAGGCCTGGCGGCGGCGCGCACCGAGGCCGCGGCCGGGCAGCGCGCGGTCGAGTCGATCGCGATCGACCAGGCGGCGGAGGTGCCGATCGTCGACTGGGTCGGGCGCTGGGCGGGCGAGCGGCCGGGCGAGGACGCGCTGGTCGACGTGCGCGCGGGCGGCACCCGGGTCTGGACCTGGGAGGAGCTCGACCGCGAGGCCGACAAGGCCGCGGCGCTCCTGCTGGAGCTCGGCGTCGAGCCGGGCGAGACCGTCGCCTACCAGCTACCGAACTGGGGCGAGTTCGTGATCTTGACGCTCGCCTGCATGAAGATCGGCGCGATCTGTTGCGCTTTGATGCCGATCTTCCGCGAGCGCGAGATCGCCTTCGCCCTGCGCCGCTCGAAGGCGCGCGTGCTGGTCGTCGCCGACGAGTTCCGCGGCCGCCGGCACGCCGAGGAGACGGCGAGCATGCTGGCGGACAGCGATGTTGACGGGCCGAAAACTCAAGACATACTTGAGTTTTCGGCCCGTCAACACGGAGTCGAGCACGTGCTGGTCGTCGGCGCGGACGGGGCGCCGGAGCTGCCGCACACCGACGGGGTCCGCTGGCATGACTTCGCGGCCGCGGTCGCCCGCCAGGAGCCCGACCGCGAGGCGATCGTCGCCCGCAAACCGGAGCCGACGGCGCTCTCGCAGCTCTTCTTCACCTCCGGCTCGACCGGCGAGCCGAAAGGGGTCCTGCACCGTTATGACGCGCTGACCCGCGCGGCGATGATGGAGGTCGAGCACCTCGGCCTCGGGCGTGACGACACGATCTTCATCCCCACCCCGCTCGCCCACCAGACCGGCCTGCTGTACGGGATGTGGCTGGCGTTCGCGCTCGGCTCGACGCAGGTGATCCAGGACGTCTGGGACCCGCACCGCGGCGCCCGCGCGCTGCGCGAGTGGGACGGCACCTTCGTGCAGGCGGCGACGCCGTTCCTCGCCGACCTCGTGCGGGTGATCGACGCCGGCGAGGAGGTCGCGCCGCCGGCGCTGCGGATCTTCGTCGTCACCGGCGCCGCCGTGCCGCGGGCGCTCGCTGAGCGCGCCACCCGCGTCCTCTCCGCCTCGGTCTGCGGCGCCTGGGGCTCGACCGAGTCCTGCCTCGGCGCGCTGGCCGCCCCCGGCGATGACCCGGCGAAGGTCTGGGGCACCGACGGCCGCGCCCTCGCGGGCACGCGGATCCGCGTCGTCGACGACGCCGACAACGTGCTCGGCCCCGGCGTGGAGGGCAACTTCCAGGTGACCAGCCGTTGCCTCTTCGAGGAGTACCTCGACCGTCCCGACCTGACCGCGGCGGCGATGACCGCGGACGGCTGGTACCGCACCGGCGACCTGGCGACGATCGACGCCGACGGTTACCTGCGGCTCACCGGGCGGGTCAAGGACATCATCAACCGCGGCGGCGAGAAGGTGCCGGTCGCCGAGATCGAGCAGCTGCTCCACGAGCACCCGGCGGTGGCCGAGGTGGCGATCGTGGCGATGCCGGACGAGCGGCTGGGCGAGCGCGCCTGCGCCTTCGTCGTCCGCGATCCCGACTTCAGCGGCGACTTCGGCCTCGCCGAGGTCCGCGAGCACCTCGTCGCCCACGAGGTGTCCAAGCACTACTGGCCGGAGCGGGTCGAGATCGTCGCGGAGATGCCGCGCACGCCGAGTGGAAAGATCCAGAAGTTCGTCCTGCGCGACCGCGCCAAGGGGCTCCGGCCGGAGCCGAAACCGACCGACAAGACTGACAAGGAGCCCGTCCGATGATCCCGCAAGCCGCGATCCCCCTGCCCGAGAACTTCGACGAGTCGGGGTTCGCGGACCTGAAGGCGGAGATCGCCGCCTACGTCGCCAACGAGGGCGAGGAGTGGACGCGGCGGATCGAGGCCGAGCGCGCGGTGCCGCCGGAGCTGCGGGTCGAGCTGAAGGAGCGCGGTTACCTCTCGCTGGCCGGGCCGAAGGAGTACGGCGGCGCCGGCATCCCCTTCTCGCGCTACCTGGAGCTGCTGGAGCTGTTCGCGATGTCGCACGCCTCGCTGCGGATGATCGTCCACGTCGCCAACGGGGTGTGGCGCTCGGTCGACCAGTTCGCGACCGAGGAGCAGCGGCGCGATTATGTGATGCCGGCGGTGACCGGCGACCTCACCGTCGCCTTCACGCTGACCGAGCCGACCGCCGGGACCGGCGCCGACCTGCGCTGCGAGGTCGAGCGCGAGGGCGACACCTTCTACCTCTCCGGCGAGAAGCACCTGATCACCTTCGGGGTCAGCTGCGATCGCTGGCTGCTCTTCGCGCGGCTGGCCGGGACGAGTGGCGCCGACGGGACGATCGCGCTGCTGGTCGACCGCGACACGCCGAACGTGCAGGTCGAGGACATGGGCGAGTCGCTCGGCGTGCGCGGGACCGACCACGCCCACCTGGTCTTCGACCGCGCGCCGGTGCCGGTGTCCGACACGCTCGGCGAGGAGGGCAAGGGGCTGCAGGTCGCCTTCGGCGGGTTCCTGACGCCGAGCCGGATCGCGGTCGCGATGACCTGCGTCGGGCTGGCGCAGCGGGCGCAGGACCTGGCGGCGGAGCACGCCGCGCGGCGCGTCACCTTCGGCAAACCGCTCTCGCAGCGCCAGGCGATCTCCTTCGCGCTGGCCGAGAATGCCGCCGACATCGAAGCCTCGCGCCAGCTGACCCTGCACGCGGCGCGGCGCTGGGAGGCGGGCGCGCCCGACGCGGCGGTGCTGTCGTCGATGGCGAAGCTGACCGCGGTCGACATGCTCGGCCGGGTCACCGACAAGGCGCTGCAGGCGCACGGCGGGATCGGCTTCTGGTCCTCCTCGCCGATCGAGCGGGTCTACCGCGACGCGCGCGCGCAGCGCTTCGAGGAGGGGACGAACGAGATCCAGAAGACGATCATCGCCCGCGAGGTCTTCGCCCCGGTCCACGCCTCGATTGCCGAGCGCGAGGTCGGCTGATGGCGGAGCGCTTCGCCGAGGGCATGGTCGCCCTCATCACCGGGAGCTCGCGCGGGATCGGGCGCACGCTGGCGCTCTCGCTGGCCGACCAGGGCGGCTCGGTGGTCGTCAACTACAAGGTCAACGAGGACCTGGCGAACGAGGTCGTCGCCGGGGTGCGGGAGCGCGGCGGGCGGGCGATCGCGGTCCAGGCCGACATGGAGTCGCCGGAGGACATCGACCGGCTCTTCGACGCGGCGAAGGAGGAGTTCGGCCGGCTCGACTACTTCGTCGACAACGCCGCGGCGTCGAGCTTCAAGAACGTCCGTGACCTGAAGCTGCACCACCTCGACCGCTCCTACGCGATGAACATCCGCAGCTTCGTGCTCGGCGCGCAGCGGGCGGTGGACCTGATGACCGACGGCGGGCGGATCGTCACGCTGTCGAGCTACGGGTCGATCCGCGCCTACCCGACCTACGCCAATCTCGGCGCCGCGAAGGCCGCGCTGGAGGCTTACGTGCGGTACATGGCGGTCGAGTTCGCGCCGCTCGGGATCAACGTCAACGCGGTCAACGGCGGGATCATCGAGAGCGACTCGAGCGCCTACTTCTACGACGTCGAGGGCATGCCGGACCTGCAAAAGGACGTCCTGCCGAAGATCCCGAAGGGGCGGATGGGGACGGTGAAGGAGGTCGCCGACACGGTCGAGTTCCTGCTCGAACCGCGCTCCGAGTACATCACCGGGCAGTCGCTCGTGGTCGACGGGGGGCTGACGATCATCGCGCCGCCGTTCTTCGACGACGCGACCGGGCCGCTGCGCCTGCCCGAGCGGCCGGCCGCCGAGGACGCGGGCGCCGCGTCCGATGCCTGAGCCGGCCGAAGCCGACGCGCCGGGGGCGCTCACCCACGTCTTCACGCCGGTGAGGATCGGCAGCCTCGAGCTGCCGCATCGGATCGTGATGGGCTCGATGCACCTCTGCATGGAGGGCGACGAGGACGCCGGCGAGCGGCTGGCGGCGTTCTACCGCGAGCGCGCGCTGGGCGGCGCGGGGCTGATCGTCACCGGCGGCTGGGCGGTGTCCGCGGACGGGGCGGCGGATGCGAGCTACGGGGTGCTGAGCGCCGACCCCTCGCAGCGCGGTCGTCCTAACGTCCGCCCCCCGATCCGTGGTCGTCCTAAGGTCCGGTACGCGGACGCTAGGTCGACCGCGCTGCGGGGGGCGGACGCTAGGACGACCGCGCCGGGGGACGTGGCGCGGCGGGCGCTGGCCGCGGTCGCGAGCGCGACGAAGGGAACCGAAGCATCGATCGCGCTGCAGCTCTTCCACGCCGGGCGCTATGCGCTGGCCGATTCGCCAGGCGAGGTCGTGGCGCCGTCGGCGATCGCGAGCCGGGTCTCGCGGGTCGAGCCACGGGCGCTCGACGAGGATGAGGTCTGGGACGTCATCGCGCAGTTCGCGGCGGGCGCGACGCTCGCGAAGGAGCTCGGCTTCGCGGCCGTCGAGGTGATGGGCTCGGAGGGCTACCTCGTCGACCAGTTCCTCTCCCCCGTGACCAACCAGCGCGAGGATTCGTGGGGCGGGGACGCCGAGCGGCGGATGCGGTTCGGGGTCGAGGTGGCGGCCGCGGTCCGCGAGGCGGTCGGGGACGAGTTCCCGGTGCTCTTCCGGATGACCGGGGCGGAGCTGATGCCCGAGTCGCGGCCGTGGGAGGAGGTCGAGGCCTTTGCGGCGGCGCTGGTGGCGGCGGGGGTCGACGCGTTGAACGTCGGCGTCGGGTGGCACGAATCGTCGGTGCCGACCGTGCAGGGCG
The DNA here is from genome assembly GCA_937907435.1 of uncultured Actinomycetes bacterium. Taxonomy (GTDB): domain Bacteria; phylum Actinomycetota; class Thermoleophilia; order Solirubrobacterales; family 70-9; genus VAYN01. The sequence continues at coordinate 7,742 of CALCIA010000341.1, forward strand.
CAGTGCCGGCGGGGGCGTTCGTGGGGTGGGCAGAACGACTTAAGACCTCGATCACCGGCACCGCCGCCACTACGGCGGCTATGGCGGCGGTGCCGGTGATCGCTGGGAACAGGATCAATCGGTTGCGGGACGCGGAGAAGATCCTTGCGGCCGGGGGCGTCGATCTGGTTTCGATGTCGCGGCCGTTCTTGGCGGATCCTCGGATCGTGGAGAAGGGCCGGACGGGTGGGGCGGTGAACGTCTGCATCAGTTGCGATCAGGCGTGCATCGACCGGTCGATCGTCGGCGAGCATGTGTCGTGTTTGGTGAATCCGCGGTCCGGTTACGAGGTCGACTTCCCCGTCCCAACCGCCGAGTCCCCGTCCCCCACCGCCTCGACCCCATCCCCAACCCCGTCGAGTTCGCAGAAAGCCGCGAATAGCGCGGAGAAGTGCGAACGCACCGGGCGGGCGCCGGGAGTGGGCGGACCATCGCGGGTGGGCGCGCACGCGGGGCGATTTGCCGTGATCGGTGGCGGGCCCGCGGGGCTCGAGGCCGCGCGGGCACTCGCGGCGCTTGGTGCCGAGGTCCGGCTATATGAGGCGCGAGACGAGCTCGGCGGGCAATTCCGTTGGGCGCGTCAGGTTCCGGGCAAGGAGGACTACGGGGCGACGATCGAGTACTTCGAATCCGAGCTCAAGCGCCTCGGCGTCCACCTCCACCTCGGCCACGAGGTCGACGAGGACGACGCCGACGTGATCGCCGACTGCGACGGCGTCGTCCTCGCCACCGGCGTCCACCCGCGTACGGTCGACATCCCCGGTGCGTCCCTCCCGCACGTCGTCGACTACGCCGAGGCCTTCGAGTCGGGCCTCGGGGACGCGAAGACCGTGGCGATCGTCGGCGCGGGCGGCATCGGTGTCGACTTGGCGCACCTTTTGACGCATGAGTCGAGCGACGCGACCGAGTTCTTCGACCGCTACCGAGTCACGCCGCCGGGTGTGGTGAGAAAGTCGCCTATAGAGCCACGTTCTCACCACAGCAAAGGCCTGACCAATGGGGCGAATGTGACGCTGATGCGCCGCTCGGGGCGCGTCGGCACTGGCATCGGCCGCACCACGCGCTGGGTCTGGCTCGACGCGCTCAAACACGCCGGGGTCCAGACGCGCACCGGACTGAGCTACCGCCAGATCACGCCGCAAGGGATCGAGATCCAGCTCGAGGACGGGAGCGTCGAGCTGATCGCCGCCGAGCGGGTCGTCATCGCCGCCGGCCAGGAGCGTCGGGACGAGCTGCGGCCGCTGCTGGAGCGGCTGGAGGTGCCGCACCGGGTCGTCGGCGGCGCCCTGAACCCGAGCGAGCTGAACGCGGTCCGCGCCTTCGGCGACGGCCTGCGCGCCGCCTACGAGCTGGCCGGCGCCAACCGCGACGCCGCCTAGCGCGGTCGGCCCTCCGTCCGCCACCGCCGGCGCGGTCGACCTTTCGTCCGCCACCGCCAGCGCGGTCGACCCTACGTCCGCCTACCGGACCTTAGGTCGACCGCGGGAGGGGAAGCGGACGTTAGGACGACCGCGGGCTTGGGGTCGGGGCGAGGGCGGAGATGATCCAGGTCGAGGACGGGGCGAGGATGCCTTCGTCGGTCTCGAAGCGCTCCAGCACGGCGCGGATCTCGGCGGTGATCGTCGGGCGGATCTCGTCGGCCCGGTCGCCCCAGAGGCGCAGCACCTCACCCGCCGGGCCGATCGCCATCACCAGGTCGACGGCACCGTCGAGGTCGGCTCCCATGCGAATCGGCAGATCGCTGCGGCGCAGCTCGATCGACTCGAAGCCGGCGATCGTCAGTTGCTCGGAGACCACGTCGGCGTCGGCCATCGAGAACGGGCCCGGGCCGCAGGTCGGCTCCTCGGTCTCCTCCGGGTGCTCGAGATAACGCTCGACCACCTGCTCGGCCTCGTGGACCCAGCCGTTGTCGAGCTTGCGCCGCCAGACGACGAAGCAGGCCCGCCCGCCCGGCCGCATCGCCCCGCGCACGTTGCGCAGCGCCTGCACCGGGTTGGCGAAGAACATCACCCCCATCCGCGAGAAGACGTAGTCGAATGGCCCACCGAGATCGGCGATCTGCACGTCGCCGACGCGGTAGCTGACGTTGGCGAGGCCCGCCTCCGTCGCCTCCTCGCTCGCCAGGTCGACGAACGGCTCCGACACGTCGACGCCGACCACCTCGCCCTCCTCCCCGACCAGCGCCGCGAGTTGCCGCGTGGTGTCGCCGAAGCCGCAGCCGATGTCGAGGACGCGGTCGCCCGCGCCCGGCGGGTGCGCCGCCATCGCCACCTCGCTGTGCTGTCCCAACCCTTCGGCGACGTAGGGACGGAAGCGCACGAAGCGCTCGAAGAGCGGCCCGCTCCAGGCCTCGGTCGACTCCTCGTTGGCGGGAGCGACCCGCGCCATCACTCCCCCTCGACCGGCCGGAACCCGGAGCAGAGGACGCGCATCCAGCCGATCCGCCCGTCGCGCTCGCCCATATATGCCTGCTGCTCGACTTCGAAGAGCCCTTCCGGGTTGCGCACGAGGAAGCGATAGCCGACCCGCTCGCGGTCGGCGAAAGCGTCGGCTTCGAGGTGCAGCAGCTCGAGGATCTCGTCGGAGTCCTCGAACCACTGGCGCAGCGCGCCGCTCACCACGGTCTCGGGGTCCTCCGCCTCCCAGAAGCGGCGCGGCGTCAGGCCGCGGAAGTCGATCTCCGGGTGGAGCAGCTCGCGGATCCGGTCGAATTCCTTCAGCGCCAGGGCGGCGGCGAACGAGGAGCCGAGCGAGGCTGGGGAGTCGACGCCGACGGTCGCGGACATGGAGCGATCCTCGCCGCCGCGCCCGCGGCTGTCAACGCGTCACTCGATCAGGTCACGACGGACGAACACCACCAGCGCCGCGGCCGCGGGCAGGGCCACGGCGACGAGCGCCCCGGCGCGCCAGCCGGCCGCCTCGACCAGCGGGCCGACCAGCGCCGAGCCGATGCTGGCGCCGACCGTGATCGCCAGGGCCAGCCAGGTGAAGGCCTCGGTCGCGGTGCCGGCGACCAGGGTGTTCTGAACGATCTGGTTGCGGACGGTGACCTGCGGGGCGATGGTGAGGCCGGCCAGCGCGGCGAAGACGAACATCTCCGGGATCGAGGTCGCCACGGGGAGCGGCAGGCAGGTGAAGACCATGAGCACGGCGAGCACGACCAGCGAGCGCCGCGGCGGGCCGAAGATCCCGGGCCGGGCCCCGAAGGCGAGGCCGCCGATGCCCGAGCCGAGCGCGAGCGCCGCCGCGAACGGACCGCCCAGCGCGGTGGCGCCGTGGTGGGCGCCGAAGGCGGGCAGGGTGACGTCGAGAACGCCGAAAGTGGCCGCCAGCGGCAGGTTGGAGAGAACGAGGAAGCGCAGGTGCGGGGAGGCGAGGGCGCCGAGCCAATGGCGCTCGGCGTCGGGGTCGCCGCCCGGCCGCACCGTCGAGAGGCGGGCGAAGCCGACCGAGCCGACGATGCCGAGGACGCCGGCGACGATCAGGCCCTCGGCGGCGCCCGCGGTCGCCGCCAGGATGCCCGCCAGCAGCGGGCCGCTGACGAAGACGACCTCGATCATCACCGCGTCGAGTGCGTAGGCGGTCGGCAGCTCCGCCGGGTCGACCAGCTCCGGCCAGCGCTGGCGCAGGATGCCGCCGATCGGCGTCGACCCGGCCCCGGCGAGGAACCCCGCGAGCACCAGCGGCACCGTCCCCGCGCCCGCCTCGCCCAGCAGCACGACCGCGACCATCGCCGCCATCACCAAGAGCGCGCCGGGGACGATGACGAGCCGCGAGCCGCGCCGGTCGATCACCCGCGCCAGGGTCGGGCCGGTGATGCCGAGGCCGATCGTGTAGGCGCCGGCGACCACCCCGGCGCCGCCGAAGGAGCCGGTCTGGCCGTGGACGAAGAGGATCAGCGCGACGGCCCCCATCCCGATCGGCATCCGCGCCAAGAGGCCGAAGACGACCAGCGGCCGCACCCGCGGCGCCCCGAGCACGCGCCGGTACGCGGCGAGTCCCTGACTCGGCTGGAGGACGTCGGAGGCCATCCGACCAGCGTCGCAGAAGGGCACCTCGCGGTGCCCGGCTACGCGTCGCGGGCCGGCAGCAGCGTCTCGATCAGGGCGCCGAGGGTCTGGGAAGCGTGGACCAGCTCTGTCAGCTCGGCGTCGGGAAGGTCGGCGAGCGCCTCGCGCATGTTCCCGCGGATCTCGCCGCGCACCTCCTCGAAGACCTCGGTGCCGGCCGGTGTCACCTCGACCAGGACCACGCGGGCGTCCTCGCCGGAGCGGGTCCGGGCGACCAGGCCGCGGCCCTCGAGCTTGTCGATCAGCTGGGTGACGGTGGGCTGGGCGAGCGCCTCGGTCTGGGCGAGTTCGGTGATCCGGCGGGGGCCCTCGGAGAGGGTCGAGAGGACGCCGACCTCGGTCCGCGACAGTTTGTGGGCGCCGCTACGCATCAAGAGACGGGTGAGGCGGGCGGCGCGCCCGAGCAGCGTGTTCGCGACGAGGTCCAGCGCCTCAGCACGATCAGGAGCGGACGGAGACATGCCGACAATATAGAAAAACTATGGAAATCCCGCAGGAATTCGGCTATCCGGCACCGGCGGGTTCGGCCTCTGCCTCGGCGCCCTCGACGCGCCGCGAGCGCTCCGCGCGCCGCCGTTCCCAGGCCGCCCAGGCGACCATCACCGCCCCAGCGTAGACCCAACCGAGCAGGATGTCGAAGAAATAGTGCTCGCCGGTCGCCATCAGGGTCAGCCCCATCGCCGCCGGATAGAGCAGCACCAGCGGCCGCGCCCGGCGCCACGGGATGAGGTTCCAGACGTTCAGCGCCACCAACAGCGTGAAGGCGGCGTGCAGCGAGGGGACCGCGGCGACCAAGTTGACCGAGGCCTGCCCTTCGGAGAAGAGGATCGAGGTGCCGACGCCGATGATCTTCCAGCCTTCCGAGGTGGTCCGGTGGACGTCGTGCAGGAGGCCTTCCTGCGCGGCCATCCAGGGCGGGGCGGCCGGGAAGAGGATGTAGGTGACGACGCCCGCGATCGCCAGCGAGACGAGGCGCTTGGCGAAGCGGATGTAGGCGGGGCGGTCGCGCGCCCAGAGCCAGCCGGCGAGGGCGAACGGGGTGATGAAGTAGCTCGTGTAGACGAGCGTGAAGAAGACGTTCCAGGCGGTCAGGCGGGTCGGGTCGTAGAGGTGGTGCTGGAGCCATTCGGTCGGCGTCTGGCCGAAGAAGACCGCCTTGTCGAAGTCGATCATCGTGTGGACGTGGATTCCGATGCCGAGCTTGTCGGCGGCGCCGCGGGTGATGTCGTAGGCGCCGAGGACGATCACCATCGGCGCCCAGTCGACGACCAGCTGCAGCATCTCGCGCGGGTGACGGCCGAGGCAGGCGCAGCCGAGCGCGCCGCAGACCCAGGCGATCACCAGCTCGCGCTGGACCGGGATGCCGTAGTGGTAGCTCCAGACGACGAAGCCGACGAAGTAGAGCGCCAGCGCGCAGCGGCGCACCGCCGGCCAGTGGCCGAAGTGCAGAACGGGCTCCGCCTCGGAGCCCGCCCGGGCAAGGTCAGCGGAGCCCACCGGGAGAATCTATCGGTGAGCAAGTCGGCACAGGTGGGTAGGAGCGCCGCCATGAGACTCAGACTCGTCCTCCCGGTCCTTGCCCTCGTCGCGCTGCCGGCGCCCGCCGCGAGCGCCGCCGCACCCGCCCACCAGAAGGCGCCGAAGTTCTCGGTCTTCGGCTCGTGCGACAACGCGAAGCCGTTCAAGGCCTCACGCCACTGCCGCTACGACAAGTCGCTCCTCTTCCGTGGGACCTTCGTCTTCAAGAGCCACGTCGGCAAGAGGCCGGTGAAGTCGTGCTTCCGCATCTACGGCAAGCCGCCGCTGACCGGCGGCAAGTGCGCCAAGCTCGCCCCCACCGCCTACAAGGCCTACCCGTTCAAGGTGAGCGGCATCCGCCAGAAGTTCGCGGTCAAGGTGACCTGGTTCGTGAAGCAGAAGGGCGGCTGGCAGCAGGTCGGCGCGTCGTTCATGAGGGTGCGGCCGTAGGGGTGCGGGGTGGGGCGGGGGTGGTGAAGGGACGGGCGGAGGTCCGGGGCGCTTGCCGGCCGTCCGAGGGGTGTCCTGGGCTCCTCATGGGGGTCCTGGCAGGCTGTGA
>CALCIA010000342.1 GCA_937907435.1 uncultured Actinomycetes bacterium
GCTCGGGCCGGCCCCCGTCTACCCGCTCACGCACGAAATACCCGAAAGTGCAGTTTCCTTGCCATACGGGTAACAAAAAACCCCGCTCGCTGGCGGGGTGAAAAAACGCTTCGGAAACCAGATTCCGGGCGCGACAAATCGTCTTTGCAAAATCAATTTACGTCGAATTTATGAAATCCGCAAGTGTTTAGTGTGGAAACCTTATGCCAGCCGTGCCTGCCCGGCTTCCTGGTTGATCTCCACCATCGCCTTAACCACCTTCTCGAACGCTTCGATAAAGGTAGCCTGGTTGCCCTGAAACGCCGCGAGGTGCCTGGCCTTGGGGCGACTCGCCACGATGCTGTCCATGGCGTCCAGATCATCCTTCTCGACCCGGTGGATGAGCTTGCTGTAGCGGTCCTCCTTGGTCCACGCCTCGGTACCGTCGCTCCCCGCGTCCCCTGACCTCGTCGGGTCGAGGCGGGACAGGAAGGCCGCCCGCCAGTCGCGGTAAAGGCTCGCGTGATGCTCCGCCCCCTGATCCAGGAGCTCCAGCGAGATCGCGAGCAACAGGATGGACTGGTTCTTGAGGCCCGCCCCGATGATGACGCCGTGCTTGATCCGAACCCATGCGCTGCCGGACTCGAAGACGCCGTCGGCTCGGGGGATGGCGATGCCGTGGCGCTCGGCCCAGCCCGCGGGGACAGAATCGTCCTCGCGGCTGGCATAGCTCACGGCCGCCGGTTTGCCCGCCAGGCGCAGGAGCCTGCAGACGGACTCACGGAGGCGGTCGACTTCTGCGATGATCTTCTCCCTGGGAACGTCGTTCCACTCGTCTTTCGGCTGCATCCGCTACCCCTAGCTGGTTGGGGGTATCGTGCCACAGGATGTAGTGGTGCGCAAGCCGTGATTCACAGAGGGATACGTCTCATGGCTGTCTAGGGGGGGATAAATCGCAGGGAGAATTAATCGCTGAGATTTATCTTTTCCTGGTAGCCCCTTGTTTCGACGCTTTAATACCAGCCCGGATGACTGCTTCACGAGATAAATCGCAGCAGTATGCCCGTAAGCACACCCCCGACAAGAGGAGGCGAGGCAAATAGAGTATGCGATTAATGTGATTAATTTATATTTTATATTAATATTAAAAAAATTAATATTAAAAAACAATAGAGTCGCCCTGCCGAAAAAATCGCGGGCGACCCCGCGACCAATCGTGCCTTTTTGCGATTTATCTCGAAGGCGTCTCCTGAGCGCCACTTCGGCGCCCGATCTCGGCGTCGACCCGCCCCTTCGCTTCCTCCAGCGCCTCGGCGGGAGAGGGATACCAGCCCCGCGCAAGTAGGTGGCAACGGGGCGTGGTCCCGGCCTGGCATTCGGACAATGAACGGTAAAGCCCCTCGAAGGCCTGAGCCCCCCAATCGTTATCCACGACGTCGCGGGCGACCATGATGGTCCAGCCTCGATAGTGGGCGAGGTGATGATCGACGTTGGTCATCACCTGACCGCCGACCGGCACGAGTTGACCTTCGGGGAACTCGGGAAGGCGCGGGCGCTTGAACGTGTCGGAGGGTTGCGGCGCGCGGGCATGCCCCGCGGTCCCACCCGGCGGCAGGAACCCCCGACTAACCCGGCTGATCAGGAAACCGTCGGGAGCCATCGCCAGGTATTTTCCGGTCGATGGATCGAAGCTGTGCAGCGCAGCCCCGCGCTCGACCAGCCAACCCGGATCCAGTGGCCGAGCCGCCAGGGGATTGAGGCAGACCTGAAGGCCGTCGAGCAGTGTCTCACGGTAGACGGGCCGCGGGAGCCGGATCACGTAGGGCTTGAGGCCGTCCGCGTTGTACCTTTCAGCGAAGAAGACGACCGGATACGGCCCGGCGGCGGCGAGGGCCTGGGCCTTGGAGAAGGTGGCCGTGGTGCTGAAGATGACGGCGCTCACGTCCTCCATGCCGGAACGCGTGAAGAGGCCCAGCTGCACCTGGGTCCCGTTATCCTTCGTAACGCTTTCTCGGGTCGTCTCCCCGAAGACCGTGCGCGTCCCCGTCGCTTCATCGTCGCTGTAGATGTGCTGGTCAAAGCCGTACAGCACCCTCCTGATCGCGAGGTTGTTCTGCCTGAAGAAATAGGGCTGCTCGAACGGGGCGACGCAAATAACGTAGGGCTTGCCGGCGACATGCGGCAGGGTCGAGTAGGACTCGGTGTACTTGCGGTGCTTCGCCGTGATCGCATTGGCCAGCCGGATGCTGGCAAGGGTCACAATCTCCTCCCGGCTGATCCCCAGAACGGTCTCGGGATCGGCCGAACGCTCCCACTCCGGGGCGTAACCATCCGGGTGCGAGGCAATCGTCGCCTCCGCGATCAGCTTACCCCCTGGGGAGTCGAGGACGAAGTCGGGCGAGGAGTGCTGCTGGTCGATCTGGCAGCCGAGCTCCGAGAACGCGGCGAACAGGTAGAGTTCCCAGAAGCTCGAATTGTAGGTCGTCTGAAATTCCTTGGCGAATTTCCCGTCCCGGTCCCGGAAGCCGTCCGCCCAGCTCTGAAGCACGGCCTGCTCCGGGCCGGAGAGTTCGAAGCTCGAGAGGAGCCGGAAGTTGGGGTGTTGCCGCTCAACTGGGACGACGGGGGTGAGGATATCCACGGGGCTTCCCTCTTCGTGGCCTGGACGAAAGGCTTATAGCCGACACGCCACCGCCCCCATTGGTTCGCCGGAATCCCCAATCAGCGGCGCGACTCCGGGGGTTATCGTACCGCGCGGTACCGGTAGGATGGCTTGGTCTTGCTCTCGACCTCGTCACGCTCGATTTCGCCCATCTCGACCAGCCCGGCAATTATCTCGTTGCGGTCCCTGAACTTAAGGTTGCGCGTCCGCAGGAGCAGAGCCCTGTTCTCCACCCATTGTCCCTTCGCGTCGCGGATGACCTGGAGAACGCGGTTCATATTCCGTTCGTAGTCGCTCTCGGCGACGTTTTGCTTGACCGCCTCGGCCATGTAGGCCCCGCAATGGTCCGCGACGGCGATACCCCACCGCATGGCCTCCACGCCGATCGTGTCGCCCTCGTGCGCGGCCAGAGCCAGCTTGATGGCGTGCTCGGCAGAGCGGGCGTAGATGGCCGACAGGCCGGTCCGGTTCTCCGATTCCTCGGCGGCACGGCGGCGCATCGCCTCGGCGTAGGAGGCAATCAGCTGCTCGGCCTCGGACTCGTAGCTGACCACCATCGGGCTGATCCGCAAGACCCCGTCGATATTCCCCCTCGGGTCGTAATTGCTCGGCGCGTCCTTCCACCGGCGCAGCTCGGCCAACAGATCCTCGGGCGGATCGTTCACGTCCCCCGCCGGCGTCGCGGGCTTCAGGGTATAGTCCCTCGACTCGAACACCATCCAGCGAGCCAGGAAGCCGTCGATCGCATCGTCCGAGGTCAGGGTCTGGAAGAACCGCTCCGGGACGGTCGTGGCGTAGACGGACAGGCAGGGCTGCTCGATGGGGGTGCGCTTCATCTTGCCGTCGTGGTTCGCGTACTGGACCCCGGCGTACATGCTCTTGGCCGAGGAGAACAGCTCGACCAGGTAGGTCAGGATGTCCCGCTGGTGGCTGCCGGCGTTCTTGTGCGTGAGGTTCTTGAGCACGCGGCCGAACTCGTCCCAGAGCACGAGGCACTTGCCGCCGCCCTCCCTGAGGGCGGTCAGCATGCCCGCCCCGCTGGCCGGCGTGCCGCCGATCAGCCCATCGAGGCCCGACCTGCAAAGAAGCGTCGTGACGCAATCGCGGGCGTGATCTTTCCCGGCGCCGCTGGGGGCGAGACCCATGGCGTAGAAGTTCGTACGCAACCTGGTCGGCGATTGGATCTTGTGGCTCATGGCGGCACCGGCTGCCGTGATCGCTGCCGCGACCGCCAGCATCGGCTGCGGATAGATCGACGTCGCGTTGATCCAACGGGCGATCTTACCGACCAGGCCCGGAGGGTTCAGGATGATGGCCGCGGGATCGGGCGATGAATCCACGCGGCCCGCTACGAAAGGGCGAAGATTGCCGCCTTCCTCGATCTCGACCTGCGGCAGAGCGGAGCGGTCGGGGACCCGCCGGGGATGGATGTAGCCGTGGTCCATCGCCGTGTAGAAGAGGCTGGCGATGGTGATGTCCCCCCGGTTGAAGCTCCTCCACCGTTTCGGGATCTCGCGGGAGTCGTATTTGGAGCTGGTCGCCGACCACTGGTCCCAGAGCTCCATGCCCCGGTCGCCGAGGTGCTGGCGCAGCGCCATGCCCATCCTGATCCAGACGTCGTAGTCGTCGGCGGGGATGCAGCGCAGGGCCTCGGCGATGTCCGCCAGATCGGTCTCGCGGTACGGATCGTGAAAACTCTGCCGCTGAGCGGGCTTTACCGGCTCCGGGCGGAAAAGCGAGGCGATCACCTGCATGGACGCGGCCGGGATCTCAGGGAGATCGCCGGGGGCGATGTCGGCCAGAGTCAGCGGTGTGATCCACTCATAGGCCCCGCCGGACGGGTGCAGGGAAGGCGGCAAGACGGTTTGACGGCCCTCGGAAAGGACGTCGAGCACGCGGGTCCCCCGGACGCTGTAGCCGTGGCTGCGCTGGCCGGAATAGCGGTAAAAGGCCGTGAAACCCTTCGCGCCCCGCTTCTTGACCGGGGAATCCGGGATCACGGCGATGATGCTGGCGTGGAGCTTGTCGATGTCGTCGTCGAAATCCAGGGCGATGACGCCGCTGGCCGAGCCGAGGCACAGCCCGACGTTAGACGCTACCCAGCCAAGCCAGCGGCCGTGCTCCTCGTTGGAGGGGAGGCGTGAGCAGAACTCCGACCAGCGCTCGATGGTCGGGTATTTCTGGGTCGGCGCAAGCGGGATGACGGAATATCCGCGTGAGCGCAGGTCAGGCGCCGCGATCTGGAAGGGGCTGCGGGTCATACAGGCTTACCGGCGTCCGGGGCCGATGCAGGGCTGGAGACCTGGTTTTCCAGTACCCAACGCTCAACCTCGGAACGAACGAATCGCTTGCGAGCGCCGACCACGATATAGGGCGGATGGGGCAGACCCTCGCCGATTATTCGCCAGAGCTGGGAGTATGTAAGACCCAAAAACCTGGCTGTCTGCTTAGCGTTCCATAGCTCCATAATACCTCGCATAATATTGCTTGACATTGCATTTCGTTGCATCTAATGTCCGTCTTACTACGAATTATCTATTTATGCAACAACCAACTTACGGAGCCTTTATGGAAGATAGCACCAAACAGCAACTCGCCCTTCTCACCGATGCGTGGAAGATCGAAAAGCAAAAAGAAAACGAAGCGAACGCCCGCCGCATTGCCATCGAGTCGCAGATCTACGAACTGGTCCATGCCGATCTGCCCGAGAAGGGCACGCACACGCTGCCCACGGGCATGAAGATCGCCACCGGATTCAGCGAGGAATGGTCGCAGGAGCAGCTCAACGCCGCGTATGAGGGTTGGGACGCATCGGTGCCGTTCCCGTTCACCGGCATCTGGAAGCCGGACGGCAAGGCCATCAACTACCTGCGCGATAACCTGCCGGACGCCTACAAGCAGATCCAGCCCGCTCTCACGCTGAAGCCGAAGAAGCCCGCGTTCAGCGTGAAAGACGCCGCATAGCTCCATGACCGGGGTGCGTCACACTTCACCGGGGTTGACGACCCCGGCCCCGGTCGCCACCCCATAGCAACGAAAGGAACTCCCAATGCCCATTAACCTTGCAGAAATCAAAGCCTCCCGCGTCATCCTCCCCCCGCGCATCGTGCTCTACGGTCCCCCGAAGATCGGCAAGACCACGTTCGCCGCCGATATCGAAGGCGCCATCATCCTCGACATCGAGGGTGGGTCCGGTGCTCTGAACGTCGCGCGCATCGCCAAGGACAAACTTGCGTCCTACGGCGACGTGATCGGTTCGGTCGAGGCCCTCTACACCCAGGACCACCCGTTCTCCACGGTCATCATAGACTCGGCCGACTGGCTCGAGGCCCTCATCTTCCAGCAGGTAGCTGCGGAAGCCGGCAAGAAGTCCATCGAGGACATCGGCTATGGGGCGGGTTACGTCGCGGCGGTCAACCTCTGGAAGCAGCTGTTCGACGGACTCACCGCCCTGCGTAACGACAAGGGCATGGCCGTCGTGCTGATCGCTCACGACCAGGTGAAGCGTTACGACAACCCGCTCACCGACTCCTACGACCGGCACCAGCTCAAGCTGCACGCGAAGTCCGCCGCCATCCTCACGGAGTGGTCGGACTGCCTGCTGTTCGCGAATCAGGACGTCTACATCGACGCGAAGGATGTGGGCTTCAAGAAGAAAGTCACCAAAGGCCGGGCCGGTGACCGTGTGCTCCACACGGTCGAAAGCCCTGCCTTTATGGCTGGCAATCGGTACGGTCTCCCCGCCGAGCTGCCGTTTTCCTGGGGAGCGTTCAATGAGGCGATGGCAGCCGCGCTGTCTGAGCCTCCGGCTTCCGAGGCGAGCGCCGAGGCGGCTTGATAACCTATCAACTTACGAAAGGAACTACCAATGGCATTTTTAGGACAAGAATTTAACGCGGAAGCCGTCGAGCCCTCGAAACCTCGCGAGGTCATCCCGCCGGGCTGGTATAAGGCGATCATCGAGGCCAGCGACGTGAAGCCGACCAAGAAGGCGGCCGAAGCGCAGCAATACGGCTCCGAAGGAGCTAACGACCGTCTTCTCGCCATGACCTTTAAGGTGATCGAGGGGACCTTCGACGGCGCTTTGATCTTCAACAACCTCAACCTGGTCAATAGCAACCCGGTCGCACAGGAGATCGCCCAGAAGGATTTCTCGGCGATCTGCCACGCGATCGGCAAGCTGCGCGTTAAGGACTCGAACGAGTTGCATAACCGCCCGCTGATGATCAAGGTCGACGTTGAGAAGAAGGAAGGCTACAACCCCCGCAACATCATCAAGGGCTACGAAGCCGTTGGTGAACGTGCGGCTGCCACGGCTTCGGCCTCGGCCGGCACGGGTGCTCCTGCTGCCGCCAAGGCCGCCCCGGCCTGGGCGAAGAAGTAGCCTATGGCCCTGATCCCCGAAGTGGTTGACCCCACTCTCGCGGCGATCGACCGGGAGTTGGAGCGGAGAGCGGCGTTGGAGCCGCGCCGCTCCTACCTCGGGGCGTCCGCGATCGGCGATGAGTGCGAGCGGAAGCTCTGGTACTCGATACGGCAGGAAGTCCCGCGCAAGCCGTTCGACGCGGCCAGCCTCAAGCGTTTCGAGGACGGCCACCGCGGCGAGGCGGTCATGGCCGAGCGACTGCGGATGGTTCCGGGCGTCGAGTTGTGGACGGTGGACGAACAGACGGGCGGCCAGATCGGCGGCACGCTCTTCGACGGCCGGTTCGGCTGGCACGTCGATGGCGTCATCAGGGGGCTTCTGCAGGCTCCGCTTACTCCCCATGTCTGGGAGCACAAGCAGGTCGGCCAGAAAAAATACGACGAGTTGCGGAAGCTGAAGTCCACGGTGGGCGAGAAGGCGGCGCTGGCCGCATGGGACCCGGTGTACTACGCGCAGGGCGTCCTTTATATGGAACTGATGGACCTTACCCGGCATTACCTGACCGTGAGCACGCCAGGAGGGCGGGAGTTCGATTCGTGCCGGACCGAGCCCAACCCGGTGATGGCGAAGGCGCTCCTGGCCAAAGCCAAGCGAATCCTCTCCGCGGGAGAGGCCCCGGCCCGATTGAGCGAGAGACCCGAGTTCTTTAAATGCAAATGGTGCGACTTCCGCGGAGCGTGCCATGGGATAGCAGCGTTCTGATTATGCAGCTTCGTGACTACCAGCAGGGGGCTATTGACGGGCTGTTCCAGTATTTCGAGCACCATTCGGGCAACCCCTTGCTTGTTTTGCCGACCGGCAGCGGGAAAAGCGTGATCATCGGGGCCCTGTGCAAGACCATCCTCACTTCCTGGCCGGACCAGCGGCTGATGGTCGTTTCGCACGTCAAAGAATTGCTCGAACAGAACTTCGGGAAGATCACGGCCTTCTGGCCCGATGCCCCGGCGGGGCTATACAGCGCAGGCCTCGGTCAGAAGCGCAGCCGCGACCCGATCACCGTCGCCGGCATCCAGTCGGTGTTCCGCAAGCCGCACATCTTCGGCTGGCGAGACCTGGTGCTGATCGACGAATGCCATCTCCTGTCCCCGGACTCTGACGGGATGTACCGCCGGTTCATCGCCGGCCTCCGCGAGGTCAACCCGCGTCTGAAAGTCATCGGGCTAACCGCCACCGCCTACAGGCTGCGGACCGGGATGCTGCACGAGGGGAGCGACCGGCTGTTCACCGACATCGCCGCTGAGGTCAGCCTGACCGAGCTGCTCGAGGCCGGGCACATCTGTCCGCTGAAGAGCCGCCCTTCCGAAATCCAGGCTGATCTGTCCGGCGTGGGGATCGTAGGCGGCGAGCTCAACAGCCGTGAGCAGGAAGCGGCGGTCGACAAGGAGGAGTTAACCCGTGCCGCTCTCGACGAGGTGTTCGCGCTGGCTTCCGACCGGAAGTCGTGGCTGGTATTCGTGGCCGGTCGGACGCACGGGGAGCATGTCGAAACCGCCTTGAGGGAGCGAGGCATCACCGCCAAGTTCGTCCACGGTGAAACGCCGGACGCTGAGAGGGATGCCGCCCATGACGACTTCAAGTCGGGCCGCCTTAGGGCGCTGGTGTCGCTTGGGGTCCATACGACCGGGTTTGACGCCCCGAACATCGACCTGCTGGTTCTGCTGCGAAAGACCCTCTCCCCGGGGCTGTATTACCAGATCCTCGGCCGAGGGATGCGGCTGCACCCCGGGAAGGCGAACTGCCTGGTGCTCGACTATGCCGGAAACATCGACTACCACGGGCCGATCGCGCACCTCAAACCGCCTAAGGCGGCGGGTACGCGCGGGAAGCGCGAGGCACACGAGCGATCCTGCCTGATTTGCCCAGATTGCCGCATGGCCTCGCCACTTGGCGCCCTCGAATGTGCCGATTGCGGTCGGCAGTTCACCCCACCCGAGCGGGTCAACCATGGTACGACGGCGAGCACGGGCGAAGTGATGGCGCTGGGAGATCTCCCGGCGCCAAGCCTCGGCGAATGGGTCTTGGTCCACTCGGTCAGCTACCACAAACACCAGAAGTCCGACAAGATTCCGACGATGCGTGTCGAGTACCACTGCGGTATCAATACCTATCGGGAGTGGATCTGCCTCGAACACCCGCCGGGATTCGCCCGGGGTAAGGCGGTCGACTGGTGGAAACGGCGCACTCCGTTCGAGCCGCCGGACTGCATCGCGTTGGCGATCGAATATTCAGACTCATTGACCAAACCGGTGGCGATCCGGGTGAAACAGGGAGAGAGATTTTGGGAGATAACCGGATATGACCTTACAGGATTTACCGTTGCTGCAGCCGCAGAAAAAGAAAGAGCTGATTCAGAGCCTTCGGAACCTATTGACTTTCTTGGAGAGTCTTTCTGAGCAGCGGTCCTGCCGCACGTGTCAGAACTGGAAAAATGGCCATTGCGCCCTCGCGAAGGCGGTGCCGCCATCAGACGTTCAGACCAACGGATGCGAGGCGTGGGTCTTCGATGAAGTGCCGTTCTAGGTCGGCGGCGCTTCGCGCCACGAGATAAACGCCCCCGTTCTTCTCGACCATGGACTGGAAGAGCTTCTGAGGTTTGGACTGCCGGCCCACCGGTGTTTTGCATTCGACAGAGAGGAACAGGCCGTTGGGCAGGATGCCGAGGATATCCCCGCTACCGGGGTGGCCGTAGCGAAGCCAGCGCCCATCCAGCTTGCAGGCTCCCGTGTTGTTCCGCCAGGCGAAGATCCGCCGCAAGGCGAGCCATTCGAGGCATTGGGCGACGATTACCGACTCACTCACGGCTGACCAACGCCGAGACATACCGCTCCCTCGCCGCCTCCTCCCGCTCCAAGGCGTCCCGGAACCGCCGGTTGTGCTCTGGGTTCCAGGGGATGCGTCGCTTGAGCACCTCCCGCTTGTGCTCCTTGGCCAGCTCGTACTCCTGGGCAAGGGCCGGAAGCCTGTTGTGCTCGATCTCGAAGAGGCCGGAGATCATGCGCGCCATCGCTCGGAATGGACCAACTGCTCCGCCCCGCAATCCTTGGCGGCGGTGTTGGCCGCCCGCATGAGCGTGTCCAGGCTCACCGGCACGCCGTCCAACCAGAAGCCCGACGCCTTCTCCACGAACCGGGCCATTAGCCACGCCTTGGCGAAGACAAGGGGGTTCTGCCGCAGCTTCGGCGGGGCGGGTTCCCGGTCGGTGTTCTTCGTGATCATGCGTCGCGTCTGCTCGGTGAGGCCCATGCGCCGCTTCGCGTCATGGACGGGCTCGGTCCGCACCCCGATCCGGGAGCCGATCTCGTAAGCCTTCAACCCCCAGCGATCGTGCAGGTCTTTGACGAGCGGGTCGTGGGTCTCGGGGTCGTAGGGCTTCATTCCGGCTGCTCCACGCGAGTCCGCTTCCGTGCCGTCGGCTGCCGCTCGGCACCCTCGGCGTAGGCGGGTTCGATGACGCGGGTTTTCAGGACCATGTCGATCCGCCGGGACAGGTAGATCGTCGCGGCGATCACCTCGTCCGAAAATTCGGACTTCGGAGGGCGGCCCGGGTGCTGTTCCGCCCAGATGGCGCGGAGGTCGGTGAGCAGTTCGTCGGTTTCGGCGGTCATTCAGCCTCGACGATCTTCGCCTTGCCGAGCTGGGCCTTGAGCAGTTTGGCGGCTGCATGGGCGTTGCGTCGGCTGGCGTAGGCGATAGCGCTGCGGAATAGAACTTTGCGATTGCCGGTGATCACGTCGATTTTCCATTTCTGGTCGATGGTCTGCCAAATCTCAATCTTCATAGTGGGTCTCCTCCCTCATTGTTACTCTGCTTGGCTTTGTGATTCTGCCCACTCTGCCAGAATTTTGGTTATCAAATTGTTAACGGTGCGATGCTCTCGCTTGGCGGCTTGTTCTAAAATTGCACAGAGCGACTTGGATATACGCAGAGAAAATGTAGTGCTTTGCCCGCCGCTGTCGCTGCAACTGTCTCCTTGAGCGTTGTAGAGGATCTCCCTGAGACCACTGTCCCTGAGGAGGGTTGACTCCCTGCGATAACGCTCAGCCCGGTCTGTGATAATCTCGATGATCTCAAACTCAAAGGCTTCGGCACCAAAAACCTCCCAGTCGTTCTGCATGGATGCGTTGAAATGGGTGCCGGACCGTAGCGCCGTCAAATGGCTGGCCAAGCGCAAGCCGATGTGCTGGGAGTTTCCAATATATTGCTTGCCAGTAGCCTTGCAACTGATTCTGTAAATACCGCTTGTAGTGAGCTCAATCTTTGTCATTGGCTTCTCCCCTTTTTAGATCCTCGACGATTAGCTGCAGCAAGTACGGACTGACGCGCATGCCAAATTTGTCCGCTCGCTTTACCAGCTCGGCGTGGACGGCCGGGGGTAAGCTAATGGAAGTCCGTATGTAATTGGGCTTCTTAATCAATGTTGCTACCGTAATAATTAGTTGTTGACTCGGTAATAATAGGCTGCTATTGTCAATTCCGTCAACGACTAAATGGAGAGCAATATGGAAAAGACCACCTATCAGATCATCGACCTGAAGACCGGCAACGCAGTTAGCAGCGTATACAGCTACGCACAGCGCAACCGGGCTCGCAACCGAGCCGAGAGGCTGAACCTCGAATACGGCGCGCATCGCTATGCCGCCCAGCCCACGTTCAACGCATAGGAGGCGGCCGTGAGCAACTTCCCCGACAACATGGACCACGGCAAGCTGGACGTATCGCCCAAAGAGGAGCAGGCCTACGCTCGCCTCGACAACTTTCATCAGGTCTACCGCGACGTCCTTACGGCCCTCACCGATTCGTGCATCAGGAACCGCGTCCATATGGGCCGCGAGGATATCGAAGCCATCATGCAGGTGGTTCCCGACTCGATGGCCAACGACGCCGACTCCACCCTTGGGACGCTTCCGAATGAAACCTGCGAGCCGGATGACGCGCAGAAATTGATCGACAAGGCTCATGAGCGGCTGGTCGACAGCTTCCGCATCAGGCCCATCGACTACAAGGGCGTGTTCGACTCCATCTTCAGCCCCGCGGTGCTGCTGACCCCGAAGAGCGAGGCTGGCCATGGCTGACACGAACGACAACGCAGAAACCAGAGAAATCAGCGCGGGCTCAGTCCTCGGAATCGGGCTCGTCGTCCTGATCGCGATTATGGCTTGCATTTATCTCGTTGGCTACGACTACGGCCATGAACAGGGATATCTCGGCGGATACGCAGATGGACGCGAGATGGGCTACAAGGCCGGAGTGATAGCAGCTCGCGTCAACAGCCCTGTCGCGAACGAAGCGCTGTGTGGGGGTGGGGTATGAATCGCCACCTCGTAATCGCGCTTTGCCTGCTAGCCACCATCCCCATCAGCGACTGGCTGGCTGCCCAGCAAATCGCGAAAGAGCGGAAGGCACGTCAGCACCACGAGGAGGTCGGCTACTCCCTCTCCTCGGTCGAGGCCCTTAACCGCATGTCGGCCGATGCTGGCGTGGCGTTCGAACTGCCTCCGAGCCCTTCGAAGATGGTGTATCGCTGGGCGAACAAGCGGGCGGCAATGATCGCGGAAGCCTATTCGCTGAGGCCGGAAGATTTGGACACAACTGTTGACGTAAGGAGGATGAAGTGACGGAATTTGGCATAGGTACTTGGAAAACGCGCGATGGCCGGAAGGCGGTGGTGGAGTCAATAGAAAGCGGTAGGAACCTTCCTCTTGTAGGAAACATCGACGGGAAACGTACCCAATGGACAGAAGACGGAGGCTTCTACTTTAGCGGCTATGGGCACGATGCTGACCTGATCGCTCCATGGGTCGCCCCCGCCGAATATCCCGACGCCGATGGATGGATTAAGTGGTACGGCGGCGAGTGTCCGGTGTTGCCTGAGACGATAGTGGAGACGCGCCACCGCGGCGTGGACAACCAACAGTTCAGAGCGGGAAGCTTCTGGTGGGACCATCGGGGCAAGGCCGGCGATATCATCGCCTACCGCGTGGTGGAGCCCGTCGCGGAGCCGAAAGCCGCAGCTTTCGCCGCAGAGTTCTGGATGGTGTTTCTCGAAGGCGGAAGCGCGCCGAGGGTGAAGCATGCCAGCTTTGAGGCGGCGTATGAGGAAGCCACGCGGCTGGTGAAGCAAACTGGATGCAGGGCCTGGGTACTCGAGCCCGTTTCCAGTGTAGCGACCGGCCCGCTCGTCCGTGAGGGGCGTACTCCCGACGCCATGCTGAAAGCGAGGTCGTGATGCCAATCCGCCGCAATTACGAAATCGGCGATCCTGTGATTGTCGACAGCGACTCGAGGCCCGTCTACGGCCGCATCGTTGGGAGGTACTTTGGCCGGCACACGACTGAGTACGACATCATGCCCGACGGCGAACGCAACCTGAAGGGGCGGCTCATCTGCGTAGCGGAGGACCGAATCAGTCCGGCCAATTCGGAGGTCTCGAAGATGGTGGCGGCGTACAACAAGCCGGCCTCAGAGGAGCCGAAGCACGTGAGGGACGAGGCATGAGCACGACGCTGATAGAGAAGCTGGAAGGTTTGAAAGAGGGTATCTACTACGTCGATGGCCGGCCCAACCTCGCGCCCTTTTCTGAACAGGTTAACTCCGTGGTGGATAAGGCCATCGCCATCGTCCGCCAGCATGAGGCCGAGCAGCCGCGGGAGGTGATGAGAGACGACAGGGCTACGGTGATCGAAGCGGCGCTGCAACTCATTGAAGGCGGGGCAGATTTGGCAGAACAAGTAGGTACTATCCGCTTCGCTTTGAACGACGAACGTCTGCTTGGAACCCAAACGCACGTGATCGGTGTTCGGATGGCCGACGCACGCAAGAGCAGCTTTCACATTACCCTGTCCCTCGCGCAGAAGGCATCGCGACATGCTCTTGACGAAATCGAGCGTCATGCTGGATGCAAGTTTGTTCCCGAGATCAAGGGCGCGCTGGCAAAGCATCTAACTGGCATCCTTGCCCATACGGAACTCCAGGGCGGTAGCTTGACCCACTTCGGCATCGAGAAGCAGTTGAAAAACCAAGTCGTTGGGAGCCTCGTCAAACGTACGATGCGGAGGCGGTGGCGACTGCCCAAACAGGCAACAGATTCGGAAGAAAAGGCACATGGTTGATTCGCAGAGACGGACCTATTGCGAGTATGCGGTCGAGCGACTGAAGGCGGCAGGTTTCGTGCATCATTACACGAGCATGAAGAGTGAGGCGTGCTACTATCGATATCCGGGTCGCGATTGCCTGATACGCGTAGCAGTTCACGGCAGTCGAGCTCCGACCACGCTCCCCGCAGGCAGTTTGCCCACCGTGGCGCGGATCACTTTTGGATCAACCTATAACCCGAAGTCTTGGGACGCAGTTGATTCCCAGATCTATCGAGCGGTCGGTCGATACTTCATGTACAAGAGCGACGGAAAAGAAAGCGGACAGCCATGACCTACACCGCCGAGGACCTCAAACTGGCGTACCAGCAGGGCTACACCCACGGAGCAAACGGGCAGCCGCCGCTGGAAGGGTCCGACGTGGTGAGGGTGGTAGGGCTGCTAAAGCCGGAACCGGTCGTCTGCCCACACGGCAACCACGCGGAGGATTGCACCGTCTGTAACCCGGAAGGCGCATGACAGCCATGAATCGGCTCTACTGGACCGTCCTGACCATCCTCATCATCCTCCTGGCCCTGGCCTACGCCCACGTGCGGACGCACCCAGCCCAGCGGTGGGATCTCTACCCACTCGCGCTGCCGGTCGGGCAGGATGAGCTGCTGTACCTGAACCAGGTTTGAGCGGCGAGTGGAGCGGTGAGGGTGGCGGAACGAGCCGCGGTAAGGAACGGGCGGGAAGTTAGGAAAACCTCGGCATTGGCCGGTTTCTTGAGCCGGATCAGCCGCTTGCCCCGTTCCATCGGCCGTTGGGCAAAACGGCGGGGAGATGTGTGATGCCCCACAGTTCAGATCCTTCCTGCGGCTTTTCTGCGGCCGCTCAGTTCGCCCCCTGACTGACCGGCTCAGGTTGGGGGCCGGATTCTACCCCGGCCCCTCGCCCCATTAGAACGGGATTTCCTCGTCCACCAACTTGCCGTTCGGCTTCCCGTGGTCCTCACAGCCTGTTGGGAAAGCGTGTCCTAGCCTTCTGGCATGGACACACGCACCGCCTATCCCAGCGACCTGGCCCACGCCGAGTGGGCCCAGGTCGAGCGCGTCATCCCGGCCCCCAAGAAGGGCGGCCGCCCCGCCAAGCATGACCGCCGCGAGGTCGTCAACGCCCTGCTGTACGTGGCGCGTACCGGCTGCCAGTGGCGGGCCCTGCCGCACGACTTCCCGCCCTGGGCCACCGTGTACTGGTACTTCCGCATCTGGAAGAAGGACGGCACCTTCGACCGATTGATGGACCTGCTCCGCGGCGATTTGAGGCGGGCCCACGGCCGCCAGCGCCAGCCCTCGGCGGCGATCCTCGACAGCCAGTCGGTCAAGACGACCGAAAAGGGGGGCCCCGCGGCTACGACGCGGGCAAGAAGGTCCGCGGCCGCAAGCGGCACATCCTGGTCGACTGCCTCGGCCTGATCCTCTCGGTCGTCGTCCACGCCGCCGACATCCAGGACCGCGACGGGGCGAGGCTCGTCCTGGAGCCGCTGCGCCATCGCTTCATGCGATTGCGGCTGATCGTCGCCGACGCGATCTACAACGGCGGGATCGCCGAGTGGGTGGCGGCGCTGCGCGCCCGCAACCGGCTCCGCCTGGAGATCAGGGCGAAGGAGCCCGGGGCCAAGACGTTCAAGGCGATCCCGTTCCGGTGGCGGGTGGAGCGGACGTTCGCCTGGCTGGGCCGATGGCGTCGGCTGAGCAAGGATTACGAGGGCACGACCTCCAGCAGCGAGGCGTTCGTCAAGCTGGCGATGATCCACCTGATGGCCCGCCGCCTCCCGAGGATCTTGAGGAAAACGTAGCTTTCCCAACGGGCTGTCAGGATGACGGAAGGTCACGAGGCCTTCACACCAAGCGGCGAGCTGGTCCCGGAAGCCGCTCAGTTCGCTGATCCACTGATCGAGAGTCTCGCGGCTCACGGACCCGTTCGGTGTGCCCTTCAAGGCTCGCAGGGCCGTACGGATTTCCTTTACCAGCCTCGGATCGAATCCGGGGTTGAGCGGATAGGGCAGCTTGTCGCTCAGGACCTTGAAGCGTTCCGCCAGCAGCTCCGCCACACGCAGCACGTCCTTGAAGGGTAGTTTGTGGTGGTCGGTCGGGGACGGTTTCCCGAGTAGGATTCCGATGTTAGGCATAGATGATTCCTTTCAGTTGAGGTTGGAAACCCCCAGTAGGTAGGGGTTTCAGGACTGGCCGAAGGCCGCGTCCCTGAAACCCTGCCAAGCGGCGAGCGGCGGGGTGTGGCTGCCAAGGGATTGGGCGGCGGAGGGGTATCACCCGGGATTCCCCCTTGGGAATTTCGGGGATACCGCCGGCCAACGCTTGCGTCTATCCCTTGGCGGCCGAGGGGTCGCCGACCCCTGATACTGGTCGCCGATCACCTGACCCCTCTGCGGCATCTATAGCGATAGGGATCGAAGCCCTTCAGGGCCGAGACGCCCCGCGGCTCGGTTCACGAGAGCCCGACGGCATCAGCCGGATCGCCCTGTTCTATTTGGTTGACGTCCCCGACGCACCCTGTAGGATTCGCCCGCCCACACGGAGATGCCCTTGCTGCGTACCCACTGGCTGACCAGCCCAGCAGCTGCGAAAGCCTATTACAAGTCCGCGGATTACTATGCCGCCACCCCCGGCGAGTGGCTGGGACGCGGTGCCGAGATGCTCGGACTCCAAGGCCCCGCGAACTACGCCGATTTCGAAAAGCTCTGCGACAACATCGACCCCCGCACGGGCGAGTTGCTCCGGCCTCATGCCCGCGACGACGGCCGCGTCGGGATGGACCTGACGTTCAACAGCACGAAGAGCGTGGGCCTTGCCCGCGAGCTGGCCGGGGCCGGTAACGCCGGAGATCCCCGGATCGAGGAAGCCCACCGGGATGCGGTCCGCTATGCCATGTCCTTCGTCGAGGCCGACATGCAGGGCCGCGTGCGCGTCGGAGGCAAGAACGAGGACCGCACGACCGGCAACATCGTCGCCTGCCACTTCACGCACCGGGACACGAGAATCTCGGCCGAGGACCAGCGCCCCGATATGTCGCTTCACTCCCACGTGTTCGTGCTGAACACGACCCACGACCCTGTCGAGGGAAAGTGGAAGGCCGCCCAGATGGGGCAGATCAAGCACGACGCGCCGTACTACGAGGCGATCTACCACAACCGCCTGGCCGCGAACCTCCGAGAGCTCGGCTACGGCATCCGCCGGAAGGACAAGGCCTTCGAGATCGAGGGCATCTCCGACGACCTGGTGAAGAAGTTCAGCCGCCGCCGGGAGTACATCAAGGCGGTGGCCGCGAAGCTCGGCATCACGACGCCGGAGGGTATGGACAAGCTCGGGGCGACCACGCGGCTGGGCAAGACCAAGGAGCTGGCGGACGACCTCAACGGCTACTATGTCAGCCGACTCACTGGCAAGGAGCGTCAGGAGCTTGCCAGCCTCAAGGGGCGGCCGTCGTACCAGAGCAGCGAGCCGGAGGCAGTCCGGTACGCGATCGGCCACCTGTTCGAGCGGAAGAGCGTCGTCGAGGAGAGGCGGCTCTACGAGACGGCGATCCGGCAGGGCATCGGCTCGGTGACGCCGGAGGGCGTCAAGGCCGAGGCGAAGCGGCAGGGGCTGCTGGTGAAGACCGGCGAGGCGACCACGCGGGAGGTGCTGGCCGAGGAGGATCGGGTCGTCGCGTTCGCCCGCGAGGGCCGTGGGACGTGCAGGCCGATGGGGTGCGCACGGTCAGAGCCGCAGAAATCCTCGCTTCCTGACCCAAATCAGGGCGAAATCCGCGCACGCGGCGCACACGGTTCCGCGCCAGCTCAACATCGGCTCTCAGCCTCGCTTTCCGGCGAAAGCCGCAATTCCTGCGCGCCGACGGCGACACTCTCCCCCGAGCAGGCCGCCATTGCCCGCCACGTCTGGGACTCGCCCGACCGGGTCATCCTGATCCGCGGGGCCGCTGGCACGGGCAAGACGCACACGATGAAGGCGACCATCGCCGGGATCGACCGCCCGGTCGTCGTCCTCGCCCCCTCGGCGGACGCCAGCCGGGGAGTGCTCCGCAAGGAGGGCTTCGAGGAGGCCGATACCGTTGCCCGGTTCCTGATCGACGAGAAATACCGCGAGCAGGCCCGGGGCGGCGTCATCTGGGTGGACGAGGCCGGGCTGCTGGGCATCCGGCAGGTCCGGGCCGTCTTCGACGCGGCCGAGGAGCTGGGGGCCCGCGTCGTGCTCCAGGGCGACCGGAAACAGCACGGTTCGGTCGAGCGTGGGGCGACGCTCCGTGTCCTCGAGCAGTTCGCCGGGCTCCCCGTGGCCGAACTCAAAGACATCCGCCGCCAGCGGGGTCGCTACAAGGACGCCGTGGCTTCGCTCGCCAAGGGTGACATTCTGGCTGGCTATGATACCCTCGCCTCGCTGGGCTGGGTGAAGGAAGCCCGGGACAGCAAGCCGCTGGTCGACGAGTACATGGCGGCGCTTGACGCCGGCCGGTCGGTCCTCGTCGTGGCGCCGACGCACGCCGAGGGCGACGGGATCACGAAGGAGATCAGGTCGCGGCTCAAGGAACGGGGGATCGTGGGGGAGGATGAGAGGGCTTTTAAGACGCTGGTTCCGCTGCACTGGACGGACGCTGAGAAGGGCGACCTCGAACGCTTCGACGGGACCGAGACCCTCCAGTTCCACCGCAACTCCGGCACCTTCAAGGCCGGGGACCGGGTCCGGATCGCCAGCTTCAAACGTGGCGACTCGTACAAAAGCCCTTCGCACTTCTCTGTCTACCAGGAAGGATGCTGCGCGCTCGCGGTGGGAGACACTATCCGAATCACCGCCAACGGAAAAACCGCCGACGGCAAGCACAAGCTCAACAACGGGAGCGTCTATTCTGTCGCAGGCTTCACTGAGCAGGGCGACATTCTGCTCGGCAACGGCTGGACCGTGGGCAAGGATTACGGGCATCTGGCATGGGGCTACGTTACGACCTCCCATGCTTCGCAAGGCAAGACCGTGGACAGAGTGCTTATAGCGATGGGGCAGCAGTCGCGTCCCGCCATTTCGGCGGAGCAGTTCTACGTCAGTGTTTCCAGAGGGCGGGAACGGGCGACGATCTACACCGATGCCTCGAGAGATGAGTTGCGAGCCGACATCCAGAGGTCCGATCCGAGAAAGTCCGCCACGGAGCTGCTGGGGAGGTCGAAGCCGAAGCCCCGGAAGCGAAACCGATTGGTCACCTTCACCGAGCGCGTGAAGTCTGCGTTCCGCCAGTTGCGCGAAAAGGCCGTCGATGTTATGGGAAACGTGCGAGAGAAGGAGCATTCGCATGCAAGGTAGCAGCTTTCTGGACGATCTCCTCAAGACGAGCGGGCCCAAGCCCGCTACCGGGGCCGATCCAGACGACGGCGAGCTGCCCGACCCGAAAGGGCCGTATCAGGCCCATGCGAGGCCGCTGGCCAAGGCGGTCTACTCGTTCCACTGCCTGAAAGGAGCCGAGGGCATCGTCAGCTTCCAGTACGTGAACCTCGACAGCCACAGCCAGTTCCAGGCCGGGGAGCACGGCCAGGTCATCACGCTCCGATTTGCGGGGACTCAGATCTGGCAGGTGACGATCGCTGGCCTGAACCTGTCCCAGCTCTACGACGGCATCCACCGGCACGTCATCCCGTGGGTGAGGAAGTCCGACCGGGGCTTTTCTGCCTCGGCGGACAAGGAGCCGCTCATCATGGGGATTGATGTCAAAGTGATCCCGAGGGAAGAGTAGGCGGGGAGGGTTCAGCCGATTTTCCCTCACATATCCGCTGGAACGAGTGGCGGATGATGTTCTCGATTCCGCCCCGCTTCAGGTTGCTGATCCAGTTGATCTGAACGTCTTCGAGCAGGTCCTTCTCACCGACCCAGAAGACTGCAAAAGCAAGCGGCTCAGGTGCCGCCTTAACCTCTGCGATCAATTGGCCCAGGCATCGCATGGTTCGCCTGGTCCTCCCGCAGGTTGCTGAGCGAACGGATCACCTCATCCACGTCGCGCTGCGTGAATTCCAAATCGTCGCTCATGCTGCCTCGCTTTCTGGCCAGTGGAAGGCGACGCCGTTGCGCTGGATGATGCGCCCGCCACGCTGGATGATGTGGGGTCCGGTCTGGGCGGCGCGCTCGTCCGAAATCAGTTCCTCGACGCTGATGCCGTCCTTTATTTTGGAATAGAGCACGTCCCCCACCTGCGGCTCCAGCAGGTGCAGGCTGTCGGGGTGGATGTAGAACCCGCCGCCATTCGACATGTCCCGGCCATACATTCCGACCGCCTCGCATGCAGAGCGGAGCGAGTCGCCGTTGGCGAACTTGATTTCATGGTGCTTCGCCATCCACGCGGCGGCAAGCGGGTCGCGGTAGAAGTAGCGCCCGGTCATGCGGCCTCGCTCTTCGGCTGGCTTTCGACCAGCCTGAAAAGCCTCTCCGCCGTTTCCAGCTCGGGATAGTCGAGCAGGCACGGGTCGGAGAGCCCATAAGGGTTGATCTCGATCAGCATGGGCGTCTCGCCGAGCCAGACGTCGACCACGATGTCCTGGACGTGCAGCTTCGGCAGGATCGATTCGAGGAACGCGAAGCATCGTGCGGCAACCGCGCCCCGGGCAGCGACCAGTTCCGGGAAGAAATCGCGGTACTGATACTGCGAAACCCCTGCGATCCGGCCCTCGCGGATGAAGCAACGAAACTCCTCGTGCGCCGGGATGGGCTGGAACTCGCGGAGCAGCAGATAGCAGGCCGCATCGGCGTACCGGTATTCCGTCAGGTCGTCGAGGATTCGCTCGCTGTTCATGAACGCACCGAGGACGTCGTCTCCGGTCTGGAATCGCGGCACATCGGGAAAGAACGTATCCTTCGGGCTGCGCGAACTAAGTTTTACGAAGCAGCCGTCAGGGTCAATCCGCGCTATTGCGGCTGTGATCCGCTGGGCCAAAGCATTCAGTGCCGTTTCGTTGGGTTTCTCGTCGTACAGGCCGCGGAGAGTTTCCTGATCCGTAGCTGTCAGTTCCAGCAGATCAGATCGGAAGGACATCGCCTTCAGGGCCTCCGGCCAGTTCTCGTACAGGCAGGGGCCTACTCGCTTTAGCCATGCGGCCGAGGCCGCCCGGTGCTCTTCGAGCGTGGGCATCCGGAGTTCGGGTATTTTGAATTTCGTAGTCATAATCTTCCTCCAATTCGTTTAGTCATTTCGTCGTTCTTGCCTTCGAGCCACATGAACCGATCGCACGGCCAGTCGCCGGACTTCGACTTCCGCCACGCGAATCCCCGGCTCTGGCTGATCCCGAACACAGTCCAGCCCTTCTCCCGCCGGACGCGCTCGACCAGGGCCAGCTCCGCCTCGGTGATCGGCTTCCCGCCCTGCTCAGGCGGGCGGTCCTCGACGTGGATCCGGTCGCCTTCGACCCAGAGGTCGCGGGCGTTGCTCAGGCTGGCGTGGTAGGTGATGATCGACGGGGAGGTCATAGAATCCCCGCCTTTGCCTTCAGAGCGGCGATCTGCTGTTCGAGCCTCTCTAACTCGTCAGCGATGGGCTCGTACTTGTCGACCACCGACTGAAGGTGCTCGAAGAGGAACTGCGACAGGCTCTTCTTCTCGTACGCTTCGATGAAGCGTTCCGCCTTGCGCCACGTTTCGGCGTTCTCATCCTTGATGTAAATGGTCTTGGTGGTCATGCCGCCCTCCCTGTTGCCTCTGCGATGGCGTCGGTGATCGCGTCCAGGTCGTCGTTCGCGTACTCGCTAGATGCAATCTCGTCGAGCAGCTCCTGAGCTCCTGAGGGATTGTCCAGCATGACCAGATTCGCGGCCTTCTCCGCGAGATCGCGAGCCCAGAGCAATCGCGAGTGGGCCTTCTCGATGGTCTCGAGCAACCTGTGGCTCGCGTGCATCACGCGCAGCCGGGCCTCCACCTCCTCGTGCGAGCCGAACGGTATCCCGGTGATCCGCTGGAAGGCTTCCTCGGCTCCCTCGCGGGTGGCGAAATCGCCGATGGCCATGACGCCCTCGCCGGGGATGTGGCCGTATAGGGTCCAGACGTGGGCCTCGTGGGGTTCGCAGACCTCGAAGCTCAGGCCGTTCGGGTCGGGTTCGCCAGCGTCGTTGAGGCGGCGGCAGGGGCAGATCTCGTAGTTGTGATATACCTTCACCTGTACAGGCTCCAGGTTTCTCGTTTCAACGGGCGAGCTCATGCTACATCCCTCCACGAAGGCCGTATCCCAGCCCGTTTAATGTTTTTCGCGGCATTCGTGTCCCGGCAATCCACGTACCCGCAGTGCGGGCAGACATGGGTCCGGACGCTCAACGCCTTCTGGACGATCTCGCCGCACGACGAACATTTCTGGCTCGTATATTGCGGCGGCACTGCGATCACAAGACGACCAGCTTTCTCGGCTTTATCTTCCATGAATTGACGCAGCATTCCCCAAGAGGAATCCGATATCGCCCTCGCCAGATGGCTGTTCTTGACCATGTTGGACGGGCGCAAATCCTCGATGACGATGGTGCCGTAGGCATTGACATAATGCCGAGCAGCCTTGTGCAGATAGTCTTTCCGCTGGTTGGCGATCTTCTCGTGGATACGCGCAACCATCTTCGCGGCCTTCCGGCGGCGGTTACTTCCCTTCTTGCGGCGAGATAGGCGTCGTTGCGCCTTCGCTAGACGCCTGAGGCTTCGCTTAAGGTGCTGCGGGTTGGCGACCTTATTGCCTTCCGAGTCCGCGATCAGATGCGTGATGCCGAAGTCCAGGCCGATAGCGTTGTCGTTCGCAGGCAGCGGCTGGGGCTCATCCTCGCAGACCGCTTGCAAGTACCACCCCGAAGGACGCTTCACGATTCGGCAGAATTTCAGCTTACCTTCAATCTCGCGGTGCTTAACGAAGCGGATGCGACCGCCGAGCATCTTGCCTGCTTTGAAATAACAGCTATCGATATTGTTAGCCACCGCATCGCGGAACTGGAGGGTATGCCAACGGTTCGCCGACTTGAAGCGAGGGAAGCCAACTTTACGGCCCTCTTTGATGCCCGCAAAGAAGTTTGCAAATGAACGATGCAACCGCCTGAGCGTAGTATCTACGAACCACGATGGCATATCGGGGTGTTGAGTCTTGCCATGCTGTTTGTCATGGGAAAAATAATTAAGGTGCTTCCCAGTGGAGCGGTAATGGTCGATCAGTTCTTGCAGTCCTTGATTATAGATATCACGTGTCAGCCGCAGATTCTTCACGAGCAATGACTTCTGCGCTTTTGTCGGGTTCAGTATATATTCATAGGTGATCATCAAATTGACTATAGTCGAAACCTTGCGGAAGTAAAGCAAAATGGTGCGGCATTTAGGGGCCGCAAAATAAAATCCATTCATGGGGAATCCCCTTCCAGTTGATGGGCGGCCCGTCTCCGAGCCGCCCGGTTGATTACTTCGCCGTCACGTTGTCGCGTTCCTTCGCGGCCTTGGCGTCGGACCGCTTCTGCATCTTGATCCACGCGTAGGCTTCGCGGAGCAGTTCGGCCATCGGCAGCATGTCGTCGGCATTCAGTTCCTTGGACTCTTTCCAGGTATCGTCGCCGGCCTTATAGGACCGCTGGGGAGTGGCGGAGTAGTAGGTTTTGCCCTCGGTGTTCGTGTTCCGCCAGATGACGACGGAGAGGCAACCGTCGCGGAGTTTGTGGGCAGGTGCGTTAGACATATCGTGTTCCTTTCTTCTCTAAGAACGCTTCATTGCGTCCTTGTAGGATGCGCCCGCATCAGCCTCAGCGGAGGCAAAGCGCACGGGTCAACCTGAATTGCGGAGGGTCCCGAAGGGAAACCGTCATTCTGGTTTACCCGCTCCGCGGCTGATGCAGCTTCCGTCATCAAGGCCGACTTGAAGCGTCCGCCAAGTTCGAAGGGACACGCTGCCGTAACCGCCAGCCCTGAACTCTTGAGGGCTGCCCTGTCGGCGGGATGAGGGGGATACGGGGCGGCCATGGCCTAGCGCTCCCCATTCAGCCGCGCCAGTTCATCCTCAGCCGTGGCGGGAGTTCCGTAATCGAGAGCATCCCAGTCCGTGCTGCGGCGGCGGAACAGGCGGGAGAGGAGCGAGCGGAGCCAGCTCATGGCTCCGGCTCCAGCCGGGCGAGGAGATGCCGCAGCTCCACCTCAACGTCCACGTTCCGATTCGACCTGGTGCCGCCCCGGCCATCGTGTTCGCTGATATCCCCGCGCTCCCATGCGTCACGAAGCTCCAAGACGTGCGAATGCGCCGCCTTCAATGCCTTCATCATCGCCTCGGCCTCGCAGGCGGCGAGGGCGGTCTTGGCCTCCGGTTGGTACTCGCCCCAGTGGCGGGACGCATAGGTATCCGCGTCGTTGTAATCTCCGCGACGTTTCTGTCTGTAGTCCTCGGCGGCGAGTGTGCGAGCGACGATCTCCACCAGCGGGCTGTTCGGGGCGGCGGTCATGGCTCGCACCCCTTGCCGATGTTCCCGCTGTCGACGTCGCCGACGAAGTCTCGCCAGTGGACCCAGCCTCGCGGGCAATGGAAGCCCCACTCGCGGATCTTCGGGCCGGTGATGAACAGCGTCCAAGCAGGAAGGGGCTGCTCGAGCTCATTGGGGTCGCTCCACCAGAATCGACGTCGCAGCAACTCGATCCGATGGGCGTGCTTGGCCCGCCGGAAGACGATGCTGCCCGCTCCCCTGCGTCTGACCGCGTTGGCCGTGTGCTCGATGTAGCCACCTCGAAGGATGATGCTCAAGCTGAGCCACGGGTGGTCATGGAGCGCGCGGTCATCGTCGTCCCGGAGGAACTTGTGCAGGTAGACGTTGAAGAAGCGGTTGCGGGGGATGACCCACCAACGGAGCAGGTACGGATTCTCCTTGCCGCCGATGTAGAAATCGGGCTCGCGCCAGAAGGGGCGGGCGAGCCGTTTCGCAATCCGCTTCACGAGCGGGATCTTGGCGGCGACGGTCATACCGCCTCGCCCGCGAGGCTCCGTACCAGCAGGCGGACGCCCATCTTCTGGTTCGGCTTCAGCCGCTCGAACCGCTTCACCAGCTCGAGCGTCTCGCGGTTGGGTACGACCGCAGGACGCGCCGGCTCGTCACCCATGGCGGCGGCCACCAGCTCTGTGACGCTGATGCCCAGAGCGGCGGCGATCTCCACGAGGCGGGGAAACGCGACCTGATTCTTGCCCCTCTCGTACTTCTGGACCTGCTGGAAGGTGATCCCGAGCTTCTTGCCGAGGGCGTCCTGCGACATGCCGAGGAGGGTTCGCTTCTGGCGGATGACCGCGCCGAGGCGGGCGTTGAGTTCGTCCGGGGTCATTCTGCACCCCGCTCTTTGAAGTCCTCGGACGGGTCGAACCAGTCGTCCTTCACGATGTGGCCGATGGCCAGAATCCGTCCGCCCAAACCGCCCTTGTCCAGTTTCACGCGGATGGTCTTCCCGGCCATCTTTTCCCACGAGGAGACATCGGCGATCTCCATGCAACGCCAGATAAAGTGACCGGCATGGCTCAGCAACCTGTGGTGGCTGAAGCTCTTCGGCAAGTAGAGGGCATAGCCGCCAAACCCTTGGCCAGACCCGCCGTAGTCCAGATGGAGCCAAGCCGTCAACAGCCCACGTTCCGAGTCATTGATGCTCGCGCTTTGAATGATTGCGTTCCTGATCTCTATTGTCACTTCACCTCACTTTCCGCCCCTCGGGGCATTGCGTTACTCAGCTATATCCATGGGCTTGCCGTTCTCCTCGCCCCAGATGTTCTCGTTGTGCCACTTGGCGAACGCCCTGATGAAGTCGAGGGCGGCTCCGGCCGCCTGGTCGATCATGGCGTCCAGCGGCGTCCGGCCGGGTCGCCACTGGTTGCCGGTCTCTTTCCGGAAGGCAGCCACGACATCCTCGCGGGTCAGGGCGTACCGGACGCTGCCGATCCAAGCCGAGGCCATGAAGTCGCTCTTGGGCATGAGGTCGGCGACAGGCGATTCGGGCTCGTCGTCCTGAGCCTGCTCCATCAGCTTCCGCCGCTTGTCCGGCAAGACCTTAGCGTGCATGCGCGTCACGGCCTTGGCGATGGGGTTGCGGGTCTTCGGAGGGCGGGTCATGGCTGCCGCTCGCTGAAATGGTCGCACCTCTCCTCGGTACGCGGGCTCTCGACGAACCAAGACTGGCGATATTCGTTAGGCTGTGTGCCGCTGGCGGGGTTCCGGTAGCATTTCGGGGCCAATGGACAGGTCTTGTCATCGCACATCGTTATGTCGGGCATAATGTTTTCCTTGCCTTTCGTCGGTTGCTTCTTACCAATCTCCGATGATTTTGCCGCAATCCGAGCAGAAGCCGCGGTCGTCAAAATCGCACTTGTGGCGCGTTGCCTCCAGGTAAGCCTGCCAGGCGCGCTTGATGTAGCCTGCTGCGGCCTTGAATCGTAACTTTCTCATACCGCCCCCGTCGTTGGTATGGCCTTGGTGACGGCTTCAGCTGCTCGGAGGAAGTGCACCGGGACGACCGATGAAGCGAAATGCTCTCGGGCGTTTCCGCCGCCCCAAGCCTGATAGGCCTTGGCGAACGGCATCAGAGCCGTCAACAGTTGCTTCACGACCGCTTGAAGTCGCTCGACTTCGTTATCCGCCGCTCGTTCTCCGCGCTCGGTGGCTTCGAGCCGATCTTGCAGCTCCTTCACCAGCCCGCTTTCGGCGCGGTTCAGGAAGTCGAGGATCTGGGTAGCCACATCGTCGGCGTCGGCCTCGGTCGCCGTGGACACGCGATTGATATCCACCCTGACCGTGAGGCGGTTCTGGAACGTCTCGTTGCCCTTGTCCCAGCCTGCGTGTTCGAGCGTGTAGAGCAGGTTGCCGTCGCGCAGCCACTCCTCTTTTTTCTGTCCTTCAGCCATAGCTAACCTTTCTTCTTGCTCTGTTTCATTTCCTTCTTTCGCTTGGCGATCCATGCCTTGCGGTAAGCCCGCTGGTACTCGCGGCTGCACGGGATACAGGCACCAGCGGCGTTCCGCTCCGCCCCCCCGCACTTTTTGCAGGGGGAGCGGGGGCGACCGGGTTTGGGGGCTTCCGTCATGCGGCTTTGCCCGTGGCTTCGGCGATCAGTCGACGTTTCTCGGGCGACAGGAGCGCCAGAGCCATTGCCTCTGCTTCGGCTGGAGCAAGGGTCAGATGGCCGTGCGTCTTATAAGAGCGGCGATTCGCACCCTTGATTTCGTCGATCCAGATTTCGACTTGGGTGTGCTCGCCGCGGTCGGGGCGGTCTTCCGCCGAGACGTGCCGGATCTTCAGCTCATTAATGCGGGTGTAGTTGTGGCGGGTTCCGCTATCGATTTGCGTGAACGTATCGTAAGCGCCTTTGCTCCCGTCATTCCGCGTGTGCTCTGCTTTCGTCATTGGTGTAGCCTCCGTGCTATTGTTGTATTTTTGTTTTACATTTTATTTTTGCCTCATGCAACAACTATTTTGCATACGACAAATCAAAATACCCCGCCATCAGGCGGGGTCGGTTCATCGGGCTTTCCGGCAGGTCAATCCCCGCAGGCGAAGCTGTGGCCTCGTGCGACTTCGCCCGGCCACAACTCCAGATTCGGCTCGTTCCGCCCCGTCTCGGGGTCCGCTCGAGGCACGACGCGGGCGACCAGCCGCTCGCGCTCGAACACGGCGACGGAGCCGATCCAGTTGTCGTCATACCACAGCAGCCGGTACTCCTCGAACGCCGCCGCGAGCGTCGTGGCGTCGATGACCAGGTCGAAGGCGGCGGTGTCGGTGGCTGGGTACAGGAAGCGGTACATTCACGGCCCTCCCGTGGGTGGCGGGATCTCGAACAGGATCGCCTCGAAGTCGCGTTTCACGAAGTTGTAGCGGGGGAGGATCTGGGCCACGAGGAACTGGTATTCCCACACGGCGATGGCGGGCTCGATGTCGGAATCCCAATGCTCGGCCACGTATTCGGCGAAGGCAGCCTGCAAAGAGTCGGCCTTGATGGTGATCTGGAAGACGTTCCCGTGGGCGCGGGGGACGATGAATCGGTACACGGTCAGAACGGCTCGAAGACCGCCTCCATGTCGCCCTGGGCCTGGCTGTATCGGGGAAGCACCTGGCCGACGATGAAGTTGCCGTTGTAGACGACCACGGCGGCCTCCAGGTCGGGGTCCCACTGATGGTCGACGTATTCGATGATCGCGTCC
>CALCIA010000343.1 GCA_937907435.1 uncultured Actinomycetes bacterium
TGCCAGGACCCCCATGAGGAGCCCAGGACACCCACGATCCATCCTCGGACGGCCGCCCGCCCCACGGACCCCCGCGGCCAGCGGCGCCCCCGCCCCCCGCCAGCCCCGCCCTACACAAAGGACACCGCCGCCTCGCAAAGTCTGTACGCGTGGACAAACCTTGCGTTCATTGATCGGCAGTAGGCTCATCTGGCTCTGTCTAGGGAGTATTGAAAGGAAACGATCGCGGCCGGACACCGGACGCGCCGCAAGTGAGGGACAGCACAAGCGATGAGCCGAATCCGCCAGCAGAACGTGACCGCAGCACAGTGGAGCTCCAATGGTGAGTCGCTGGGCGCGCTCGATCTGACCATGCCCGAGAACGCCGCCTTCGGCGCCAACGTCTTCGACGAGGAGGTCCAGCGGGAGCGCCTGCCCGCCGACGTCTACGAGAAGCTGCAGGCGACGCTCGCCGGCGGGGAGGCGCTCGATTCGAGCCTTGCCGATGCCGTCGCCGAGGCAATGATGGAGTGGGCGCTGGAGCGCGGCGCGACCCACTACACGCACATGTTCCAGCCGCTGACCGGCTCGACCGCGGAGAAGCACGACTCGTTCTTCGAGCCCGCGGGCGACGGCAAGCTGATCGCCGGCTTCTCCGGCAAGGACCTGATCCAAGGCGAGCCGGACGCCTCCTCCTTCCCGACCGGCGGCGTCCGCGCCACCTTCGAGGCCCGCGGCTACACCGCCTGGGATCCGACCAGCCCCGCCTTCATCCTCGAGAACCCGAACGGCACCCTGCTCGCGATCCCGACCGCCTTCGCCAGCTGGACCGGCGAGGCACTCGACGCGAAGATCCCGCTGCTGCGCTCGATGGACGCGCTCTCGCGGACCGCGGTGAAGGCGCTGCGGCTGCTCGGCGACGAGGCGACCGAGCGCGTTTACACCACCGTCGGCCCGGAGCAGGAGTACTTCCTGATCGACGAGCAGTACTTCTTCGAGCGCCCCGACCTGATCTCGACCGGCCGCACGCTGTTCGGCGCCAAGCCGCCGAAGGGTCACGAGCTCGACGACCACTACTTCGGCTCGATCCCGGAGCGGGTGCTCGCCTTCATGATGGAGTCGGAACTGGAGATGCGGAAGCTCGGCATCCCGGTGAAGACCCGCCACAACGAGGTGGCGCCGGCGCAGTACGAGATCGCACCGATCTTCGAGAGCTCCAACGTCGGCTCCGACCACCAGCAGCTGCTGATGCAGACGCTGGAAAACGTCGCCCGCCGTTATGGCCTCGTCTGCCTGCTGCACGAGAAGCCCTTCGCCGGCGTCAACGGCTCGGGCAAGCACAACAACTGGTCGATGGCCACGGACTCGGGCACGAATCTGCTGAACCCGGGCGACACGCCGCAGGACAACATCCACTTCCTGTTCTTCTGCACGGCGGTGATCCAGGCCGTCAACAAGCACCAGGGCCTGCTGCGGGCCTCGGTCGCCAACATCGGGCAGGATCACCGGCTCGGGGCCAACGAGGCGCCGCCGGCGATCATCTCGATCTTCCTCGGCGCCGAACTCGAAAAAGTGTTCGAGGCGATCTCGACCGGCGAGGGCGATCCCAACACGCCGGCCTCGTTCCTCGACCTCGGCTCCTCCGTCCTGCCGCCGCTGCCGCTCGACGGCGGCGACCGCAACCGGACCTCGCCGTTCGCCTTCACCGGCAATAAATTCGAGTTCCGGGCGCTCGGGTCGAGCATGTCGCTCGCCTTCCCGAACACGGTCCTGAACACGATCGCGGCCGAGGCGATCGACGACCTCGCGGGCAAGCTGAAGGCGAAGCTCGACGCGGGCCAGGAGATGCCGGAGGCCGTGATCGAGATCGTCAAAGACTCCTACCTGGCCAACAAGGTCGTCTGCTTCAGCGGCGACGGCTACTCCGAGGAGTGGCACCAGGAGGCCGAGCGGCGCGGGCTGAAGAACCTGAAGACCACCCCCGACGCGCTGCCGGAAGTGGTCGCCGACTCGACCGTGAAGGCGTTCGAGGAGTACAGCGTGCTCTCCAAGCGGGAGCTCGAGTCGCGCTACGACGTGTGGGTCGAGCAGTACGCGATGCGGGCGAACATCGAGGCCGAGGAGACGTTCTCGATCGGCCAGACGATGATCCTCCCCGCCGGGCTGCGCCAGCTGGCGCTGATCTCCGACGCCGGCGTCTCCGCCCTCGAGGGCGAGATCCGCGAGCTGGTCGACGACCTGGTCGGCACGCTCGGCGAGCTGAAAGCCGCCAACGCGGTGCCGGCCGGCCTCGAGGGGATGGAGCTCGCCGAGTACGCCCGTGACAACCAGCTCGCCTCGATGGGCGCGGTGCGCGAGGTCGGCGACAAGCTGGAGCGCGTCGTCGCCGACGACCTCTGGCCGCTGCCGAAGTACGAGGAGATGCTGTTCATCAAGTAGCGCCGGAATGAGTTCGCACTTATCCGCGCATACCGCGGATAAGTGCGAACTCACCGGGAGGGCGGGTCCGGATCGCCGGGTCCGTCCTCTTTCTCGTTCTCTTCCGGCGGTTCCTTGATCGCCCAGCGCAGCAGCCAGACGACGGCGAGGGCGCCGAGGATCGGGATCATGCCGCCACCGACGACCGGCTCCCACGCCTCTTCGGCGCGAACGAGGCGGATCCCGGCGGTGACTATTTCAGGTTGGATCATGCGGGTGCTTTCGGTAGGCCGGGGCCACCGGCCAGTGGATTGAGGTCGGCAAGAAGCTCGAGCAGGCGCGGCTGCGGCTCGGCGTCGTCGATGACGATCGCCGTCCCCGGCCAGGCGTACCGGCAGTAGCGGGCGTAGGCCTGGCGCGAGGAGAGGTCGGGCTCGTAGATCCAGCAGCCGCTGTTCCAATAACGGGTGGCGCCCTGGGAGGCGCGGACGTCGTCGAGCGGCTGGTGGGTGTGGGCGAAGACGATCTTGTCCGCCTCCGCTCCCCAGCCGAGGTTGGCGACGACCCGCGAGAAGGCCTCGAGGGCGTGCTCGGTCGGGCTCGAGCGCGAGATGACGGTCGGCTCCGGGTAGCTCGGCACGGCCGGGGGCGGGCCGGGGAGCGGCCCCTCGCGCGCCTGGCGCTCGGCCTCCTCCTGGACGACGGCGTCGAAGTGCGCGGCGCTCGGGAGGCCGGCGGCCTCGCCCTCGGCGCGCTCCCGCACGGCGGCGGCAGCACGGCGGGCGGCCCGCACCGGAACGCCCGCGGTGGTGACGACGCGACCCGCCCGCTGGGCGGTGCGGAAGACGTTCTGCTGCGCGTGCGTGCCGTGCGGCATCTGCGCGGCGATGTAGAGCCACTCGGTGAGGAGCGTCGTCACCGACTCGTAATCGGCCTCGCACGTCGGTTCCTCGGGGCCGCCGGAGGCGATCGCCCAGAGGGCGCGGGTGAGCAGGCGCGAGCCGCGCGAGCCGCTCATCCGCGCGTGCGGGTCCAGGTAATGGCCGTGGGTGCAGAGGACGCCGCCGAAGCTGTAGGTCGGATAGGCGATCTCGACCTCCACCCCGGGCAGGCGCGCTTCGAGGAAGCCTTGGAAGAAGGCCGGGCCCGGCGGCTCGTGCGGGGCCGTGCCGTCGGGGCGGAGCGCGTCGCCGCGGGCGAGCGCCACCTCGAGCTGGTTCTCTTCGTCGCGGTGGACGAGGTGGTGGTCGTGGTTCCCGGCGAGGAAGACGAAGCGCTTCCCGGGCAGCTTCGCGGCGATCAGCTTCAGCAGGCCCGCGGACGCGTCGACCGCGTCGGCGACGGAGCCGAAGAGGAAATCGAAGAGGTCGCCGAGCAGGATCACCTCGTCGAGGCCCTCCAGCGCGGGCGCGAGGCGCTCGAGGAAGAAGTCCTCGCGCAGGAGGTCGCGCCCGGTCCAGGCGCCGAAGTGGGTGTCGGAGATGACCAGCGCGCGCACGGGGCCGGAGTCTAGGCCCGTCCCCTAAGCGGCAGCTTCAGGCGCGCGGGGAGAGGCGCATCTCAAGGCCGCCGCGCGGGGAGAGCGTCGGCATCTGGCGGACCGTCATCGTGCGGCCCGGCAGGGCGTCGGCGCGGAGGCGCTGGAGCAGCATCGTCGTCACCAGCTTCACCTCGATCAGGCCGAAGCGTTTGCCGATGCAGATCCGCTTGCCGCCGCCGAAGGGGACGTAGGCGCCGCGCGGCAGGGCCGCTTTGCGCTCGCGGGTGAAGCGCTCGGGGACGAAGGCCTCCGGCTCGGGGAAGACCTCGGGCAGGCGGTGGCTGGCCCAGGAGCAGTAGTTGACGTAGGCGCCGCGCGGCACCCGGTAGCCGCCCCACTCGAACTCGCGGACGGCGCGGCGGGGGCCGATCCAGGCGGGCGGATAGAGGCGCAGCACCTCGTCGACCACCATGTCGAGGTAGGGCAGCTCCTTCTCCAGCTGGTCGATCGTCGGCGGCGCGCCGCCGAGCACCCGGTCCTGCTCCTCGCAGATGCGCTCCACCACGTCGGGATGGTGGGCGAGCTCGTAGAGGGCGAAGGTGACGGTCGAGGTCGAGGTGTCATGGCCGGCGAACATCAGCGTCGTCACCTGGTCGCGGATCTCGGTGTCGGTGAAGCGCTCGCCGTGCTCGCCGCGCGCGGCGACCAGCAGCGAGAGGATGTCGCGGCGGCCGCTGTCGGGGGCGGCGCGGCGGCGCTCGATCTCTTCGTAGACGATCCGGTCGATGACGGCGCGGGCGGCCATCAGCCGGCGCCAGGGCGAGCCGGGGCCGCGCACCAGCCGCAGCGCAAAGTCGATGCCGAAGAAGCCGAGCGCCCGCTCGAAGTTCTCCGCCGCGAGGGCGCCCTTGCCGGCGTCGTCGGGATCGAGGCCGAGCAGCGCCCGCATCGCGATCCGCATCGCCAGCGCCCGCATCCAGGCGTAGACGTCGACCACGGTGCCGGGGGCCAGCGTGGCAAGCGCCGCTTCGGCCTCGGTCACCATCGCCGCGGTCGCGGCCTCGACCTGCTCCCGGTGGAAGGCGGGCAGCATGATCGCCCGGGCGCGGTCGTGGTACTCGTCGTCGATCGTCAAGAGGCCGTCGCCGAGCAACGGGATCAGGTCGCCGAAGCTCGACTCGCGCCAGTGGAAGTTCTCCGGGTGGCCGACCGTGACGTAGTGGTTCGCCTCCGGTCCCAGCATCCAGATCGAGCGGATGTGGAGGAAGCGCATCGAGAAGATCGGCCCGAACTCTTCGTAGCCGCCGAGCAGGATCGGCAGCGGGTCGCGGGCGACCTGCTTGGTCCGCGCCCAGTTGAAGTCACGCGGCCCCGGCGGGTACTTCCCCCGTCCCCGCACCTCGACCGCGAGGTCGTCGAAGACACGGCGGAACGGGTTGGCGGTGAGCCGCGGCGGGCGGTCTGCGATCGGCGCCGTCGAGTCGACCGTGGCCATGGGCCGGAAGCTTAACGATAAAACTGGCTGGCTGGCCAGTCAGGCCGTGGCTTTGGCGGCGAGCTGGCCGCAGGCGGCGTCGATATCACGGCCGCGGGTGAGGCGGACGGTGGCGGGGACGCGGTGCTCGGCGAGGATCGCACGGAAGGCCTCGATCCGCTCCGGCGAGGAGCCGTCGTAGGCGCCGGTCGGGTTGTAGGGGATCAGGTTGATCTTGTAGATCCGCGGGTCGAGCAGGGCGGCGAGTTCGCGGGCGTGCTCGGGATGGTCGTTGACGCCGTCGAGCATCACGTACTCGACGAAGACCTTGCGCCGGCGCTTGGCCCGATAACGGTCACAGGCGGCCAGCACCTCGGCGAGGGGATAGCGCTCGTTGACCGGCATCAGCTGCGAGCGCAGGCCGTCGTTGGGCGCGTGCAGGGACAGGGCCAGTCCGATCGGCATCTCGCACTCGGCGAGCCGGTCGATCCCCGGCACCCAGCCGACCGTCGAGATCGAGGTCCGCCGGTTGGTGACGCCGACGTCGGGGAGGCGCTCGCAGGCGGCCAGCACGTTGTCGATGTTCATCGTCGGCTCCCCCATCCCCATGAAGACGACGTGGTCGATCGCTTCGACGCGGCGGAAGTGGAGCGCCTGGTCGAGGATCTCGTCGGCGGTGAGGTTGCGGCCGAACTGCATCCGCCCGGTCGCGCAGAACGTGCAGGTGAGCGGGCAGCCCGACTGCGAGGAGACGCAGACCGAGCGCCGGCCGTCGCGATAGCGCATCAGCACCGCCTCGAGCGGGCGGCCGTCGGCGGTGTCGAAGAGGGTCTTCACGGTGCCGTCGTCGGAGCGCGCCTCGGCGCGGACCGCCAGCGTCGAGAGCGGCACCTCGGCGGCGAGCCGCTCCCGCAGCCCGGCCGGCAGGTTCGTCATCTCCTCGTAGCCCCCCACCCCGCGCGCGACCCACTCCCAGACCTGGGAGGCGCGGTAGCCCGGCTCGCCCGCGGCGGCGAGGACCTCGTCGAGGCGCTGCGTGTCCATCCGATGAGATTAGACGGCCCGGCCAGTCGCCTCCCCTTCGCGCAGGAGAACAAATACGTACCATGTCATTGCGCCTTCTACGGTGCAGGCGGCACAATCAGCCTTGGACACTTCGCCCTATGAAGTCCTTCGACGTACCACGAGCGCTCGAGGCGCCGCTCCAGGTGGCGGTCACGCTTGCCACTTTGGCCCGCTATCGCGCGGCGATCCTGCCGGTCGTCGACCGTGAGCTGGAACTGTGGGAGGCCCGCGCCGCAGCGATCCCGGACCGGCTTCTGCGCGAACAGGCGCTCGCCGCCCTGACCGAGAAGCGCGGCAACGTCGAGGCGACGGCGGCGCTGGTGACGCTGGCGCCGCGGCGCGGACGCCACGCGGTGGTGCGCGCCTCGACCGCACTGCAGGTCGCGGTCGACTATCTCGACACGCTGGGCGAGGAAGGCGGGCCGGACCAGCTCGCCGACGGCCTGCGGCTGCACGAGTCGCTGGTCGCGGCGCTGACGCCGGGCGCCGAGCCGCGCGACTGGTACGCGCACCATCCCTGCGGCGAGGACGGCGGCTATCTCGACGCGCTGGTCGCCGCCTGCCAGGTCGCGGTCGCCGCCCTCCCCTCCCCCGTGGCGCTGCTGGCCGCCCGCCATGCCGCCGGGCGCTGCGGCGCCGGTCAGAGCCACACCCACGCCGACGACGGCGCCAGGCTGGATGCCTGGGCGACGACGCTCGCCGCCCCGTCGGGGCTGCGCTGGTGGGAGGCGGCCGCCGGGGCCAGTTCTTCGGTCGGCGCCCATGCGCTGATCGCGCTGGCCGGCACGCCCGGGGCGAGCGCCGCCGACGCCGAGCTCCTCACCGCCGCCTACGACCCCTGGATCGGCGCGCTCACCGTGCTGCTCGACGACTTCGTCGACCGCGAGCGCGACGCGCGCGACGGCGAGCACAACTACATGCGCTATTGCGACGAGGAGGCCTCGGCGCGGATCGACTTCCTCGTCGCCGGCGCCCGCCGGGCGCTGCGCGACGTCCCCCGCCGCGCCACCCATGAGGCGATCCTGAACGGGGTGCTCGCCTACTACCTCGGCGGGCGGGCAGGGGCCCTCGGCGAGCGCCCCGCGGCGGCCGAGAGCGCGCCGGTCCGCACCTTGTCCACGGCGCTCAGGCTCGCGGCATGACCGTCGACGACGGCGCCCGCTACGTGGCGATCATCACCGACGGCAACCGGCGCTGGGCGCGGGAGCGCAACCTGCCGGTCGGCGAAGGGCACCGGGCGGCCGCCGAGAACGTGCTGGGACGACTGCGCGACGCGGCCGAGCTCGGGGTCCAGGAGCTGACGATCTACGCCTTCTCGACCGAGAACTGGGAACGCTCCGACCAGGAGGTCAGCGGCCTGCTCGCCCTGCTCGCCGAGTACATCGACGGCGTCACGCCGGACCTTCACGCCGAAGGCGTGCGGATGCGCTTCATCGGCGATCGCGGCGCCCCCTTGCCGGCCAAGCTGGTCGAGCGGATGGAATGGGCCGAAGAGCTGACCGACGCGAACCGGCGCATCACCTTCTTCGTCCCCTTCAACTACGGCGGCCGGGCCGAGATCGTCCGCGCCGCGGCGGCCTTCGACGGCGGCGACGAGGACGAGTTCGCGCGCGGCCTCTACGCGCCGGAGATGCACAACCCGCAGCTGATGATCAGGACCAGCGGCGAGCGCCGGCTGTCCAACTACCTGCTCTGGCAGCTGGCCGACTCCGAGCTGATCTTCCGCGACGAGCTCTGGCCGGACTTCTCCCGCCGCGCCTTCGAGGAGTCGCTGGCCGAGTACGGGCGGCGGCAGAACCGCAGACGGCCCGGAGGGTTTCAGGGAGACCCCTCCGGGCTTGGTTGAAAGTCTGCGTAGAAGCGGGCGCCCAGGGAAAGACGGATCCGCTCCGGTGGCTGCCGAACGAAAAGTTCGACCAGACAATAAGAACATATACAGACCGTTTCGTCAATGCCGACCTTCGCCGGCGGCGAAGCGATTGGCCCAGGATCGGGCCTCGTCGAAGCCCAGATAGGGCAGCAGGGCGAGCAGGACCAGGTCGGGACGCAGGGCTTCCAGAGCCTCCAGGCGCCCGACCCGGACGTGGTCCCCGACCAGGCCGACGATCCCGGCGACAAGCGCCTCGTCGGTCGTCCCCGGGAGGCGCGACCCCGCCGGCGCGGTGCGCGAGATGAGCCCGGCAAGCCGCTCGATCGTTCCCGTATATCCGCTTGGTGAAGCCTTTTCTTCTGTCTCGAGCACGAGCAGCGCGTCGACCACAGCCGGATGGCCGATCGCGAACTCGACCCCGGCGTAGATCCCGGCACCGACCTGCGCCGGCCACTCCTCCCGCGGCCGGCAGGCCGCCGCGACGCTCGCTTCGAGATCACCGAGCAGCTGCCCGAAGACCTCCCCCCTCCCTGCTCCCGAACCGCCGCCGCCCTGGTTCATATTTTGGAGACACTAACAGACCACTAAGCGGTCAAATCCCTCCCGACGAACAATGCCGCGCCCGATTTGCCCGGCGTAGATCACCGGCAAGCCGGCGCCTCTGGGTGATACACAGGGGGAAGCTGTCGCCTCGGGCCGGGGAGGTCCGAGGGTCGAGTTCGCACTTTGCCGCGGATAGCGCGGAGAAGTGCGAACTCACCGGGAGGGCGGACCGGGTCGAGTTCGCAGTAATCCGCGCATAGCGCGGGTTTCTGCGAACTCACCGGATGGGGGTCGGCTAGTTCGCGCGGGCGCGGCAGGAGCGGGTGATGCTGGTGCCGACGCGCTGGCCGCCGGCGAGGGTGAAGCTTGCCTTGGCGAAGGAGAAGAAGCCTGCCGTGAACTGCTTCGGGATCGGGCAGGAGGCGCTGATGTAGCTGCGGTCGTGGCCGCGGAAGCGGAAGCGGCGGAAGAGCCTCACTTCGAAGTGGGCGAAGTGGGGCCAGGGGCCGAGCTCGGGCGGCAGGTCGGCGACCAGGCGCGTGCGCAGGCGGCCGGTTTCCAGGCGCAGCAGGAACGGGAGGACGACGACGGTGGGCGGGTCGGCGGCGAAGCCGTGGAAGATCACCGCCCGCCTCCCCCGCACCTCGCCGTTGAAGGCGAGGAGCTTGGCGTGGACCGCGAACGGCGGCTGGTTCGGGACGTGGACCTGGGCCTCCAGGCGGCCCCCCCCGACGAGCGCGTCGCGGCACGCTTCGAGGGCGCCGTCCGTGGTCGCGTCCCGCAGCTTCCGCGTCGGGCACATCGGCAGGCCGTGAGTGTCGAGGACGCCCTGCCCCGGCAGGCTGAGTTCGACCCGGGTCACGCGCGGGAGCAGGCTGCCGTCGGTCGTCTGCAGCCCGCCCGCGAGGCGCACCGCCACCGGCGCCGGCCGGTCCCGCGGCAGGGTCAAGGGCGCCAGGCCGCCGTCGAGCGAGACGATCAGGTGGCCGTCCTGGGTGCGCTCCCCGCCGGCGGTCGAGGCGCCGATCGCGACGGCGAACAAGGCGACGACGAGCGCCCCGAG
Organism: uncultured Actinomycetes bacterium; assembly: GCA_937907435.1. GTDB lineage: Bacteria > Actinomycetota > Thermoleophilia > Solirubrobacterales > 70-9 > VAYN01. The sequence continues at coordinate 9,893 of CALCIA010000343.1, forward strand.
CGCAAGCCCCGCCGCCCCGCGCCGCCGTCCCCTCATCCGTATCTCGAGAACTTGAAGCTGCAGTAGTTGAAGCCGAAGGCCAGCACCACGTTGTTGGCCAGGTTGCCGCTGTGGATGAAGCGGGCGGTCAGCCGCTGGGCCTTGATCGCGCGCCCCGCCCGCAGCTGCGCGGTGATCCGCTGCAGGTAGGACTCCTGCCGGTTGAGGTAGCCGAACCACTTGGCGAGCCGCGCTTCGTCTTCGGGCGGCCGCGGCACCGCGGCGATCTTCTTCACCGTGCCGCCGAAGATCTTGGTCGCCTTGGCGAACTTCGCCGTCGCCACCGGGAGGCGTTCGGCCCGCAGGTCGGCGCGGGCGCCGCGCATCGCCACCTGGGTCGCCGCCGCGTCGGGCTTGCAGATCCCCTCCAGCTGGGCGACGTATTCGGCCCGCGTCGGCGGTTCGGCAGCCACGGCGACGGCTCCCCCGAGCAGCGTCAACAACGCCGCGACAATCACGATCTTCCTCATTTCCCTGACCTCATATCCCTGATTCCTCTCATGATTCCGTCAGCACCTTACGACCCGGCAAGATGCGGTCGAGCACCGGTGGCACCTTCCACACCCGCTCGCCGATCAACAGCATCAGCGCCGGCAACAGCACGATCCGCACCGCCGTCGCGTCGAGCAGGATCGCCACCGTGAGCCCGATCCCCATCTGGCTGACCGTCGCGATCGGGGCGAGGGCGAAGGCGACGAAGACCGCCGCCATGATCGCCGCCGCGCCGGTGATGACGCCCGCGGTGCGCTCGATCCCGAAGGCGATCGCGGCGCGGTGGTCGCCGTCGACGTCGTAGCGCTCCCGCATCCGCGCGATCAGGAAGACCGCGTAATCGATCGACAGGCCGAAGGTGACGCCGAAGATCGCCCCGGCCCCGACCGTGTCTATATAAGGATGGCCGCCCAGCGGCACGCCGTCCGGCAGCTGGCAGACGAGGGTGACGACGCCGATCGCGGCCGCGACCGTGCCGAGGTTGAGGAGCACGGTCAGCAGCGCCAAGAGCGGCGCGCGCAGGACGACGACTAGGGCGAGCAGGGTGAGCACGACGAAGGCGCCGATCACCAGCGGCAGCCGCGCTTCGGTCGCCGATCCATAATCGTTGAGGGTGGCGGCGCCGCCCGCGACGCCGGTGCGCAGGCCACCTTCGGCGGCGAGCCGCTCGGCGTCGGCCGCCAGCATGTCGCCGGTCTCACGCGAGCCTTCGCTGTTGAACGGATGAGTCGAGACGACGAGCAGGCGGGCGGCCTGCCCGCCGCTGTCGAGGCTGATCGCCTCCCCCGCTTCGGCGCGGCGGCGAGGCGGCGCGCCGTCGAGCGCGGAGAGGACGAAGTACCCGGATTCGAACAGGTGCGGCGAGTCCTCGCGCAGCCGGCGCGTGCCCTCTTCCAGCGGCGCCGCGACGGCGCTGACGCGCACCCCGGCATGGCGCAGCCCGACCTGCAGCGGGTACGCGCGCCGCGAGCCTTCGTCGAGGCCGCTGCGCAGTGCTTCGGCGCCGTGGTCGAGTTCGACCAGCCCGCGCGAGAGGCGTTCGGCGCCGCCGCCGAGGCGGTCGAGGCCGTCGTTCAACCCGGCCGCGGCGTGGGACAGTCGCGCGACCCCGCGTTCGAGCTTGCGCCCGCCGGGGACCAGCCGGTTGAGCGCCCCGTTCACCTCCCCGGCGACTTCGCGCAGGCGCCGGACTTCGTCGCGGGTGAGGGCGACGGCCCGGGACAAGGTCCGCGCTTCGGTCGCCGCCTTGCTCAGCGAGGGGTCCGCGGCCGCGGCCCGTTCGAGCCGGCGGGCGAGCTTCCGCGAGCGGGCGAGCTCACCGCCGCGCAGGCGCGGCAGCAGCGAGCGCAGTCCCAGCGCCAGCGCCAGGGTGCCGACCGAGGTGCGACGCTGGCCTTCGGCGAGCTTGCCGCTGCCGTCCCGGAGCCGTTCGATCGCCGCCGTGGCTTCTTCGCCGCGGCCGGCGGCGCGGCGCAGCTCGGAGGCGATCAGCCCGGCCCCGGTCGCCGCCCGTTCGGAGCCCTCGGCGAGCAGGCCGCTGCCGGCCGCGCCTTCGTCGAGGCCCGAGCGCAGGTCGCCGACAGCCTGCGCGGCGCGGCGCAGGTTCGGCCCGAGCTTGCCGACCTCTTCGGGAGAGTCCGCGCCCTTCCCGCTGAGCTTCTCGCCGAGCGAGTGCAGCGGCGCGACCCGGCGCGACACCGGCGCCGGTCCGATCACCGCGCGGATGCCGGGCCGCCGGGCGATCTCGTGCTGCGTGCGGGCGAGCAGCTTGAGGTCCTGGCGGGTCGTGATCGGCCCGCGTTCGGTGGCGGCGACGAGGATGAACGGCGACTCCCAGCCCGGGCCGACCGCCCGGTCGATCGTCTCGGCGCTCTGGCGGGCGGGGTTGGAGCCGGAGAGCTCATCGATGCCGGGTGGGCCGGTGGTGAAGGCGGCGGCGGGCAGCGCCAGCAGCACCAGCGGGACCGCCACCGCGATCGCCGCCACCGCGGGGCGCCGCAGGGCAGCGGTGACCGCACCCGCGACCGTGAAGCGCCCGACGGCCGGCACCGGCAGGCGGCCCCGGTTGACCCGGTCCCCGAGCAGAGCAAGCAGCGGCGGCAGGGCGAAGGTGGAGATCACGATCGAGATCGCGGTGACGACGGTGGTCGCGATCGCCAGCGAGAGCAGCAGCGAGCCGGGCTGCAACGCGGCGGAGAAGACGAGGGCGACGATCAGCGTGGCGCCGGCGAAGAGGGTCGTGCGCCCCGCGGTCCGGCGGGTGGTCCGCGCCGCATCCCCTGGCGAGCGCCCCGCCTCGAGCTCCTCGCGGAAGCGGGACACCACCAGGAGCGAGTAATCGACCCCGAGCGCCAGCCCCATCATCGTGCAGACGACGAGGGCCAGGGCGTCGATCGTCATCGAGCCGCTGAGCAGGGAGAGGACGCCGCGGCCGGCGAAGACGGTGAGCGCGCCGAACGCGAGCGGGATCGCCGCCGCGACCACGGACCGGAAGACGAACAGCAGGATCAGCAGCAGCAGCGGCGCGGCGATCAGCTCGGCCCGCTCGGCGGCGTCGAGCGATTCCTCTTGCAGGGCGCGGGCGAGACTGGCGAACCCCGACTGGTCGGCGACGACGGGCGCCGACACGCGCGCCTCGAGCAGGCGTTCCAGCCGCGGCACCGTGTGGCGCATCGAGTATGCAAGTGGTACGCGATAGTCCACAAGGACGATCGCCTTGCCCGGCGCCGGCCGCAGCGCCGAGAGCGAACCGCGGTCCCACGGCGAGATCACCGTCGCCCCCGGCTCGCGCCGCAGCGCCCGCACCAGCCCGATCCCCTGCCGATCGACCGCCGCCGCCGGGCCCCGCAGCAGGACCACGAACGGCGAGGAATGCCCGAAGTGCTCCTTGGAGAGCGTTTCGGCTTCCGCCGCCGCCGTGCCGGGGACGCTGAGCGAGAGCGGATCGAGCCGATCTTCGACCCCGAGGCCGATCACCCCGAGCACGGCGCAGCAAGCCAGCACCGTAACCAGGCCGACCAACCCCCGGCGGCCCCTCACCTGCCGATTCCCTCCATCGACCGCAGTCTAAGCCGCGGGCCGGAATACGCGGTACGCCGCTGTCTCAGAGAGAGCCGAGATCGCGGCCACCGTGAGGCACGGCGCCACCGGACCGACCCCCAGGCCGATCCGGTGGCGTGCCCCCCGGGCGTCGCTTACTTCGTCTGGTGCTTCGCGTGCTTCTTCTGGTGCCCGCACTGGGCCTTCATCACCGGGTGCAGGGTGACCCGCTTGCCGTTCTGGCCGGTGAAGACGGCGGTCCCCCGCGGCGTCGTCTTGCACAGCTGCGTGTTGTTGACCAGCAGGCCCTTCTTGCCGCCCTGCATTTCGAGGACGAAGCGGGACACCGGTGCGTCGGGGACCATTTCGAACGTGTTGCGGATCCGCTTGTGGACCGAGTCGATCCGTCCGTCGAGGTCGATGTGGATCTGCCCGTTCAGCGAGGCCACCAGGTCGGGCAGCTTGTGGTCCGAGCTGCGCAGGTACACCGGCCCTTCGAGCGGGCGGTCGAGCAGCGGCGTCCAGGCTTTCGCCTTGCCGTAGATCGACGCTTTCGGGCACTCCGCGCCGCCGCCCGGGCCGGCGTTGTACTGGGACCGGGTGCAGACGGTGCGGATGTGCGCGTTCTCGAGGAACTCGGTCGGCGGCAGGCTGACCGCGGCGCGGCTGAGGTTCGCCTGGCCCGGCGGCGGCGTCAGCACCGCTTTGAACGCCGGGTGCGCCGCACGCGTCGTCTTCCCCTTGACCGAGAGGGCGAGCTTCGGCGCGAACGCCAGAGCCCCGCAACCGGCCGCCTGGAAGCGGTCCGAGAGCCGGGCGGTCGCCCCTTCGGTGCTGACCACGCTGCTGCCGACCGCGCCCGGGTCGCAGGAGGTCGGGTTGAGGGTGAAGCCCGGCCGGTCGATGCCGAGTTCCACCGAGCGGATCCGCAGCGGGATGCCCTGGAGGATCGACGGCAGTCGATCGGACCTGACCGTGGCCTGGGTGGTCACCGGATCGATGAACAGACCGGCGCGGACGTTGACGAGGCCGAGATCGATCGGCCCGGCGACCGCCGGGACGACGAAGTCGAGCCCCAGCGGCGCCCCCGCGTACGGTCCGGTCAGATAGGCGCGGCCGTCACGGACGTAGAACGGCGTCGGTCCGGCGCCGGCCCCGACCTTGACCGAGCCGATCAGGCTCTCCGCCCCGCAGGTGCCGGCCGCGGCGGCCGCGTCCGAGCACTCCGGGACCCCCGCCAGCTTGGCCAGGAGGCCCTTCGGCAGTTCGGTGTCGATGCGGGAGATCTCCTGGGCACCGTCCGGCCTGCTCAGCTTGTAGACCAAGGGGCTGAACTGGCCGGCGGCGTTGGAGACGGTCCCGGCTTCCAGCCCGAGACCGAACGGACGCGCACCGGCGCTCGTCGGGCAGGCGGAGCCGTTCGGCCCCGAGCTGACCGTCAGCGAGCTTTCCGAGTTGACGGCGGCCCCCAGCGACCAGGGACCGAGGTCCGCCGTCGTGGCCTGCGTGCCGCAGGTCGTCGGCGTCGCCAATGCCGCCCGCGGCCCGCTGAAGAACCGCAGGCTCAGGTCGGTGAACGGCAGCTGCGGGTTGTCGTCGAACGTGGTGGTGAGCCGGCCGGTGACCGGATCGGCCGACACCTTGCCGGGCAGCTTCAGGGTCACCCCCGAGCCTTCCGCGACCATGTAGATCGCCAGCAGCGAGCCGAACGGGTTTTCGGTCTGGCGGGCCAGATAGACGCTGCCGCTCATCGGTTCTTCGAGCAGCGGGGTGTCGATTTCGACCACGCCGATCTTCGAGCTCGCCGGACAGCTCGAGGGCCCTTCGCCGAACTGGTCGAACTGGGCCACCGAGCAGCTGGTGAGCCCGTTGGCCGCCGACGGGTTGACCGAGACGCCCGGCGGCAGCGCCACCGTCGCGTTCCTCAGCTGCGCGGTGGCAAGGCCGGTGGCGTTTTTGTTCTGCGGCACCTTCAGGTCGACCGTGAGCCCCGAGGGTGAGTCGGCCGCCGTGGTCTCCAGTGCCGAGGAGAGAGCCCCCGCGAAGGGGAGCTTGTCGCAGCCCTGGAGGGCATACGGGTTACCGGCGGCGTCGTGAGTCACGAATTCGGCGGTGTCTTCTTCGTTCGCCCAGGAGGTGACGTGGGCGCGGGTCACCAGCGGTTCCCCGGTACACGTGCTGGGCAGGGTCATGAACGGCTCCGGCGTTCCCTGGAAGACGCAGGGTTCAGACGGCATCGGACCGAATCCCTGGGACCCAAGCAGGCACGCGCCCCGTTCGGCATCGTGCCGTGGGTCGGCCGGATCGCCCCAGAAGGTCAAGCCTGCCCCTTCCAAGGGAAGACCCTGGGAGATGCTCCGGAGGTGCAGGTTGATGCCATAACTACCAAGGCCGCCGACTTGACCTGGCGCTTCGGCTGGACGGACCGTCGCGGTCACCAGCACCACGTCGGCAGGAGGGAACATGAACATCGCCGGTGAATTCGGCGGCGGCACCATGTTGAAGATCGGGACTTCGATGGTGAACCCGAGGAAGGAGACCGCCGCCACGCCGATCTGCGTGGATTCGGCACATGCTTCCGACGTTCCGATCGCTTGGAGCGGCGCCGAAGCCTTTGCCATCACACACCGCGGAGCCGAAGTGGGATTGCCGATGAGTCCGGCCGGCAGTTCGATGTCGATTTCCTTGGGGTTCTGCACCAATTTGCCGGTTTCCGGGTCCTTCGCGAAGGTCATCGCCGCGCCGACCGCATAGGGATGGGACCCGGCCTGGGTGGCCGGCGTGCCCGCCGGGTCGCTGGTCATCGTGCCGTCGAATTCGATCGAGAAGGGGACAGCGGCAGATGCGCCCGGCGCGATCAGCGCGAGCGCCAACAGGCAGATGGCGACTGCACCCAGCAGCACCGAGAGCGTCGACTTGTTGGTTTTCAGCGTCCTCATCCTCCTCACCCGCGCTTCCCGGTCGTGCTGCCGTGGTGCGACGCACGTGGGCATCGCTTCGCCTTTGCCTTGCATGCCTTGGCCCTCTTCTTGTGGTGCTTGGCCCTCTGCTTATGGTGCTTGTGCTTCTTCTGCTTCTTGTGCTTCTTCTTCTGGTGCGTCGGCTTCGAGTTCGCCGGGCCGTCGAAGCTCCGCGAGCCGACCTGCGGCGCCGGCGGCGCCGCTTCGAGCGGCGGCCGGCACGCTTCCGCTTCGCAGGGGACCGACAGGGCCGGTTCCGGGAAGCCGCCGCCTTCGCGGGCGTCGTAGACATCGGTGTTTTCGTCGCGATCGCTCGGGACCAACCGGTCACGGGTCACGAAGAAGACGTCCTTCGTCGAGGGGCTGGCATCGAGGAATTCGGCGCCGTATTCACCGGCCCCGGTCGAGATCAGATGGACCGCCCCGCCAACCCACTCGTAGACATCCATCAGGCCGTTGTTGTCCTCGGGTACCAGCGCGTCGGTGGTCGAGAAGAAGACCTTCTTGCCATCGGTGCTCAGCGGACTGGGAGCGCTGAGGAGCGTCGCACCGGCCCCACCGAGGATCTGCGCAGCCGGTTCCGGATATCCGGCCGGGGATTCCAGCCCGGGCTTGCACGAGGCACAGGTCAGGCCTTCAGCTTTCGACCAGTGGTAGATCTCCCTGACGCCGGCCGGTGATTCGCCGGTCGGTGCCGCGGTCGAGGTGAAGGCGAGTGCGTCGCCAGTCGCGGAGGTGGATGCTTCCATGCGTGCAAGGGTGCTGTTCGCTTCATGCACAAACGGATCGCTGGGAGCGAGCCGGGCGATGAATTCGAACCCGTCGCGGGCACTCCAGCGATACAGATTCGGAGCGCCCAAGGTTGCGCCCGGTGCCATCACCGCTTCGGCGACGAAGAACACGGCGTCGCCGTTCGGCGCGGCGAGCAGGTTCGCACGGCCGATATGGGGATTACCGCCCCCCGCGGCCGTCAGGTTGACTTTTTCGCCGGTTTCGACGTCGTAGCGATACAGATCGCCGCTACCCGGAACGACACCCGAAACGGTGAAGATCGTCGAGAGATCTCGCGAGGCGGCATAGACGGAACTCCCAAGGCTTATCGGGGTTCCGTGGTCACGCAGAACGTACGTGCCCCCTCCTTCCGCCTGGAAGATCACCCGCTGACCATCGGGAGACACGGCGCCCTTCGAATTCGCGATTGGCACGCCGGCGCTGGTGGGTTCCGTTTCCCCCGGCAGGATGCCGATGTTCGTGAGCGTCGAACCGTTCCATTCATAGAGGTTCATGCCGCCGCCGATCGGCGAGAGTTCGGGCGAATTCGGGGTCAGCTTCGCCCGGTTCTCGAAGACAATGTGAGAGAAGTCATCCGATGCGCCGAAGATCCAACTCGAAGTCATCGTGTAGGTGTTCCCGTATATGGGGAACGGGATCGGGGTGATCAGCTGTATCGACGGCGGCGAGATCGTCCGCACATACAGGTTTGGCCCCGGCAGCGCGTCGGGAGTCAGCGGCCTCTGGCTTTCCACGAGGACCTTGTTGAGATCCCGGGAGAGCAGCAGCGACACCGCGAACGCCGGCACGGATTCGTAGTTGACGGTGGGGGGCGAGACCGGGAAGGAGGTCCAGCCATCGCTGCCCCGCCTCGCCACATTGCCCGTCTGTAGCGCTCCGCTTTCGGAGCCGGTCAAGCCGTTGTAGGAGAGGAACGCGTAACCGTCTTCGTCGAGGCCGGCCACGCCGCGGGATCCGAGGACGAGGCGCGTTTCGACGTCGCCGTTCGCCTTGTCGGCCGGGCTGACCCTCTCATAGGCACGGCATTCCGGCAGCGCCGCGGACGGGCCGACCCGGAGCGCTTCGTTGGGGCAGCCCGCCGCAGCGGCGGTTGCCGTCCCGACGATCGCCCACGACGTGCCCAACAGGGCCAATGCCAACAGCTTGATTGCTCGGCGTTTCACCAAGTCTCTCCCTTTGTCCCTTGCCGCTGACCCTGCCTCGCCCGACATTCGGGCTCCCCGCGGGATCGATTCGGCGTTTGTCTCTGGGCCTCTGGGTCACGGCCTCCTCCACGGAGCGCTCTCCTTCGGCGGCGCAAATAAGAACACAGGCAGACCATCGTGTCAAGGAACCGTGTCATTTACCTGCTTATTTGGCTCCGTACTGCGGTACATGATGGTAGATGACGTACCGCTCAACGGTGCTTGCGCGATGGAGCCCTGGAACGCCGACGTACCGCATGTCGTCTTCGGGCTTTTGTACGTCTCGCGGGGCACCTTCTGTTGCCGACCCGAGGTCAAAGCAGGCATGGCTCCTCGCGCGATCGAGGCAACATTCGGCCGTGTGCTCCGAGTTAGCAGGACACGAATTCCGAGTTGGCAGGAGCTGAACTTTCGTATCGCCCCGCCTGCTTCTGACCTTCGATCGGCCCCTTGACCACTGCAGGAGTCGAACGACTACTATAGTTGTCATCATGGATGTCTCTCGACCGTACGGCATCATTTCCCACCCGCTCGATGGGTCGGTCCTATACGTGCTCGCCGGCACCTCGGAGGCCTTGACCGGGCGCCGGATCGGGGAGCTGGCCGCGAAAACCCAAGAGGGGACGCGGAAGGCACTGAGACGCCTCGTCGAGGCCGGCATCGTCGAACGACAGGAGGCCGGCAACGCGATCCTCTACCGCCTTAATCGACGACACCTGGCCGCGCCCGCGATCGAACAGCTGGTCGATCTGAGGCGCGAGCTCCTGCGACGACTCACCGCGACCTTCGAAGCCTGGCACGCGCCACCACTGCATGCCTCGATGTTCGGCTCCACGGCACGGGGCGACGGCGACGCGCACAGCGATATCGACCTGTTCATCGTGCGTCCCGCCTCCGTCGAAGCCGATGACCGGAACTGGCAAAAGGAGATCGAGCAACTTCCGGTCGATATCCACGACTGGACCGGCAACCACGCCAACGTGGTCGAAGTGCCCGAGGGGGCGCTGGAGGATCTGCGTCGGCGTCGTCCGGCCGTCGTCGACAGCGTCGAAGCCGACGCGATCACCCTTGCGGGACCCAGCGTCGCCGCACTCCTCGAAAGGAGCCGCTGATGGCCCGTGCGACCGCACGCAGCCAGCGATGCACTCCGCAGGACGCCCGCAACCGATATAGGCACGCGGTCAAGTTCCTTGAGGTCGCGGAGATTGCCGCCGACGAGCGGGACGAGGACGGCGAGTACGCGAGCGTGGCCGTTTCACTTGCCGTACTGGCCGGCATCGCCGCCTGTGATGCAGCGTGCTGCACGGCGCTGGGCGAGCGGTCACGGTCGCAGGACCATCACGACGCGGAGAAGTTCCTGCGACGCGTCAACGGCGGCGACGAAGCGGCCAAGCAGCTCCATCGGCTACTCAGCCTCAAGGACGAGGCACACTACGGGTTCTTCGACATAGGTCCCGAAGAACTGAAGCGAGCATTGCGCTGCTCCCGCGCGGTTCTCGCCTTTGCCGAGAGCGTGCTCCGTCGCTGAGTTCGAGTTCGGAGGCGAGACTGAGCCTCGATCAATCAGTACGCATACGGACCGCGATTCTCTCGACTGATGTCAGATGCAGTCGATTTACCGCTTGTTCTGGTAGTCCCTGGGAATTACTCACGTACCAACGATTGCTCGCAGGTTCGATGGCGAACGGAACGCCGACGTACCGGGATATCGTCTTGCGGAGATGACTAAGACTCCTTGGGGGGATGCGGCGACGCTGCGGGAGCGGAAGCTGCGGCCGGGTCGTGGGACGGCGCGGGACGAGGCCGAGCGCAATCAGCGCGAACGGCTCTTCGCCGCGATGGTCGCGACGGTCGCGGAGAAGGGGTACGAGGCGACCACGGTGGCCGATCTGGTCGGGCTCTCGGGGGTCTCGCGGAGCGCCTTCTACCGTCACTTTGAGGACAAGCAGGCATGCTTCCTCGCCGCGATCGAGGCGATGGTCGGCCCGGCGCTGAAAACGCTGTCGGCGGGGCCGGAGAAAGCCGGGGTGGAGGGCGCGCGCGAAGCGTTCTCCTCGTTCATCGAGCTGATCGTCGACCAGCCCGCCGCGGCGAAGATGTGCATCGTCGAGGTGTACGCGGCGGGGCCCGAGGGCGCCGACCTGATCGACCGCACCATGCGCCAGGTCGAGAAAGCCGCGAAGGCGCTGCTCGACCAGGTGCCCGACAAGCAGGGGATGCCGGAGGAGATCGCCCACGCGATCGTCGGCGGCATCCAGAAGGTGATCCACAAGCGCCTCTACCGCGACCAGGTGGACCAGCTGCCGGGCCTCGTCGACCAGCTCTGGGACTGGGCCTTCGCCTACCCCGTCCCTCCCGGCCCGCTGAAAGCGACGCGCCGGCGGACCGTGAAGACGCTGCCGTTCGAGCAGCGCCAGACGCTCGCCAGCCCGCCTGAGCGGATCCTCCGCGCGCTCGCCGCGGTGGTCGCCGAAAAGGGCTACCCCGACACCACCGTCGCCGACGTGGTCGAGAAGGCGGGGACCTCGCAGCGCACCTTCTACGAACACTTCAAGAACAAGGAGGACGCGATCGTCGCCGCCCTCGACAGCGGCTCGGCCCACATGCTCGCGGCGGCGCTGCCGGCCTTCCGTCGCGCTCCCGACTGGAAGCACGCGGTCCACGACACGATCGAAGCGATGTTCGCCTTCGGCGCCGAAGAGCCCGAGTACGCGCGGATGGGCGGCGTCGAGATGTACGCGGCGGGCAAACGCGCGCTCGAGCAGCGCGAGACCGTGACCGAAGGCATGGAGGGCCTCCTCGCCCCCGGCTACGAGCTCAAACCCGACACCCCGCCGATCGCCGCCGAGGCCGTCGGCGGCGCCCTCTACAAACTGCTCTACGACCACGTCAACCGCAAAGGCCCCGAGACCCTCCCCCACATCGTCCCGATCCTCGTCTACGTCACCCTCGCCCCGTTCCTCGAGGCCGAGGACGCCTACGAGGTCTCGATCGGCTGAGCGCCGGGCCAGGACGACTCGACCAAGTTGGTCAAGCTGTTGGGCGCGGATGGGTCGGCCGATACGATGACCCCATGACGAAGAAGGGTGATCGGGCTGACATCGGTGACCTGAAGCGGGTCCAACTGGCGCGAATCGATGCCGATCGCGAAGCTTCGATGAGCGAACGGCTGGCCAGGGTTCACAACCTCAGCAAGCAGATGAGCGCCATCAAGGGCGCTGCCTCAGGTCGTTGACCGAATTCGACCTCCGCGCTCTGCTCGAGATCCTGCATCGTCGCGACGTTCAGTTTGTCGTGATCGGTGGCGTCGCAGTCGCTGCGCATGGATACGTACGCGGCACCGAGGACCTGGACTTGGTCCCCGACCCTGACCCGGCCAACCTCGACCGACTGACCGATTGCCTCGCGGAGCTGGATTCCATGCTGCCCACGGTCGGCAGGGCATTCGATCCCTCGACCGACGTGGCCGTCATCCGCCGAGGCGGCAATGTCACCGCGGACACGAGATTCGGTGGACTGGACATCGTGCAGCGGGCTGTTGGCGTGCCCGGCTATTCCGAGCTGGTGCGAGATGCTGTCGAGAGCGAGCTGCTTGGCGTTCCGGTGCGAATCTGCTCGTTGGCGCGCCTTCGCGGGATGAAGCAGGCAGCTGGAAGGGACCAAGACCGCTTGGACCTCTCCAATCTGCCTGAGGCTTGATCCGGCCGCCGCGCCACCGCGGACCAGCTATTCAGCGAGCCGCCGGGCGTCGGTCGGGCTGATGCCCGCCTGACTCAAGGGGTGAAGCCATTGCCCCTGTCTACCGCGAGCAGAAGCCGAGCGGCCTGCGCGGAGAGGTGTTGCCCGGCTCGAGCAGCGTGCGCTCAGGGCGATTTATAGCGTGGATTCTACGCCCCCGCTTCGTCCTCGGCGGTCGCTTGACGAGGACCACGTCGACCTTACCGTCGGCGGGGCGCTTGCCGGCGCGGGGCTTCGAGGATCTGATCACCACCTTGCCGCGCCCTCGGTGCCGGGGTGGCTTCCGAACCTTGCCGAGCTTGCAACCGGCCGCGGCGAGAGCGGCTCTCGCCCGCGCGAGCGTCCTGCCGGGGAGCTTCGGGACGACGCAGACGGTCCTCTTCCTCGGGGACGGCGTGGCGGATGGGCCGGCCCCGGGGTTCGTCGCGACCGGACCCGGGGACTCGCCGCCCGGATCGGCGGGTGAGCTTTCAGGCTCTCCCGTGTGCGATTCGCCCGACGGCGGGCTGCCGGTCCCTTCGCTCAGATGTCGGAAGTCGATCGGCACCGAGCAGCTCGAGGTCAGCGGAGCAAGGTCGGTGGCGCGGGCGGTGAACTCGTTTATCCCGTCGAGGGCCGCCGTGACGACGATCCCCGCGGTCGCCAGCCCGGCCGAGGTGCCGGTGGCGATCGGCGGACCCGAGCAGCCGGGGCCCGAGTAGACGTCGACCGTCGTCCCCGGTTGGGAGGAGCCGAAGAGACGCAACTGGCTCGCGGCGGCGGGCGATGCCGGGCCCGTCGTCGCGAGCACCGGCGCCGGCGGCGGCACCGAGTCCATGAGGTCGACCGCCGCCGAGACGTCGAGGCGCCCGCCCGAGGTCGTCTTCCCGGCCAGCGAGGGGAGCGGGTCGACGCTGCCGAGCAGCGCCCGGCGGACTTCGGTGACGCTCGCGCTCGGCTTGATCGAGAACAGGAGCGCCGCGGCACCGGTCACGTGCGGCGTGGCCATCGAGGTCCCCTGCAGGAAGGCGTAGCCGCCGGCTTCGCCGACCCTGGCCGTGCAGTGGAGGTCGACGTCGTCGATCCAGACGCCGTCGTCCGGTCCGGGATCCGCCCCCGCCTCGTAGCGGAAGGTCAGGTCGAGGTCGCCGCCGCCGTCCAGGGAGTCGCCGAAGCCGGAGATGAACCGCCCCGATCGCCCACCGGCGACGCCGAGGTAGGTCTCGCCGTCGAGGTCGACTTCGGTCCAGAAGGTCCCGCCGGAGACCGTGCGGGTGAATTCGATCACGCACTTGCGGAGCCCCGCGGGCAGCGTCGTCGAGTAGCGCGAGGAGCGGATCGAGCCGGCGACCGGTGCGGCGCCGGGCGAGTCGCTGATCCCGAACGAGGTGAGCGGCGCCTCGCTCGTGCGACCGAAGCCGCCGTCGGGCCCGATCACCGTCCAGGTCGAGTCGAAGTCCGGCGCCTCGAAGTCCTGGTCGATGGGGTCGGTGATCGGATAGGTGCTGAGGATCTCCGTCCCCGGCGCGCCGAGGTCGACCGTCCTCTCGCCCCAGTTCGAGAACGAGGCGAGACGGTCGGCCTGGTCGGTGGCGGCGACGCAGATCACGTTGTCGACGGCGCTCCTCCCTTCGGCGAGCGGGTCGAAGACGCAGGGGAAGTGGGGCGCGACTTCGTTGCTGACCCCGTTGTTGCCGGCCGAGATGACGAAGAGGGTCCGCGGGTTGGCGGCGAGCGCGTCGCGGATCAGCTCCTGACCCGAGTTCCTCACGTCTTCGCCGAGGGAGATGTTCGCCGCCCGCGCCCCGTGGGAGCCCGCGTAGTTGATCGCCTCGATGATCGCCGAGTTCGGGCAGGCGCTTTCGCCACCGGCCGAGGAGCAGACCCGCAGCGGCATGATCCGCACGTCCTGGGCGACGCCGGTGATGCCGATCCCGTTGTTCCCCTGGGCGCCAATCGTCCCGGCGGTGTGGACGCCGTGGCCTCCGTGGTCGAGGTCGTCGTCGGTCGGGTCGCCGTCGCGGACCGGCGAGCGCGCGTCGAGCCCGACGAAGTCCGCCCCGTGGAGGTCGTCGACGATCCCGTCGCCGTCGTCGTCGATCCCGTTCGGCGCCTCGTCGGGATTCGTCCAGGCGACATCGGCGAGGTCCGGGTGCTCGAAGCGGTAGCCGGAGTCGATGTCGGCGACGACCGTGGACGGGGTGCCGACGGTCCGGTCCCAGGCGCCGGGGGCGTCGATGTCGGCGCCCGCCAGCGCGCCGGCGAAGCCGTCGATGCCGAGCCCGGCGTTGCGGAGCCCCCAAAGTTGCCCGAAGAGCGGATCGTCCGGGATCGCGTCCGGGGTGAGGTAGCCGTCGCGTTCGGCCACGACCACCGCCGGGTCCGCTTCGAGCTCGCCGATCGCCTCGACGACCGACTGCTCCGGGGCCGCTTCGACCAGCTGGAAGCGCCGGCTGCCGAGATCGCGGGCGTATTCGACGTCAGCTTCGGCGCGGGCGTCCCGCCGCTCCCTCGGGCTCGCGTCCCCCTTCCACTCGACGATCACCCGGTTACGCAGGGTCGCGTCGCGCGTGCTCTCGTCCTCGTTCGCGAGGGCGCCGGAGGCGGCGACGGCCACCGTCGCCAGCAGACCCGTCGCGATCGCTCCACCACCCCTCAGCTTGAGTGAAAGCCTCCGTCCCACCTTCATCCCCCCTCTGCCCAGATTGACGGACCGCGCTTACGAGATCTCGTCCGGTCGATCGGCGAGACGTCGTGCCGCGACCAGGCCAACATAAGGGGTCAAGGCGAAGACGATCAGGTCGGGGGCGATCGCGGTCACCGGCTCCTCGGGTTGGGTCTCGAGGTGGAGAAGCACCTGCCGCGCGACACGGAGGACGAGGTTGCGGGCGGTGCGCTCCGGAGAGGGGACGGCGGGGGCGTCGCGGCAGAGCTTCGCGGCCAGGTCGTCGACCATCGCCGTGAAGGAGGCCAGGTCGTCGCTGCGACGGCCCGCGACGGGCAGGGTGAGGCGGTGGGCCGCGGGCGGGTCGGCGTCCGCTGACCGGAGAGCGGCACGGATCGCCGCGACGACGCGCTCTGGCCAGGGCGCGGCCGGGTCGACGGCCGCGGTGAGGTCGCGCTCGAACCGGGACCGCAGAATTGCGTACGGCTTCGTACCATCATGGTGATTTCCGGTCGCGTAAGACAAGGTTTCCAGGCACCAACAGCCGCACCGTCGAGTGACACGGACGTACCAGCCAACCTTACAGGCGTCAGCGGCCGCGGCATCCGCGGGTGATCGCGGTGCCGATGTGGCCGCCGCCGGCGATCGTGAATCCCGCGCGGGCGAGGGAGAAGAACCCTGCCGTGAGCGCCTTGGGAATCGGGCAGGAGGCGCTGAGGTAGCTATGGCGTCTCCCCCTGTACTCGAAGCTGCGCGACAGGGTCATCTCGAAGCTGGCCAGCCGCGGCCAGGGCCCGAGCGCCCGCGGCAGCTTGGCGACCAGCACCCGGCCGAGGTTGCCGCTGCCGCGCTCGAACAGGAAGGGGATCACCACGGCGACCGGCACGCCCCTGCCGAAGGCGTGCACGACGAGCGCCCGCCGCCCGTCTATCCGGGCGTTGAAGGCGAGCAGCCTGGTGTCGATCGAGAGCGGCGACTGGTCTGGCAGGACGACGTCGGCGCGGAGCCGGCCGCGCCCGACGAGCGCGTCACGACAGGACTCGAGCGCCCCGGCGGTTGTCGCCGAGCGGAGGCGACGAGGTGAGCACACCGGCAGCCCGCGCGTGTCGATGATCCCCTGCTGCGGCAGCCCGAGTTCCATCCGGATCATCCGCGGGAGGGTCGACCCGTCGTCGGTCCGGAGGCTGCCGGCCAGGCGCACCGACACCGGAGCAGGGTGATTTCGGGGAAGCCTCAGCGGCGAGATCCTCCCGTCGAGGGAGAAGATCAGATTGCCGGCCTGCGCACGCTCCCCACTCGCCCGATCCGATCGCGCCGACCCGAGCACCACCGACGCCGCCAGCAGCATGAACAGCAATACGACCAGCTCTCGACGCAGCGAAGCCCGACCGATCACCCCACCACGTTAAGACCTGGGTGCCGTCGCGGTCGTCTCAGCCACGCCGAAAGCCGAGTAGTTCCGCAACCTCCGCCTGGGCGGTGTCACGCGAGGCAAACGCCAGCTCCTCGCCGCCCTCCGCAAGCTGCGGCAGGGTGAGCGAGGCCACGGCAAGGTGCCACGCGTCCATCGCCCTGATCGCGTGCTCTCGCACAAGCGCGAGTGCGGCCTCCTCGACCTCCTCCTGCTGAGCCGCGAGGACGGTCACCGGCCCGTCGAGCGCCAGGTCCGCATCGAGCAGGTCGAGCAGCCCCCTGACATCCGCCCGACCGGACCGTGCAGCCCGGACCAATGCCCCTGAGACCTCGATCCGCGTCCAGGTGCCGGTGACCAGCGCCACGTCGGAATCGGCGCCCCCGAGCAGCGCAGCCGACTCCGCATGCCCGGCCTCGTCGGCGAGATAGGCACGGGCGAGGACGGAGGAATCGAGGTAGACGATCACACCCTGTCGCGCTCTTCGTCGATCAGCCGATCGACCTGCGCGCGAAGGCCCCGCGTCGACTCGATGATCCGCCGGCGCCGGGCGGCACCCACCGCGCGCGCGGGCACCGCGGCAGCGACACCGCTCGCCGTCACCGCCGCGCGCAGGCGGGCGCTGCGATCGCCGCGATCCGCATCCACGGCCGCATCGAGGATCCCTCCCGCCAGCGCGTTGACGCTCCGGTGCTCCCGCCGCGCCCGCGCGGCGAGGCGACGATGGAGATCCTCCGGGACGCGTAGCAGCAGTTGCTTCACGTGCCGATGATATCAGTGCCCGCTACTGATATCTCCTGGGTCGCAGGTGGCGCCGGACTACTCCGGACGGGTGCTCAGCGGTGTCCGTGGTGAGCGCCTGCAAGGCGCCGAGTGCCGTCGTGATCGTGGCGGCGAGCCCTCGGGAACTCGGGCAAGCGATCAGCGAAATAGCCCAAAGCGGCACCTGCGGACACCGCAACCAAGCCGAGGGCGGCGACCGCAATACCCGCGCCGGCGTCAATGCTGTTGAGCAAGATGACGAGCGCGGTCACAGCCGCGAGAGGAAAGCCTAGGAGAGCGAGTCGAAGCGCCATGGGCCCAGTGTAGGGCGAGGCGACGGTCGGTCCGTCGCCTCGCCCTCGGGGCCGAAGGGTCGGCCGGCCTACTTCTTCTTGTGGCCCGCCGACTTCTTGTGGGCCTTGCCGCCGCAACCGCTCACCTTGACCAGCGGCTGGGTTTCAAAGCCCTTGCCGTTCTGGCCACCCAGCACGGCTTCGGCCCGCGGCTTCGCCTTGCAGAGGTTCGTGTTGTTGGCGAGCAGGCTCTTCTTGCCCCGCTGCATTTCGAGCACGAACCGGCTGACCGGGGCGTCCGGCACTTCGAGGAACCGGGTCCGGATCCGCGGCGACCCGTGGCGCTTGACCGAGTCGATGTAGCCGACCAGGACCACGTGGATCTGGCCGTTGAGATCGGCGACCAGGTCGGGGAGCTTCCGTTCCCCGCCGTTGGAGCGCAGGTACACAGGCCCTTCCAACGGCTGGTCGAGCAACGGGGTCCAGGCTTTGACATGCCCGTAGATCGAGCCCGCCGGGCATTCGCCGGCGGCGAACTGGACCCGCGTGCACACCGTCTTGATGTGGCTCTGTTCGAGGAGCTCGGTGGCGGGCAGGATCACCGATGCCTTGCCGATGTTGGCGTCGCCGCTCGCCGGCGTCACCGTCGCCCGCAGCGCCGGGTTGGCGCCGCGACGAGGCGGAGCACCCGAGAGACGCAGGGCGAGCTTCGGCTTGAAGCCGAGCCCTTGACAGCCGACCGCCTTGAAGCGCTGGCTGGGATGGGCGGTGGCGCCGGCCACCGAGCTGACCGTGGACTCGACCCGCTGTTCTTCACACGAGGTCGGGTTGAGGGTGAACGACGGGCGGTCTAGCTCGACCTGCACCTCGCGCAGGTCGAGCGGGATTCCGTGCAGGATCGTCGGCAGCGGATCGCTTACCGCGGTCACCTGGGTGGTTTCCGGCGAGATTCGCAGGGCGGTGCGGACGACCACGTTGCCGAGGTCGAACGGCCCGGCCAGGGCCGGCGTGACGATCGCCAACGAGAGCGGCGCGCCCTTGTAGGGGCCGGCCAGATAGGCGCGGCCGGTGTCAACCGTGAGCGGGCTCGAACCGGCCCCGGCACCGACCGTCACTCGCCCGACCAGCGATGCCGCCGGGCAGCTCGGGTTGGCCTGCTGGGCGACACCAGTGCCTTCACCGCCCGGGATCGCCGCCAGCGCCGCGTCCGAGCAGTAAGGAATGCCCCGCAGGCCGGCGAGCAGCCCCTTCGGCAACGAGACTTCAAGCGAACCGAGCCGCTGAGTACCGTCGGCGCGGCTGAGGCGGAGCGTGAACGGGCTGTATTCGCCCGCCTGAGGAATCGCCGTGCCGGCTTCCAGCCGCGGGTTGAAACTGCCGTTGGGGCAGGGGGCCCCGTTCGGCCCCGTGCTCACCGTGAAGCTGGACCGTTCGTTGACCGGCGCGCCGCCCGACCACGGCACCAGCTGGACAGCCGTGCTGTAAGTGCCGCAGGTCGGCGGCATCATCAGCGAGGCACGCGGACCATCGAACAGGTTCACCTGCAGGTGTTCGAACGGAAGCTGCGGCTGGTCGTCGAAGGTCGCGACCAGGCGCCCGGTGCTCGGGTCCGGTTCGACCTTGCCCGCCAGCTTGAGGACGGTCCCGGTCTGCGGATCGTCGATCGCGAAGTACAGCGCGAGCAGCGAGCCGAACTTGTTCTGTCCTTGCTGGGCGACGTAGACATCGCCCTTCAAGGCGTGTTCGAGCAGCGGCGTTTCGATCGTGACGTTGCCGATCTTCGAGCTTTCCGGGCAGGTCGCCGGGGCGTTGCCTTCGAGTTCGATCTGCGCCGGCGTGCAGGAGCCGAGCCCCGCCGCCGAGGCCGGGCTGACCGTCATCCCTTCCGGCAGGGTGACCACGGCGCGCCGCAGGGTCGAGGCGCTGAGCCCTTCGGGGAACTGGTTCTGGGGCACGGTGATGTCGATCCCGAGCCCGGTCGGCGCTTCCGCTTCGTGGCTCGTCGGTCGCGCTTCGAAACTTGCTTCGAACGGCACCTGATCACAGCCTTCGATCACGATCGGGTTGCCTTCTTCGTCGCTTTCGAAGCTGCCGACGTAGAAATTACCCGGGTCCTGCCAGGAGTCGACGCGCGCGTCGGTGCGCAGCGGCGTTCCCGGGCAGTAGGTCGGGTTGCTCATCAGCGGGCGCTTCGGTGCCGTACTCGGCAGAGGGCCAGCTGGTTCGAAGGCGCCTTCCGGCCAACGTTCACTGTCGTGGATTGACGCCGCCGGCACGCCCCACAGCTTCAGTTTGGTGCTGCCGATCGCCAGCGCCTGCGAGATCTTCGCGGCGTTCGCCTGGATCCGGTAGTCGCCGTTGTTGGTGAGGGTCGCATTCACGTAGACAAGGGCGCCGACGACATTGAACCCGAACCTGCCACTGACGCCAGGGTAAGGATTGAGGTTGTAGACGGGGAACGGGACGGTGATCGGCGGGAACCCCGCAGCGAGGGTGACCGTCACCCAGGCGACGCCGACCTGAGACTCAGGCGGACATTTGGCGATCGTGCCGGACCCGATCAAGCCGACATCGCTGCACTTCGGCGTCGCGGTCGGGTTGCCGATCAGCCCCGGCGGCAGCGTCACCTCGACGTCGCGCGGGTTGCCGGCCACGGCCGGGGCCGCGGTTTCCGGGTCGACGTCGGCCTTGAGCTGGATGTCGGTGGTCACGTCCGGGTGGGCGCCGGCCTGAAGAAGCGGGCCTCCGAGCGGATTGGCGAGCGAGCCGCCGAACGATTCGAGCCCGAATTCGGCCTGCGCCGCCACCGGCCCGACCGCGAAGGCGAGCAGGAAGACCGCGACCGTTGCAATGAGTTTGCGCTTCATCAACCCTGCCCTCCACAGTTCCGTGCCTTTGCCTTCAGTTGACGCGCCTGCCGGTGCTGCTTGACGGCGCGGCGGTGCAGCCGGCGCGCCTGGCCCTTGCCAGCCCGGCGGGCGCGCCTGGCGCGCTGGTCGAGCCGGTTGGCCTGGCGCGCAGCCTTGTTGGCTCGCCTGGTTACCCCTACGCAGCGGGTCGAGAGGTTGCCTTCGCCGCCGGCTTCGGCGCTGCCGGGAGCACGCCCCACCAGCGGAGCCGAGGTCCCGGACCGGCAACCATCGCCCTCACAGGGTGGCGGCGAGCCGGGCGGCCACTGTTCCGCCAGCCCGCCGTCGATCCGATCGACGTAGAGGTCGGGCGTAGTATCGACATCCTGCTTGACAAGGGACTGCGCCGTACGGAAGAAAACGCTGCTCCCGTCCAGCGTGGCGTCGGCGAAATTGCTTTCGCCGCTGCCGGTGCCGGTCGAGATCAGCGAATAGACGCCGTTTCGCCAGGCGTAGACGTCGAGGCTGCCGTTGACGTCGCGCGGCAGCAGCCGGTTCGGCGTGTCGAGGAAGACGGTGCCGTTGTCGAGCACCGCACGTGGGTAGTGGTCGCCGTACGCGAGTTGATGGACCTCCTGCCCACCGAGGTCGGAGTGACCGAGGGTTGGATCCGCACATGAGACACAGGTCAGCTTGTTGGAGGCATATTCGTAAGCGAAAACCTGCATGCACGATTCGGGAGGGTTGAGCGACCGACCCGGGCAAGCAGGATTCGGCGGGTTGGGGCCTGCCATCGGGCTGGCCGAGCCGAACGCGAAGTGAGTGCCGTCGGGGCTGGCAAGCGCCTCGTAAGGGCCGTTGAATTCATTCTGGCTTGCCCCCGTCTGCCCGATCCACTTGATCTGACCGCCGTGGAGCGCGTAGAGGTTGACTGCATTGATGGGCGGTTTGGTTGCGCCTTCGGCCAACAGCCCGGTCGCCGTGAAGTAGACGTAGGAGCCTTCTTCGCTGACCGCCAGGACCCTGACGAGCCCTGCGGCGCCAGGCAGCAGTCCGATCAGTTCACCGCTTTCGACGTCGTAGCGGTAGATCCCTCGGCCCGACCCTTCGGTGAGCGATGAACCGCTCGTGAAGATGACCTCGGACCCGTCGGGACTGGCGGCGATGAATTCGGCCGGGTAGACGGTTCCCGCATCTTCGCTGCGCTGTGAGGCGGAGATCGGCACCGTCCGCGAGTCGTCTTCGCGCATGTAGAGCGCCCCAGGACCGTATTCGCCGACCATGAAGAAGGCGCGGGAGCCGTCTTCGGACATGGCGTGCGAGTAGCCGACGCTGCTCGACGGGAGGTGGGCAGAAGCTGCGATTTCGCCGTTGGGGAGGACGTCGATCAACCGCGCCCTGCCGTCGGTGAAGTCATAAAGATGCGGCGGACCTTCGGTGACTTCGCCGCTGAGATCGCTCCTCGACTTCAGCAGCAGATGGCTCCAATCGCGGGAGCCGTCGACGTAAAATTCGCCGCCGGCGCCGGCGGCTTCACTGAACAGGGTTTCGCCCTCGCGCGCGGCGACAAGTTCGCGCTGGCCGGTGACGTTGTCCCGGATGTAGATGTTGGAGCCATTTTCAATCGCGCCGGGCAGAAGGGCAACTTTGCTGGCCTGTAGCGTTTTCGTGAAGTCGGGCGAGCTGACCGCGCTGGGATGGGCGTTGAGGACGCCGGTGCTGTTGAACTGGGGAGCGTCCAGCCCCTGGGTGGCCCAGTTGATAGCGCCGCGACGCGCGACATAGGAGGAGTACCAGGGGGCGGCGGCATTGGAGGCGAACGAGCCGTAAGAGAAGAAGCCGGCCGCGTCGCCGTCGGGCGAGACGCGGACGCTGATCGTCCCGTTCACGTAGCCGCCTTCCTTGAGCGCGGGCGAGACCAGCTCGTAGGCACGGCATTCCGGCAGCAGCGCGGACGGCCCACGCCGGAATTCTTCGTTCGGGCATTCAGCGGCGGCCGCGGTAGCCGGGCCGACGATCGCCGCGAGGGCGACCAGGCACAGGCAGGCGAGGCCGAAGGCTGCGCTCCCGATGGTCATAGGCGATCGCGGGGGCGATGCCGTCGCTTGACGTCTCACTCGGTACCCCTCCTTGTCCCGTGGCGTCGCCCCTTCCCTCCCGCTCGTGCGGGTCCCTGGCCGAGGCTCAGCCATCTGTCTCTCTCCTGTCGACAAGCCGGACTTCCCGAGATCGGTTGCCCTGCTTTCGACGCTGTGAATGGAAACGTAGAAATACCACTGTGTCAAGAGTAGATTCGGTATCGAGGTGACGATGTCATGGATTTGTGCAATTCAAATGGCTCTATAAAGCGGTTTAATCTTCCATGTGGGACCAGGAACATTGCATGAAATAACAGTCATAGACGTACCAACTCTTGAGGTTCAAAGCCAATGAGGACTCCCTGGGGAGAGTCGAACGAGCTGCGCGACCGGCGTCTTCGCCCTGGCTCCGGACTGTCCCGAGCGGCCACCGAGCGGAACCAGCGGGAACGGCTTTTCGGGGCGCTCACGGCGGTCGTGGCCGAGCGGGGGTACGAGGCGACGACGGTTGCCGACGTGGTCGAGCTGTCGGGTGTGTCGCGGAGCTCGTTCTACCGGCACTTCGACGATAAGCAGCAGTGCTTCGTCGCCGCCGTCGATGCGTTGATCGGGCCGGCGCTGGAGCGGCTGGCGGCGGACGACGGCGTGGTCGCCGACGAGGCACGGGCGCGAGAAGGGTTCTTCGGGTTGCTCGAGCTGGTCGCGGCCCAGCCGGCCGCGGCGAAGATGTGCCTGGTCGAGATCCACGCCGCGGGGCCGGAGGCGGCGGCGCTGCACGACGCGATCCTCGACGGCCTGGCCGACCTGGCGGGGCAGATGTTCGAGCAGATACCCGGTCGTGAAGGGATGCCGGAGGAGCTGGTGCGCGGGATCGTCGGCGGAGTGCAAAAGGCCGTCTACAAGCGGCTGCTGCGCGACGAAGCGGAGGCGCTGCCGGAGGCGGCAGCGGGGCTGTGGGACTGGGTCCTCTGCGTGCCACCGCCGCCGGGGCCGCTGCGCCCGGCGCGGCGCAGATGGCTACGGCCGCGGCCGTTCGAGGAGCGCCAGGCGTCCTCCGCCCCACCCGACCGGCTGCTACGGGCGCTGGCGGCGGTGGTCGTCGAGCGCGGCTACCAGGAGACGACGGTGGCGGACGTGGTCGAGCGCGCGCACACCTCGCAGCGCACCTTCTACAAGAGCTTCCGCGACAAGGAGGCGGCGATGGTCGCCGCGCTCGACGCCTCCTCGGCGCAGATGATGGCCGCCGCGCTGCCCGCCTTCCGCCGCGCCGGCGACTGGCCGGAGTCGGTCCACCACACGCAGGAGGCGATGTTCCGCTTCGCCGCCCTGGAGCCGGAGTACGGACGGCTCGGCGCGGTCGAGATCTACGCCGCGGGGCCGCCGGCGCTGGAGCAGCGGGAGATGGTGACCGAAGGGATGGAGGGGCTCCTGGCCGCGGGATTCGAGCTGGCCCCGGAGACGCCGGCGATGGCCCCCGAGGCGATCGGCGGCGCCCTCTACGCGATGCTCTACGACTTCATAAAGGCCCACGGCCCCGAGCGCCTGCCGGAACTGCTGCCCGCCGCCGCCTACATCACCCTCTCCCCCTTCCTCGGCGCCGAGGAGGCCTACGCGGTCGCGGCAAGGTGACGCCGGCGGAGCGCCTCGAGTCTCAGCAGCAGGAGCCCCGGCGGCGGTCCCGCTCAGGCCGCCGTCCAGAGACAGGACAGCGGCCACGCTTCGAGGCGGTCGCCGAAACGGAGTGGCTCGCCGCCGGCGTAGAGCACGACGCCGCGGACGAAGCGGTCGTCGAGGCTGTCCCGCAGCCTGATCAGGTGCTTGAAGTCATCGGCGCGGACGGTCGCGGCTGCCTTGACCTCGAGGCCGGTGACTTCGCCGCCCGTGCCTTCGAGCACGAAGTCGACCTCGACGCCGCGCGCGGTTCGCATGTGCATCAGTGCGGTTCGCGGGCTCGCGGCGGCGAGCTGCTTCGCGAGCTCCATTCCGACGAAGCACTCCAGCACTGTGCCGAGCAGCGCGTCGTCCCTCTCCAGCCGCGTGCGGTCGGCCCGCAGGAGGTGCATCAGCAGGGCGGAATCGGCGATCAGCAGCTTCGGCGCCTTGGTGATCTGCTTGATCCGATTCGAGTGCCAGGCGGGCAGCCGACGGACCAGGAAGACGTGCTCGAGCAGAGTGAGGTACCGGTCCAGCGAGCTTCGCGGGATTCCCACCGAGCTGCCTACGTCGGCCTTGTTGAGCGGCGCTCGCACCCGCGCGGCGAGCGAGGCGAGCAGGGCGGGGATCTCCGCCAGGCGCTCGATGTTTGCGAGGTCGCGCAGGTCGCGCTGCACGATCGCCGACAGGTAGGCGTCCAGCCACTCTGCACGCCGATCGTCCGGGCGCGACACCGCCTCCGGGAAGCCGCCGCGAGCGAGCCGCTCGATCATCTCCCCGCGCGGCGTCGCGGGCGCCGCCGGCCCCCGGGTGCCCGACTCGACCAAGGCCGGGACGATCCCCGGGTCGACTCCCGCGATCTCCGCCTGCGAGAAGGGCCAAAGGGTATGGACCTCGATGCGGCCGGCAAGCGACTCTGAGACGGTCGGCAGCAGCATCACCTGAGCGGACCCGGTGAGGATGAACCGGCCGGGCCGGCGGTCGCGGTCGATCGCCGCCTTGATCGGCAGTAGCAGCTCGGGCGCCCGCTGGATCTCGTCGATCGCAACCGTTCCCGTCGGGCCCTCGACGAAGCCGATCGGATCCTGCCGCGCGGCCTCCAGGTTGCCGAGATCGTCGAGGGTCAGGTAGCGGGCGTCGGCGTCAGCGGCGATCAGCTCCTTGACCAGAGTGCTCTTGCCCGCCTGCCGCGGCCCGACGACCATTACCGCAGGCGTATCTGCGAGCGCGGCCACCAGGCGGGGAGACAAGGCACGCTTGACCGGTTGCAGAGTCATCTCGTGGGCATTATATGACCATGAGGTGGGCGATCCATGCATCGCCTGAAATCGAGTCCTTCTGACACCGCCCTCCCGAGATGCGTCTTCGAGGAGGAGGCCTACGCGGTCGCGGTGGGCTGCGACCAGCGGCGCGCCTCGGCGAAGCCGAGGTAGGGCATCAGGGCGAGGAAGGTGAGGTCGGGGGCGACCGCGGGGAGGGTGGGACCGCGGCCCGCTTCGAGCTCGAGGTTGATCTGGCGGGCGATCCGCATGATCAGGGTCGGCGCGGCGGGGAGGCGCCGGTTGCGGGGCGGCGCGCCGTGTTCGAGCAGCGTGGCGAGGTCGTCGACCAGGGCGAGGAGCGCCTCGTCGTCGCCGTGGCGACGGCCCGCTCCTTCGGTGAGGGTGCGGCCGGCGTCGGGGTCGGCGGCGGCAAGGTCCACCGCGGCGCCGACCGCGGCCGCGACCCGGGCGGGCCAGGTCGCCTGACCCTCGCAGGCCTCCTCGATCGCGACCTCGAGGCGCCGCCGACAGTGGCCGAAGTGGGTCATCGCAGCTCCGCGGCGGCGGTTGACGACCGACGAGGCCACGACATCAGGGTCGCCCCATCCCCGCCCGGAAGTCGGCTCCGGTCAGCGGCACGCTCAGCCCGGGGAAGGTGACCCGCAGGCTGCCCCTCCAGGGGGCCCCGGCACGGGCGGCGAAGCGGGCGGTGCCGGAGAAGGGCGCCGGCGGCGTCACCGCCGCCCAGGTGAGCGGGCGGTTGAAGCGGAAGGAGGAGACGGGCGCGCCTGCCTGCGCGCGACGGACGACGGTGACTCCGTCCGCGTTCCGTTCCTCGACCCGCGCGCGGAAGCTGACCCCGCCCCGCCCGGGCGCCGCGCGGAACCTCGAACCGGTCCCCGGGTCGACCGCGGACAGGACCGCGCCTCCCGTGGTCGCCGCGGCGGGCATCGACGAGGAGGCGACCGCCGCGCCGGAGGTCGAGCCCGGCGTCTCGCAGCCGGGCGGCGGCGGCGTCCCGACCGAGCCGCGGGCGCTGGTCGCGGCGACCGTCGTGTAGCCGCCCTCGCCTTCGAAGCTGATCGTGCCGACGAAGACCCCGAGGCGCCTGACCACCCGGCCCGGCCGTCCGCAGACCTGCCGCGCGGTGCTGACGACGCGCCGGCCGGAGGGGCGGAAGCGCACGGCGATCCGGCCGAGTTCACCGAGAGCGGCTTCCACCGCCTCGGGACCGGCGGCCTTGGCGGGCGCCGTGTAGATGGTGGAGGCGCCATTGCCGGTGCCCGCCGAGCGGAGGCGTCCCGACGGCCCGAAGGTCGCGACGGGCGCCCACCGTTCCGAAGCGATCACCGTGACCTCGTCGCCTTGGCTGGTGACGTCGACGACGAAGCCGTTGCTGCCGCGGAGGCTGAACGAGGCCGATTGCGGCTGCGCCCCGCGGGCCGTCCCAGAGCCGAAGAAGAGCGCGACGGAAGCTGCGACAGCGAGGAACAGGAAGGCTTGATGAGAGCGGATCCGAGAGGCCCGAAGCACGAGATGAATAGGAACATATATGGACCAATATGTCAATCACCGGCCGAGAAGACAGCGTGTCTGCGGTCCGGATTATCTCTCGATATACCGCTTGGGATAGGGATATAGGCGGCTATATCCGCTGAGCCTCAATCCTCACCAAAAGGATCACTGAAGTACCAGCTCTCCCCAACGTTGCTCGCCGCATTCAGGAACATCAGCGGACCAAGATATCGTCGCGCAGATGGTCCAGACGCCATGGGGAAATGTCGAGGAATTGCGCTCCCGCAAGCTGCGGCCGGGCGGCGCCTCCTCGGAGGAGGAGACGACGTCCAACCAGCGCGAACGGATCTTCGGCGCGATCGTGGCGGCGGTCGCCGAAAAGGGCTACGAGGCGTCCACCGTCGGCGACATCAGCGAGCTGTCCGGGGTCTCCAAGAGCAGCTTCTACGAGCACTTCGCCGACAAGGAGGCGGCGTTCGCGGCCACGGTCGAGGCGCTGCTCGCGCCCTCGCTCGAGTACGCCCGCGCGAACGGGATCGGCGGTGACGAGGAGGAGGCCCGCCGCGGGTTCGAAGGCGGGCTCGGGCTGGTCGCCTCCCAGGCGGCCGCCGCGCGGCTCTGCCTCGTCGACATCTATGCCGCCGGCCCGCGGGCGGTCGCGTTGCTCGAGGGCACCCTGGCGGAGTTCGAGCAGCTGCTGTCCCAGACGTTCGACCGGATCGGCGGGCGCGAGGGCATGCCCGTCGAGATCGTCCGGGCGCTGATCGGCGGCGTCCAGAAGGTCATCTACAAGCGGCTGCTGCGCGGCGAAGAGGCCGAGCTGACCGACCTCGCCCCCGAACTCTGGCGATGGCTCCTCTCGGTCCCCCCGCCCCCCGGACCGCTGCGCCCGAGCCGCGTGCGCACGGTGAAGGCGCTCAGCTTCGAGGATCGCCAGCTCCCCTCCGCCCCGCCGGAGCGGCTGCTGCGGGCCCTCGCGGCGGTCGTCTCCGAGAAGGGCTATCAGGAGGCCAAGATCGCCGAGATCGTCGAGCGGGCGAAAACGTCCCGGCGCACCTTCTACGAATACTTCGAGAGCAAGGAGGACGCGATGGTGGCCGCCCTCGACAGCGGCTCGGCGCAGATGCTGGCCGCGGCGCTCCCCGCCTTCCGCCGCGGTGGTGACTGGCGCCGCGCCGTCCGCGACACCCAGCGGGCGATGCTCCACTTCGCCGCCGAAGAGCCCGAGTACGGCCGGCTCGGCGCGGTCGAGATGTACGGGGCGGGGCCGCGCGCGCTGGAGCAGCGGGAGATGGTGACCGAAGGGATGGAGGGCCTCCTGCAGCCGGGCTACGAGGTCGCCCCCGACGTCCCGGCGATCGCGGCCGAGGCGGTCGGCGGCGCCCTCTACGCGCTCCTCTACGACTTCGTCAAGGCGGAGGGCCCGGAGCGGCTGCCGGTGCTGGTGCCGACCTTCGTCTACGTCACCTTGGCGCCCTTCCTCGACGCCGAGGACGCCTACGCCGTCGCCACGGGGTGAGCCTTGACGCGACGCGGGCAGTGTCGACCGGCCCTCACGGACCCTCCCGGCCCCGCGCCGCCTCCAGAGCCTCGAGATCGTCGCGGTCGCGAGCGCGGTCACTGGCCCGCTTCATCGCCAACAGGTCGTCGAGCGAGCAGACCTTCACCTTCAGCCCGTCGATGTCCACCTCGCTCGCCCGCGCGTCGAGAGCGGCGAATGGGGGAATCTGCGGCAGGCCCTGCAGGACGTCGACCCGGCCGAGGTCGGTGAGGACGAGGGTCCGGTCGCCGGTCCGGAGGAAGGTTCTGATGGCGGACGGCTCGAGAAGTTGTCCGCCAACTTCGACCTTGCCACCGAGATCGACCAGCAAGGCGTCCAGCCGCGCCAGATTCTCGGTCGACGGATCGGGCACCAGATCAACGTCCCGGGTCGCGCGCAGATAGCCCCAGGCGTTGACGGCGAGACCGCCGACCAGGACGAAATCGACCTCGGCCGCGCGCAGGCGCTCGAGAAGAGTGCGGAGCCGAAGAGGTTGTGGCGTCACCGCGGACGGGCGGCGCCGGTGAAGGTCGACAGGTATTCGCTCAGCGCGAGGCCCTCGGCCAGGTTCTCGGCGAGCGAGCGGCTGGCGTCTTCGCGCAGCTGACGGCGGCGCGACTCCTCGTTGTCACTCCAAGCCTTGGCTGGGTTGCCGTGGAATCCCTGCTCGTCGCCAGATTTCATGGCGCAAAGGGTAGCTCCACGACGGCCCTATTCGTGGATCTTCTCGCCCCGCTCGAGCATCGCGAGGAATTTGCGCAGGCGGCGTTCGCGGGTCTCGGGCTTCTTGGCCTCGCCGAGGCGGTAGGTGATCGCGTAGCGGTTGGCGCTGTCGAGGTCGGCGAAGGCGGCCGAGGCGGCGGGGTTGGCGTCGAGCTCGCGCTGGAGGTCGTCGGGGACCGCGGCGGTG
Source organism: uncultured Actinomycetes bacterium (assembly GCA_937907435.1). Lineage (GTDB taxonomy): Bacteria > Actinomycetota > Thermoleophilia > Solirubrobacterales > 70-9 > VAYN01. The sequence goes on from CALCIA010000343.1 coordinate 39,054, forward strand.
CGCTGGCCCTCGTAGGCGGCCTCCCAGCGGCCGTCGGCCTTCGCCGCCGCCACCTCCGCGGCGCCCGCGGGACGGAGGGCGCCGGCGGCCTCCAGGGCTTCGGCCTTCTCGCGGTTGATCCGCGACCAGCGGCCGCGGGGACGGCGGGGCGTGAAGCGCTGCAGGAAGTGGGTGTCGTCGAGGCCGCGCTTCTGGCTGTCGATCCAGCCGAAGCAGAGGGCCAGCTCGACCGCCTCGGCGTAGGTGACGCTCGGCTCCGGCGCGCCCTTCTTGGCGATCTTCAGCCAGAGGCCCGGCGAGGTGGCGGCGTTGTCCTCGAGCCACGCCTCGAGGTCCGCCGGGCCGGCGAAGAGGAGGGTCGGCAGGTCGTCGGCCATGGCGTCCTCAGCCGCCCAGCCGCTCGGCCAGCTCGTCCGCGCCCAGCGACTCGACCTCGACAACCTTGTCCCGGGACTTCGCGCCGCGGACGACGCTGACCCGCGACGGGGCGACGCCGACCTGGGCGGCGATCAGCTTGCAGAGGGCGCGGTTGGCGCGCCCGTCGGTCGGCGGCGCCGAGACCCGCGCGCGCAGCACCCCGTCCTCGAAGCCCAACAGGGCGTCACCGCGCCCGCGCGGGCGCAGCCGCACAGACACTCGTGCCGAGTCATTCATCCCGCGACCCTACCGACGTAGTAGAAATGGTTGACAAAGACACTAAATCACGATCAGGAGGACCTATGGCTGCGATCCCCGACAAGGCGAAGCACCTATTCGAAAACAAGGACTTCGCCCACGTGGCGACCGTGAACAAGGACGGCTCGCCGCAGGTGTCGGCGATCTGGATCGGACTCGACGGCAACCTCGTCACCTTCAACACCGCCGAGGGCCGGGTGAAGACCGACAACCTGCACCGCGACGAGCGGGTGGCGATCTCGATCCACGCGCAAGAAAACCCCTACGAGAACCTGATCATCCAGGGCAAGGTCGTCGAGATGACCAAGGACGGCGCCGACGACGACATCGACGCCCTCGCCAAGCGCTACATGGGCGTCGACTCCTACCCCCACCGCCAGCCAGGCGAAGAACGCGTGATCGTGAAGATCCAGCCGGAGAAGGTGAACCACACGAGCTATTAGCGTAAGGCCACACGTCCGGGAAGCTGTCGCCCGGGGAAGGGATGGGGACCCGCAAGCTGTCGCCCGGGTTAGGGACCCGCCCCTCTCGCCACGGCCCGGGCAG
>CALCIA010000344.1 GCA_937907435.1 uncultured Actinomycetes bacterium
TGATCGTCACGGAAGTCCGACTTCCTCACGTCCCTGTGACGCCTCTCCCACGCACGCCTCACGTCCTGGGCTCCTCATGGGGGTCACAGCCTGCCAGGACCCCCATGAGGAGCCCAGGACACCCGCACCCGCCACCTCGGACGCCCGCCCGCCCCCCGAACCCCCACCCGTCCCCGCCGCGTCGTGGAACTACCCATCTAGGCGCCGTCGGGCGGCAGCGTCACCGGATCGACGTAAGCCTTGGTCCGCGCGATCGCCTCGTGATCGAAGCGGGCGACCCGCGCGGCGATCGCCGCGACCTCCTCGTCCAGTCGTTCGTCGGGGACCGTCCGGTTGACGTAGCCGTAGAGCTCGGCGCAGGGCCCGTCGAGATCGTCGGCGACGAGCAGGATCTCGAGCGCCCGGCCGCGACCGACGAGGCGGGCGAGGCGCGCGATCGGGCCACCGCCGGGGACGACGCCGGTCGCCACCTCGAATTGGCCGAGCAGCGTGTTCTCGCGGGACGCGAAGCGCAGGTCGCAGGCGAGGACGAACTCGCTGCCGGCGCCGCGAGCGCGGCCGCGGACAGCGGCGATGCTCAGCACCGGTGCCCGCGACAGCCGCACCAGCAGGTCGAGCCAGGCGTGCATCCCGGTCGGCCCGTCGCCGAGCGCCAGGGCCTTCTCCGAATCACCCTCGATGTCGTAGTGGGCGAGGTAGAAGTCGGGGTTGGCGCTGTCGAAGACGACGACGTTCAGCTCCTGGTCTGCCTCGATCAGGCCGACCAGCTCCGCCAGCTCGGCGACCGTGGTGGCGGTGATCGTGTTGATCGGCGGGTGCTCGAAGGTGACCCGGCAACGGCCGGGGCTCGGCCGGTCGATCCGGAGGTGGGTCCAGGGCCGGGCCCATGCTTCCGAGCCCGAGCCGTTGCTCTCGGCGCTGCCGAGCTCCATCCTCAGTCCTCCCAGGTCCGTCCCGGCAGCCGGTCGGTCACCTCCTGCAACAGCCAGCTGTTGCCGTCGGGATCATCGAAGGTGGCGTAGGACGCGTAGGACGTGCGCTGGGGGTCGAGTCCCGCTTCGAAGCCCGCCTCGCCGCGGTGGAAGAAGTCGCTGACCTCGACCCCGCGGGCGAGGAGATCGGCGCGGGCCGCCTCGAGGTCGGAGACGACGATCTCCAGCCGTTCGGCCGTACCGGGCTCGGCTTTGATCAGCCCGCTGCCGAACGCGACCGAGCATTCGGAGTGGGTGGGGGTGAACTGGACGACCCGGACCTCCCCGAACCGGAGGTCGGCGTCAAGGCGCCAGCCGAGGTTGGCGTAGAAGGCCTTCGCGCGGTCGACGTCGGCGACCGGGATCGCGACGACCTCGAGCTTCATGTCGATCGTCCCTGGTCGTGAGGACTGGACCGACGTATTGCTTTCGCTGGTGGCGCTCATCGGGTTCTCCTTGGTCGGTTGCGGTGAGGTCAGCCTCGCGGCGGCGCCGGCGGATCGCGCCCGTGTGGTCACTGGCCCTCTCCCTGGACCAGGCACCCGACCAGGGTGTTGCCGGGCGCGAGCACGGAGCCGCTCGGCGATGCTCGCCCCGTGCCGGAGCTCGAAGGACAGACGGTCGTCGTGATCGGAGGCAGTGCCGGGATCGGACTGGAGACGGCGCGGCGGGCGCGCGCCGAGGGCGCCGCGGTGGTGCTCGCCGGGCGCGACCTCGAGCGCCTGGGGCGCGCGGCCGACGAGGTCGGGGCCGCGCGGACCGCCGCCTTCGACGCCTACGACTTCGGGGCCCTGCGAGAGTTCTTCGCCTCGCAGCCGGGGCGGATCGACCACGTGATGGTCACCGCCGGCGGCCCGAGCTACGGCCCGCTGCTGAAGATGGACGCGGCGCGCGTCCGCGACGCGGTCAGCGACCACATCGCGCTGGCGCTCGAGGTCGCGCGCAACGCCGGCCCCCGGATGAACCCGGGCGGTGCGCTGGTGTTGATGGGCGGGACCGGCGGTCGCAAGATCAGCCGCGAGCTCGGGATCGCATCGGCCGCCACCGCGGCGCTGCCCGCGTTCACGGCGACCCTGGCGCTCGAACTGGCGCCGGTGCGAGCCAACCTGATCGCGGCCGGCTTCGTCGACACGCCGCTGTCGGCGTCGCTGCTCGGGGACGACCTCGACGCGCGACGGCAGGAGCTGCGGAATTCGCTGCCGATCGGTCGGGTCGTAGGTCCGGCGGACATCGCCGCCCTGGCGGTCCACCTGATGACCAACACGGCCATCACCGGCGCCACCTATGACATCGACGGCGGGCAGCAGTTCGTCGGTTGAACCGGATCGAAGGAGGAGTTCATGGACATCGACAAGCTGACCGCGCTGCTACGCGAGGCCGAGGAGCATCACGGCGAATACGAGCCGACCGCGCCCCCGCACCACTGGTCGACCTGGTACGCGGGCTACATCGTCGCCCGCGAGGAAGGGAAGAGCGCCGAGCAGGCGGTCGAGGCCGCGACCCGGCGCACGGAGGCGGGCACGTGAGCGACTACGACGTGATCGTCCTCGGCGGCGGCTCGCCCGGCGAGCACTGCGCCGGGGCGCTGGCGGAGGGCGGCGTGCGGGTCGCGGTGGTGGAGCGCGAGCTGGTCGGCGGCGAGTGCTCCTACTGGGCTTGCATCCCGTCGAAGACGTTGCTGCGGCCGGGCGAGGCGGTCCACGGGGCGCGCGAGGCCGCGGCGAGCGCGGAGGTCGACGTCGAGGCGGCGCTCGCCTGGCGCGACTTCATGGTCTCCGAATGGAAGGACGCCGGGCAGGAGAAGTGGCTGGCCGACCACGGGATCGACCTGCTGCGGGGCAACGGCCGGCTCGCCGGGCCGGGCGCGGTGGAGGTGGACGGCGTCCGGCACACCGCGGGGCACGTCGTCCTCGCCAACGGTGCCGATCCGATCGTGCCGCCGGTGCCGGGCCTGCGCGACCTCGACGGCGTCTGGGGCAGCCGTGAGGCGACCGCGATGAAGGCGGTGCCGAAGCGCCTCCTGATCCTCGGCGGCGGCCCGGTCGGCGTCGAGATGGCCCAGGCGATTCGGCGGCTCGGGGGCGAGGCGGTGGTGATGGACATGTCACCGCACCTTCTGGGCCGGGAGCCGGCACCGCTCGGTGAGGCGCTCGGGGCGGAACTCGCGCGCGAAGGAATCGAGCTGGCCCTCGGTGTGAACGCCGCGGCGGCGCGGCGCGACGGCGAGGACTTCCTCATCGAGTTGGACGACGGCCGCGAGCTGCGGGGCGACCGGCTGCTGGTCGCCACCGGGCGGCGCCCGCGGGTCCAGGGGATCGGCCTCGAGACCGTCGGCGTCGAACCCGACACGCACGGCATCCCGGTCGACGCACACCTGCGCGCGGCCGAGAACCTCTGGGCGATCGGCGACGTCAACGGCCTCTGGCCGCTGACCCACGTCGGCAAGTACCAGGGCGAGGTGGTCGCCGCCAACATCCTCGGCGAGCCCCGGAAAGCCTCCTACGAGGCGGTGCCCCGCGTCGTCTACACCGACCCTCAGGCTGCCGCCGTCGGCGCTTCGGCCGGCCGGTTCAGCGCCACCGTCCCGCTGGCGGAGGTGGCCAAGACGGCCACCTACACCCACGCATACGCGCGACAAGAAGGCTTCCTGACCCTCCTCAGCGACGGCGACCGGCTCACGGGCGCCTACGCCCTCGGCCCCGAAGCGGGGGAGTGGCTCCAACAAGCGACCCTGGCGATCCGCGCCGGGGTCCCGCTCCACATCCTGGCCGACACGATCCAGCCCTTCCCGACCTTCTCCGAGATCTACGTCGCCGGCCTGAAGGCGCTGCGGCGCGAGGTGGCGAGGGCCGGCCGCGCGGTCGCCGGGGGCTCGGGTAACTAGGAGCCTGTTCCGCAGTGTCCGGGCTCCGGCGCAGGAATCGATCAAGCAGCTAGGCACGGCCCCACACATCGAGCGCACCCGCCGCCGTCACGACCATCGGTCAAGGATCTCCGTGGAACGCCCTGGCCACCGTTCCGAGGAGCCCGGGCGGCGAAGCCGCGACCGACCGCCCCCAGGGCGTCACCCGTCCGTTCATCGCATGGACTCCTCGACGTCGGCCGCGAACTCGGTCCAGGTGGTCGACGCGTCGCGGTCTTCGCCGCCGCCGAGATCCCGGTATGCGTAGGTCGTCCCGCTCGCGCCGAGGGCCGTGCGGTTCGGGCTCGCCGCGTAACCCACGCTCAGACCGCCCCGGCCTTGCCGGCGTCGTTGCTGCGGGCCTCGATCGCCTTGACCGCCCCGTCGAAGGCCTTCTTCAGCCTGCCCTTGCCGACGGTGCCCAAGACCACCCCGAGGAGGCGCCCTTTGAACGTCTTCCCGTCCCGGACCACGACGTAGTCGATCACGGTCATCCCTTCGGGCAGTCGGTTGAAGGTGTAGGTGTGGCTCGACTTGTTGCTCCAGGTGTTGGAGTCCGTCGTGTTCAGGACGACGCGATCAGGGTCCGACCAGTCGTAGTGCAGACGCTCCCAGATGCCGCTTGAGCCCTCGGTGACGTCGGCTTCGGTCGGGCCCCGGCTGTGCACCTTGAGTTCGTCGTCGGCGCTGTTTTCGAAGAGCTCCGCCCGACCCGGCCCGAAGTCGGTGAGCCCCGCCACGAACTGCTCGGGCGTGGCCGTCGTCGTCGCCGTGAAGTGGAGGGTTGCCATGTCTGCTCCTTCGTTCGTGGTGGGTTGGTCAAGCTCAACCGCGGACCCGGACCTCGTCGTCGACCTCTCGCAACCGGAGCCGAGCAGTGGCCTCGGGTCCGCCTCGCCCTTGTTCGACCACAGCGACATCGCCCGCTCGACCCAGCGCGATGTCCTCGTCGGGCCAGCGCCTGCCCGACTCCATGATGCCGACCCGATACCCCTTCTCGGCGGCGCGCAGCGCGGCGACGCTGCCGCCGAAGCCGGAATCGATATCACCAGGTCGCAGTCGTAGCTCGCCATCGAAGACCTCCCTCCTCGTGAGGTGACCCCGATGACCCTCTACGTTTGCTCCCCCGTTCGCATCAGTGAGGTCCCTGGTGTCGACACGGGTCGACCCCGGGGGGTCAGCCGCCCAGGCCGGCCTGGACCAGGCGCGCCAGGAGAAGAGGCGGAAAGCAGGAGCTGGACCCTCAGGAGGACCAGGGTCGCGCTGCGGGAGCGCGAGAGGCAGGTCGGGTTGACCCACGGCCCGAGCACGGCGAGGTCGCTGCAGAGCAGCAGCAGCAAGACCGACGTTGATCAGTCCGAGTGGCGCGCCCGGGACGAGGACGACGGCGGCCGCGAGCGCGACGAAGGCGGCGGAGGCCGCATGGAACACCCGCGCTTCCCGTCAACCGTGGTGGAGGGAATGGCGAAAGCCGAAGTAATCGCCGACCGCGTAGGAGTCGCCCGACAGGATCACGGCGATGCCCGCCGCCGGGCCAGAAGCCGGCGAGGCCGGCGTGAAGATCGTCGGCGCCTGCGACGGCAAGGGCGTGTCCGCCGAGAGGCCGAGCGTGACGCGCAGATCGCCGGGTGGGTCGACGCCCGGCCCGAGCGCGTGCAGGAGCTCCTGGGTCACCCACTTCTGGGCTAGGCAGATCGACCCCACGCTGAGAGGCTGCCGAGGTCACGTCCGCCCCGTCCACCTATTCCGGAAGGAAGGCGATGAATCGCATCCGCGGGAAGCTCACCTACTCGAACGTCATCTCCACCCTCTGTCTCCTCCTGCTGTTGGGCGGCGGGACCGCCTATGCGGCGACGCAGTTGCCGAAGAACAGCGTCGGCACGAAGCAGATCAAGAAAGGTGCCGTCACCCCGATCAAGTTGAGCACCGCCTCGAAGGCGGCGCTGACCGGCCCGCAGGGCCCGATCGGTCTGCAAGGGCCGAAGGGCGACCAAGGTGAGAGAGGGGAAAAGGGCGAACAGGGGCCACGGGGTGAACAGGGCCCGGGCGCGCTCTCGCTCGAAATCGCGGTGCCGACGACGTCGACGAAGGTCGGCACCTTCGGCGGCATCGAACTGAGCTCGGCCTGCAGCCCCGGGCTCGGGGGTTCTTCCCAGATCGGCCTCAAGGTGGCCGGCGGCGCCAGGTTCGAAGCGTTCGGCACCTCGAGCAACAACGAAGAATCGAAGGTCTTCGCGGTCAATTACCACACCTTCGGCCTGACCTTCTTCGGCAGCGGCCCCGAACACGCGGTGACGGTCGACCTCGACGCGAGGCCGAGCGGCACCTCTGCCCCCTGGACCCGGCTCGACCTCCGCGTCGACGCGGCCGACTGCATCCTGGGTGGGACCGTGATCGAATCACAGGCGGCCTGAGCGGGCCGCCCGGCGGGAGGGGCCGGTCCGCCGGACGCGGGCGGATCGGCAACCCCGATCAGTGGCGGTGCGGGTGGGCCGGATGGCGCCTCGGCGTCGCCTTCAGCACCAATGGCCCGGGCTTGACGCCCGCGCCGCCGAGGCTCGCCTTGAGACCGCGCCTGCCGCTCGCCTTCAACAGGGCGAGGCCCTTGGCGCTGAGCTTGACCGGGACCGTGGCGTTGCCGCCGGGGGCGAGGGCGAAGGATGCGGCGCCGATCCGGACGGACCTGGACGGCGCCTTCTTCCTGGCGCGAAGGGCCATCGCCGGCTTCTTCACCCTGAGGCTGAGGACCACCTGGCCCTTGCAGGGGCCCGAGGCCGGGCAGGTCAGCTTCAGCAACGCCCTGCCGTTCTTGACCCGGGCGCGGGCGCCGGCGGTGGCGCGGGTGGAGCCGGCGTCTTTGCCCGCCTTGCCAGACCTACCGGCCTTGCCGGGCCCACCGGTACCGGCGGGCGGGGTCATGGGTGCCGCGGCGACCGTCACCGTTCCCGTCGCCGTGCTCGAGTTGCCGAGCGCGTCGGCACTGGTGACGGTCACCGTGTAGGTGCCGGCCTTCGCGTAGGCGTGGGTGACGGCGGTGCCGGCGGCGGTGGCGCCGTCGCCGAAGCTCCAGCTCGTCGCCCCCACCGCCGAGAAGGCGTCGAGGGGGGAGACCGAGAAGGGGAGCGCCTGCCCCGCGGTGCCCGAGGTCGGGATCGAGAGCCCGCGCAGTTGCGGGCCGGCGGCGTCGAGGAAGGCCGCCTGGACGAATTCGTCGCTGCCGTCGTAGCGCTGCCACACCGCGACCGCGTCGCCGTCGGCGTCGAAAGCGACCTGAGGGCGTTCGGCGCTCCACGCGGGCACCGAGAGGGCGACCGGGGTCGACCAGGCGCCGCCGACGGCGCTGCTCGCCGACCAGATCGTCCAATTGCTGCCGTCGTAGCCTCTCCACACCGCGACCGCGTCGCCTTCGGCGTCGAGGGCGACCTGGGGGCTGCCCTGTCCCGACGGCGAGAGATCGACCGGGGACGACCAGGTGCCGCCGGCCTCGCGGCCTACCGCCTGGATGGTCCCGGTGTGGGCCCAGATCGCGACCGCGTCACCCTGGGGATCGACGGCCACCTGGGATTCGGTGGCTTCCTGCCCCGGTGTCGAGAGTTCGACCGGGGACGACCAGGCGCCGCCGGCCTCCCGGCCCGCGGCCTGGATGGACCAGTTGGCGCCTTCGGAGCGTTCCCAGACCACGACCGCGCCGCCTGCGGCATCGAGGGCGACCTGGGCGCCTTCGGCGCTCCGTGCGGGCGCCGAGAGGGCGGCCGGGGTCGACCAGGCGCCGCCGACGGCGCTGCTCGCCGTCTGGATGATCCATTTACCACCTTCGTAGCCTCTCCACGCCGCGACCGCGTCGCCTTCGGCGTCGAGCGCGACCTGGGGCCCGCGAGCTTCCTGCCCCGGCGGCGAGAGGCTCGTCGGCGACGACCAGGCGCTGCCGGCCGCCCGGCCGGCCGTCCGGATGGTCCGGTCGGAGAGGTCTTCCCAGACCACGACCGCGTCGCCTTCGGCGTCGATCGCGACGCGGGGTTCGACGGATTCCTGCCCTGAAGGCGAGAGCTCGACCGGGGCCGACCAGGTGCCGCCTGCCTCCCGGGTCGTCGCCTGTACGACCCAGTGGGTGCCGTCGTAGTACTCCCAGACCGCGACCGCGTCGCCCGCGGCGTCGATTGCCACTTGGGGGTAGTAGGCGTAGCTTCCCGGCGGCGAGAGATCGACCGGGGCCGACCAGGTGCCGCCTGCCTCCCGGGTCGTCGCCTGGATGACGAAGTTGCCGCCATCCGCGTACTGCCAGACCGCGACCGCGTCCCCCTGCCGGTCGACGGCGACCTGGGGAGCTTCGGTGTTCGTGCCGGCGTCGGAGACGTTCGTGGGCGCGAGCCAGGTCGGCGCGGCGGAGGCCGCCGTGGGGGCCCAGAGCAGGGCGAAGGCGGCGAGTGCGGCCACGGACAGGAAGCGACGCGCGACGGCGCCCCGGCCCTTCAGGTCATCTCCTGTGAACGGTCCTCTCACGCCGGCACTCCTTCTCCACTCCTGGGCTCGATCAGCTCCCGCCGCCGCGGCGCCGCAGCGTCAGCGTCTTCGCCTCCGTGCCGGCGGGGGCGGCGAGCGGCTTGAAGGTGATCCGGACCCGGGCGCGGAGGCGGTGGCGACGGCGCAGGACCTTCATCGCCTTGGGCGTCGGCCGCACGACCACGGTCAGGACCCGCGCTTCGGCGACGGCGCGGTGGACCCGGCGGACCTTCGCGCCCCGCACCCGCAGGGTTCCGGCGCCCGACAGCCAGAGGCGCGCCCGCACCGTCCCGTTGCCGGGGTTCACGGTGAAGCCGCGGATCAGGAACGGGCTGGTGGCCGGGGAGGGGCCGGCGGGGGGCGCGGGCGGCGCGCTCACCGGCACGTCGACCGTCGCCCGCGCCACACCGGAGCCGTTGCAGTAGGCGGTCTGGCCGGTGAAGACGAAGGTGGTCGAGCACCCTTGGTCGTCGGCGACCGTCACCGTGGCGCGGTAATGCCCCGGCGCCGCGTAGGTGTGGGACGGCGCGGGACCGGCGTCGGCGGCACTCGTGCCGTCGCCGAAGTCCCAGTCGTAGGTGATCGTCCCGCCGTCGGGATCGGCGGAGGCCGAGGCGTCGAAGGTGACCGGCCGGCCGACGAGGCCCGCGGCGGGGGCAAGCGCGGCGGTCGGTGGCTGGTCGGGGACGATGCCGAGCGCGAGCGGATGCTCGCCGGGGACCTCGATCGGCGCCAGTGCTTCGTCGTTCACGGTGTCGAGCACGGCGATTTCTTCTGTGCCGATCACCGTCACGTAGGCGCGCCTGCCGTCGGGGGAGACGGCCACCTCGAACGGGATGCCGGCGGTCAACCCCAGCGGGATCGTCTTGCTCACCGTGTCGGTAGCGGTGTCGATCACGGCGACTTCACCACCCACGGGTTCCGGCGCGTAGGCCCACCGGCCGTCGGGGGAGATCGCGATCCCGAACGCGCCGCTTTCGCCTGGGAGCGAGAACGTCGCGCTGACGACATCCGTCGCGGTGTCGATCACCGTGACCGCAGCCAGGCCGAAGCCACCGATGGCGAGGCCCACGCCGTAGAGGCGCCTGCCGTCCGGCGTGATCGCGAGGGCCATCGGCGGCGCGGTGGCCGGCGGCAGTGGGATGGTCTTGCTCACCGTGTCGGTCGCGGTGTCGATCACGGCGACTTCACCCGCTTCGTCCTCCGCCACGTAGGCCCACCGTCCGTCGGGGGAGATCGCGACCGGGCGCGGGCCACTTCCCGGCCCCAGCGGGATCGTCTTGCTCACCGTGTCGGTCGCGGTGTCGATCACGACGACCTGGTCGGCGGAGCTATCCGCCACGTAGACCTTCCGGCCGTCAGGGGTGATCGCGATGCCGACCAGGTTGGAATAAGGCGCCAGGGCGATCGTCGAGATCACGGCGTCGGTCGCGGTGTCGACGACCGAGATGTTGCCCGCTTCGAAGCTCGCCACGTAGGCGCGCCGGCCGTCGGGGGCGACCGCGACGGCCACGGACCCCTTCCCGACGCCTTCGACGCTCGCCGACACCGTCCCGCTCGCAAGATCGATCACCGGCATCCTGGTGCTGGTTTCGGAGCTGACGAACATCGGCCGCGCCGACGCCGGCGCCGCGATCACGGCAAGCGCGGCCAGGATCGCCGCCAAAAGGACGCCGAACCGGACCCGGCGCGAGGCCCCGGTCACCGGCCTTCCGCCGGATCGAAGGCGTTGATCGCCTCCTCGAGCGTGCGGACCAGGGCGACCCAGCCGATGAACGGCCGCGGCGGACCGGCCGCGGGCCGCAGCTCGCCCGCGATCGGGTCGCTGCCCACGAGCAGCGCCAGCTCCACCGTCACGGTCGCCTGCGATGAGTCCATGCACGGCGGCAGTATCAGCAGCGCGCGGCGCGTTTCTCTACCGGGATGCTCCCTGATCTTTGCCCGCCGGCTCCCTGAGGATTGGCGCCAGCTCGGCGCGCCCGGCGATCTCCAGCTTGCGGTAGGTCTGGCCGAGGTGGCTCTCCACGGTCTTGCGGGTGATGAAGAGGCGATGGGCGATCTGCGGGGTCGAGAGGCCGCGGGCGGCGAGGTCGGCGACGCGGCGCTCGCTCGGGGTGAGGGCGTCGACGCCGGTGCGGGCGGCGCGGCGGGGACGGCGGCCGAGGGCGCGCAGCTCCCCGCGCACGTCGGCGACGAGGCGCGGGGCGCCGATCTCGTCGGCCAGCTCGAGCGCCGCGCGCAGCGTCTCCTGGGCCCGCTCGCGCTCGCCCGCGGCACGCTCGGCGGCGCCGAGCTCGGCCAGCGCACGCGCGCGCGGCAGCCGCGCCGGCGAGGTCTCGAGCACCGCCACGGCCTCGGCCAGGAGCGCCGTCCGCGCCGCCGGCGCGTCGGCCGTCGCGGCGGCGGCCCGCAGCGCCTCGCCGAGGGCGCGCGGCGATTCGGCCTCGCGGGCCGGCGCCAGGGACTCCGTCGCCCGCTCCCGCGCCAGCTCGACCTGCCCGCAGGCGACCGCCGCGAACGGCACCTGGGCCGAGGCGCGGAAGAGCCGCGCGTTGCGGACGCCGAAGACCTCGCGCGCCAGCCGGTTCGCCTCGAGCGCGTCGGCGAGCGCGTCCTCAGGCCGCCTTTCGGCCAGCCGCAGCGCCGCCCGCGCCTCCAACCACAGCAGGCGCTCGGGCGAGGCGACGTCGGCGCCCTCGCCGACCGCCAGCGCCTCGGCCGCGGCGGCGAGGTCGTCACGGGCGATGTGGACGAAGGTCAGCGTGCGCGAGCTCCAGGCGCTCGGGTCCCAGCCGAAGCGGTGGACGTCGAGGGCGCGCTCGGCGTCGGTGAGCGCCGCGTCGAGGAGGCCGCGCTCCAGCGCCGCCGTGCCGCGGAAGTGGAGCGCGACCGAGCGGGCGATCACGGCGCCGCGCTCTTCGGCGGCGGCGACCGCCGCGTCGAGCAGCTCCGTCTCCTCCTCCAGCCGGTCGATCGCGTGGAGGGCGAGCGCCGCGTTGCCGAGCGCCGCGCCGCGCGGGTCCCCGTCGACCAAGGGGTCGGCGGCGAAGGCCGCGAGCGCGAGGCGACGGACCAGCGGTGCCGGCGCGTCGCGGAAGGAGAGCCAGGCGGCAAGACCCGCCGCCAGCGACGGCGAGGCGGGCAGCTCACCCGCGCGGGCCCGGGCGATGATCGGCGTGAGGCGCGCTTCCACCTCCGCGTGCAGGTCCGCGCAGAGGGTCGCCGAGGCGAGCCAGGCGGCGGTCAGGTCGGCGGCGCGGGGATCGTCAGGGGCCAGCTCGCCGCGGCCGAGGTCGGCGACGCGGGTGGCCTCGACGAGCCGGCCGGCGCGGTGGAGGGTGCGCGCCAGCGCCGTGCAGACGCCGGCGCGGCGGGTCGGGTCGTCCAGCAGCTCGAGCGCCTCGGCGAGGTGCTCGGCGCCGGCCGGGAGGCCCGCGGTCGCCTCCGCTTCGGCCAGCTCGGCCAGCACCTCGCCGCGCGCGGCCGGCGGCGGCTCCTCCAGCGCCCGCTCCAGGAGCCGCGTCGCGGTCGTCGCGTCGCCGCGGTCGAGCGCCAGCCCGGCCGCCTCGCGCAGGCTCGCCACGGTCTCGGCCTCGCCGGCCGGGCGGGTGTGGAGGAGCTGGGCGGCGACGGTCTCGACCGGGGCGCCCGCCGCCGCCAGCGCGGTGGCGGCGCGGCGGTGGGCGCGGGCGCGGGCGAACGGCCCCATCTCGGCCCGCAGGGCGGCGGCGACCAGCGGCTGGGCGAAGTCGAGTGGCTCGGCGGGGGCGAGGAGCGCGGCGCCCGCGAGCGCGTCGGCGGCGTCCTCGGCGGCGGCCGGGTCGAGACCGGCGAGCTCGGCCGCGACCTCGAGCGTGCCGGACCCGTCGAGGATCGCCACCGCCTCGGCGAGCGCCGCCGGCCCGGCGCCGAGGTGGGCGAGGCGCGAGAGGACCGCCCGCAGCACCGTCGCCGGCGCCGCGTCACGGACCGTGTCGAGGTCGGCGGCGGGGCCGGCGGCGGCCAGCTCGCGGGCGAGCTCCCGCACCATCAACGGGCTGCCGCCGCTGGACTGCAGGCAGGCGGCGATCAGCGGCGCCGCGACATCGGCGCCGCAGACCTCGCGGACGACGGCAGCGGTCGATTCCTCGTCCAGCGGGCCGGGGTGGAGCAGCCTCGTCGCGGGCGCGCGGGCGAGCTCCGCGACCAGGCCGTGACCGGCGTCGCGACCGGGGCGGGAGGCGAGGAGGAAGGCGATCGGCAGCCCCTCGGCGCGCGCGATCAGGTGCGCGAGGAAGGCGGCCGAGGGGCGGTCGGCCCACTGCACGTCGTCGACGATCAACAGGTGCGGGCGGCCCTCCTCTCCCCCCTCGCCGACCACCCGCTCGAAGCAGGCGAAGGCGAGGTGCTCGATCGTCGCCAGGCCGCGGTCGGGCGAGGCGCCGAGCTCCCCCGGCGGGATCCGCAGCAGCACCCGCGCCAGGCCGAACGGCACCTGCTCCTGCAGCTCGGTCCCCCGCGCCGCCAGCACCTCCACCCCCCGCTCGGCCGCCAGCTCGGCGGCGAGATCGCAGAGGCTGGTCTTGCCGAACCCGGACGGCGCCTCGATCAAGGTGACGCTGCCGCGCCCCGCCGCCACCGCGGTGACCGCGCCCCGCAGTGCCTCGACCTCCGCGGCGCGATCGAACAGGGACGGGAGCACAGAGCCACCCACGCTAGTCGATGCCGACCGAGAACCAGGGCCGGGCGGTCCCCGGGCGGCGGCGTGCGCCGGAGGCGCGCCGTGCGCCTGCTCATCCGGGACGTCGAGGACTTTGCTCGCCGAGCCGACCCGCCTCACGAGGTCTGATCCGGCCTTCGACCAGCAGTCGGGAGACCATGCCGGCGAGCGTCTCCTCGAACGGCCGCGGCTCGACGCCGAGCTCGACGCGGGCGCGCGAATCGTCGTAGTGCAGGTTGCAGGCGGTGATGTAGAGGGCCTCGGCGCTCACCGGCAGGCGGACGGAAAGGCGTCCCTGGGCACGATCGGCGAGCCTCGCCGCCGGCATCAGCATCCCCGCCGATGCCGAGGCGGTAGGCAGGCGCCGGCCGGTGATCCGGCTGAGCTTTCGCGCGATGTCGACGGGCGCCAGGTGATGCCCGGGCACGATGTAGCGCCGGGGACCGCGGCGTGGCTCCAGGACGGCGGCGACGGTCGCCACCGCGTCGCCGACGTCGACCGCGTGGAACCCGCCGCGCGGCAGCAGCGGCAATCGCCGTCCCAGCAGGTCGTGGACGAAGCGGTACTGCTCGCCGAAGCGGGGGTCATCGCCGCCGTAGATGCCGCCGGGGGAGACGCTGACGACCGCCAGGCCCTGCTCCTGCATCGCGCGGGCAACCCGCTCGGAGTCGGCCTTGGTCGCGGCGTAGGGGGCGGCGGGCATGCCGGGCGGGGAGTCGGGCGTCGCCCATCCCTCGCCGGGCAGGAAGGCCACCGTGCTGGAGACGTGGACGGCCGGGTCGAGCCCGCGCGCGACGGCCTCGCCGAGCACGATCTGCGTCCCGGTGACGTTGACCCGCTCCATCTCGACGACCTTCCGGCGGTCGAACGAGTAGACGGAGGCTGCGTGGACGACGGCGTCGTGCCCACGCATCGCCGCGGCGACCCGGTCGCGCTCGACGACATCGCCCTCGGCGAAGGAGAGTCCACCGAGGCCGAGGTCCTCCGCCCGCCGCCGCGAGCGGCCGAGGAGCGTGACCTCGTGGCCCGCGGCCGTCAGGCCACGCGCCAGGTTGGACCCGAGGTACCCGGTACCGCCGGTGAGCAGAACCCGCACCTCAGTTCCCTCCCCCGGCCGCCGGCTCCTCGCCGTCAGGTTCCATGGCGTGCCACTCCTCACCGAAGCTGACCGCGTAGTCACCGTTCGTTTCACCCGGCAGCTTGTCGTCGGCGTAGGTGTAGAGCGGATGGCTGGCATAAGTGACCTGCCGGGTGCCGTCTTCGCGCCTGATCGTCCCCAGCAGATCGTCTTCCGCCGCCCCGATCGCCTTCGGTCGGGCCGTCGTCAGCACCGGTCGCCAGACCTCCGCACAGTCCCCGTAGCACGCCGGCGTCGGGGGGCGGTCGAACTGGTACAGCATCGGGTTGTCCCCGTGGGAGTCGTACAGCGTCCTTCCTTGTGAGTCGACGAGCACTCGGCCCAGCTCTGCCGTCGGCATCGTCTTCACCACCGCGACCGTGGCGGCGGTCGCCGCCCGGGCCACGGGTTCGGTCGAGCTTGCGGTGCCCGAAGTACCACCGCTGCCGCCGCACGCGGCAAACAGCAGTCCGGTCGATGCGAGCGTCCCGAGGATGGCGTACCGCCGAGATGCGAGTGCGTGTCCCATCGTCTGTCCTCCGTTGGTATTGGGGTATCGGCGATGGTCGCCGCGAGGCTCGGGGGTTCGCTAGGGGGAGCCTCCCTACTGTTTGGGAGCGTGTCGCGGCGGCGCCGTGTCACCCGCGCCGAGCGCGCCGGCAAGCTCCTCCCGCGAATGGATGTCGAGCCTGCGGTAGGCCTCGCTCAGCCGCTTCTCGACGGTCTTGCGGGAGATGAAGAGCGCCTGGGCGATCTGCGGGTTCGACAGCCCGTCCGCCGCCAGCGTGGCGGCCTGCCGCTCGACCGGCGTGAGCGCTTCCGCGCCGCTGCGCAGCTGCTTGCGGGGCCGGGAGCCGGTCGCCCGCAGCTCGTCGCCGGCCCGCTCCGCCAAGGGCTCGGCACCGCTGCGGGTGGCCAGCTCGAGCGCGTCGCGCAGCGGCTTGCGCGCGTCCGCGCGCCGACCCGAGCGGCGCAGTGCGCCGCCGAGGTCGGAGAGTGCACGGGCGTGCTCGACCCTCCCCTCGGAGCGCTCGAGCACCGTCACCGACTCGCGCAGCAGGGAGATCTGCTCGGTGCCGGTCGCGGCGAGGCCGAGCGTGCGCAAGGCGATCCCGATCGAGCGGGGAGCGCCGAATCGGCGCGCGAGCTCGAGGTCGCGCTCGGCCAGCTCGCGGGCGCCGGCCCGGTCGCCGATCGAGAGCGACGCGACCGCCGCCGAGGAGCGCCACGGGATCACCGACGGGTTGGGGGCTCCCCAGGCCTCCTGGCGGATCCCGCAGGCGAGGAAGTCCTCCCGCGCGGCGTCGGGCCGGAGCTGGGCTGCCCGCACCACCCCGCGCGCGTGGAGGAAGTAGTTCCACCCGATGTAGCTGGGCAGCTCGGCCGGCACCTCGATCGCCGCCAGCGTGTCGGCCGCGGCCGTCACCTCCCCCTTGTCGACCAGCGCCTCGGCGAGCATCGCCTGAGTGGCGACCGTCCCGCCCGAGCTGTGCGTCGCGGCAAGCTCGAGCGCGGTGGCGAGATCGCTGAGCGCCCCGTCCAGATCGCCGCGCCGGTGTGCCGCGTGGCCGCGCCAGCAGAGACCGATCATCGCGCCGCGGGCCGAGCCCGCCGCCCGCGCCGCCGCGATCATCTGCTCCAGCAGCCGGCACGCGCCGTCGAATCGCTCCGACCACAGCAGCGCGTTGGCCGCGAACAACGGGATCTGCGCCGCGATCTGCCCGCCCGGGATGCGGATGCCGTCGAGCATCGACTCGGCGAGCGCGGCAACCTCCGCCGCCGGCGCGGCCGCCAGCGCCCGGTCGATGGCCAGCACGCCGGCGATCAGCCTGCCGCCGGGGGTTTCCGGCGGCCGCTCGCCGAAGCGCGCGAGCCGACTCGAGGCGAGCCGGCAGGTGTTGAGATCGAGGCGGGCGGCGGCGAGCGCGTGCGCTTCGATCCGCAGCGCCAGCTCGGTATCGGAGTCCCGCACCGCGTCGGCCGCCCGATCGAACACCGCGACCGCGTCGCGGTAGCGGTGCGTCGACCACACCGCGTCGCCCCAGTCGAGCGCGGCCAGCGCCTTCGCCCGCGGCTCGGGGGCGGCCTCGAAGGCGCCGGCCAGGTGTTCCTCGGCGGCGCTCAGCGTGCCGTCCCCCGGCGGGCCGGCCAACAGCTCGGCGGCGCCGAGCTCATGCAGGACGAGCGCCCCTTCGGTCGCGGCAGGCGGCTCGGCGAGGGCGCGGGCGAGCCAGCGGGCGGCCGTCGCCGGGGCGCCGCGTCGCCGTGCGTCCCGGGCGGCCCGCCGGAGCATGTCGACCGCCCACTCGTCGCCGGCAGGCTCGGTCGCCAGCAGGTGGCCGGCGACGCGGCCGGGCTCGGCGCCGGCGGCGGCCAGCGTGCGGGCGGCGCGGCCGTGCGCGAGCACGCGGGTCGAGTGGGGCAGCTCACGGGCGATCGCGGTGCCGACCAGCGGGTGGACGAAGGAGATCGGCCGACCGGCGACGATCTGCTCGAGCTCGAGGGCATCGAGCGCCCGCAGCCCGGCGTCGCGGTCGACCTCGCTCACCGCCAAAAGCTCGCCCGGGTCGGCGCGGCCGCCCATGACGACCAGGGCGCAGGCGATCGCCGTCGCCTCCTCGGGCAGCCGCCGCAACCGCGCCAGCACGGCCTGCGAGACCGCCGTGGGGGTCAAGCGGCGCACGCGATCGGTCAGCGCCGAGGAGGGCGCCGCGGCCTCGTCGGCAAGCGCCCGGGCGAGTTCGCGCAGCAGGAACGGGTTGCCCCCGGTGATCTCGAAGCACGCGTGGCACAGATCCTCCGCCGCGGCCGGCGCCCACGTCTGGCGCACCAGCGACGCGCTGCCGGCCTCGCTCAACGGCGCGAGCTCGATCCGCTCGGCCTGGGCGAGACCGACGATCCCGGCCAGGGCGCCGCCCTGCTTCTGCGGCTCGCCGCTGCGGACCGCGACGACGAAGGCGATCGGCAGATCCTCGAGCCGCCGGGCGAGGTACAGCAGCCAGCCGAGCGACGGCTCGTCACACCACTGCGCGTCGTCCACCGACAGCACGAGCGGGCGGCGCTCGCAGAGGTTCGCGGCCAGCCAGTACAGGCCGTGCATCAGCGCCGCCGGATCTGTCGCCGGGGACTCATCGGCGCCGGCGGACGGCAGCAGAAGCGGGCGCACCAGACCCGCCGCGCCATCGAGCGCCGCCCGCTGCTCGTCCGTGCCCAGGCCCAGGAGCGCCGGCTCGAACAGCCGCCGCACGACCGCGAACCCGAGGTCGCGCTCGAACTCTCCGGCGACCGCGCTCAGCACGCTCCAGCCGCGTTGCCTGCCGGCCTCGGCCACGGCCGCGAGCACCGCGCTCTTGCCGATGCCCGCGGGGCCGTCGAGGACCAGGAGCCGCCCGCGGCCCGCGGCGACCTCATCGAGCGCCCCCGTGGCGCGGGCGAGGTCGGCGTCGCGCTCGATCAGGTCCGCAGGCGTCATCTCGACCCGCCGCCCCCCAGGCGCAAGCGAACGGTAGGGATGCCCCCCCTAGCGAACAGCAGGCTTGCCGAGCACGATTGCCAGACCAAATGGACTCTCCCGATCCACCATGGCGGGTCACCCTCGAACTGGACGCTGACCCCGACGCGCTGCACGGAACCCTAGAGCACCCCGACGGAACCCGCGAGCGTTTCTGGGGTTGGCTCGACCTGATGTCGGCCCTCGAGCGGGGCGCCCGAGCCGCACCACACCGGCAGGGGCCACGAACGCGAACGCCCGAGGGACGATGATCGAACGACCGTTACCGGCGAGGCTCGTCGAGGCGCTCGACCGAGGGGTCGATCTGGACCGGGTAGCCGGCCCGCAGCACCGCCAGGGTCGCCGGCGGGGTGATCGCGGTGGCGCTCCCGCGGCGCGGCCGGCGGCGCCGGCGGCCGTAGCCGGCGGGGCCCCAGGCGAGGAGCTCGTCGCCCAAAAGGAGCCACGGCGCACCGTCCTCGAGGACGAAGGCGCCGTCGGGAAGCTCGGCCCACCCGATCTCGTGGAACCGGCGCCGGTGGGTGCCGCGGAAGAGCCGCTCGGCGTGCAGGCGTCGGTTCATCTCGCCGGCCGACGGCGGCTCCCCGCCGCGCGCCTGCGCCCAGGCGGCTTTGTAGGCCTGGTAGGCGGCGTGGCGGCACTCGCCGCAGGGACGGTGCCCGGCGGCGAAGGCGACCGCCTCGTCGTGGAAGAACAGCGGGGTCCAGCGATTCGGGACCCACAGCTCGCGGTGGCGGCCGCGGAACTCGAGCGCGCAGGTGATCCAGAGGTTCCCGGCGTGGAAGCGGACGATCTCGCGGCCCTCGTGGAGGACCCCACGGTTGCCGGTGAAGGCGCCGCGCAGCGGGGTGGCGATGATCTCGCCGGTCGGCGTGACGCGGTTCCGTTCGGGCATCGCCCCGAAGTGTGAAGCTTGCCCCTGGGATCGAAAATGGACCCGACCGCCGACATCTCCCTGGCCACCGTCGAGCAGGCGCCGGTCGCCGCGCGCCTACAGATCGCCTTCAACGAGGAGTTCGACACCCCGAGTCCCACGTTCGAGACGCTCCTGCCACGCTTTCGGGCGCTGATCGCCGACCGGGACGGACTCGTCCTGCTCGCCGGCGACCCCGATGACCCCCTCGGCTACGCCGTCGTGACCCTCCGCCCCACCGTCTACTGCGACGGACCGCTCGCCACCCTCGACGAGCTCTACGTTCGCCCCGGCCGGCGCAATCTGGGCCTCGGCACCGCGCTCCTGAACCGCGCGATCGCCGAGCTGCGCGCCCGCGGCGGAGGCGAGATGCACATCAACGTCGACGAGGTCGACATCGACGCGCGGCGCTTCTACGAACGCCACGGCTTCGTGAACATCGAGCCCGGCACCGACTACCGCATGCTCTGCTACATCCGCGAGTTCTGACCGGACACATGCGGTGCGCCGACTCGTGCGACCTCTCATCAGCTTCGCGCCGGGGCGGCTATGCGCCCTGCGCCGGGCTCGACATCGACGTCGGCCGAGCGGAGAACCTCGCCGCAAGCCGTGCAGTGCATCTCGACCTCGGTGATCCGGCCGCAGGCGCGATGGCGACGCAGCGCCGGCGGCCCGGTCTCCCCCGCCGTCCAGCGGTCACCCCAGGAGGCCATCGCCATCAGCACGTCGACGAACTCCGAGCCCTTGCCGGTGAGGGCGTATTCGTGCCGGGGTGGGCGCTCGGAGTATTCGCGGCGCTCGAGCATCCCCTCGTCCACCAAGTGCTTGAGCCGCTCGGCGAGGACCTTCCGCGAGATGCCGAGGTCCCGTTGGATGTCGTCGAAACGGTTGATGCCCACCCAGACGTCGCGCAGCACCAGCGGCGACCAGGGCTCCCCGGCGACAGCCAGACTGCGCGCGATCGAGCAGTTCATCTGGGCGAAGTCGGTCCGCTGCATGGGGTGATCGTAGTGAGTTCCTTTAAGGAACTAAACCTGTTACCGTCCGGCGACGATCGCGACCAGGACAGGAGCGAAGATGACGACACCGAATCCGCTCACCTCGACGGGGGCGTCGAACCGATGAGCAAGGTCATCACCGCCCTCTCGACCTCGGTCGACGGCTATATCACCGGTCCCGACCCTTCGCCAGAGCAGGCACTGGGCCGCGGCGGCAAGCCGCTGTTCGACTGGTACTTCGACGGCGATGTCCCAAGCCAGGTCTTCGAGGGGTTCCGACTGTCGGCCGAGAGCGCGCGGGTGTTCGACCAGGTCGCCGGGCGGGTCGGTGCGGTCATCGCCAGCCGCCGCACCTACGACCATTCGAACGGTTTCGGCGGCGATGGCGGCCCGCACCCGACCGCACCGCTGGTGGTCCTCTCCCACCGGCCGCCGCCGCCGGGCGCCACCCAGCGCTTCGCCGCCGACATCGAGGAAGCGGTCGAGATCGCCTCCCGACTTGCGGGCGATCGCGACGTCGGTCTCCAGGGCGGACAGACGACCGCCGCAGCGATCGCGGCAGGGTTGCTCCAGGAGGTGATCGTGCACCAGGTCCCGATCCTGCTCGGCGGGGGCACGCCTCTCTTCCCGCAGTTCCCACTGGCGCACGAGCTGAGCCAGGTCGAGGTCGTCGCCGCGCCCGGCGTCACCCATCTGCACTACGCGCTGACGCCGGCTCGGCCCCGAGGTGACGAGGAGAGGTCGCAGTGACCCCTATCCCCCAGAGTGACTACCGATCGGAGAGACGATGCCCGAGCAATTGTTCAGACCGCGGTTGGGTGAGCCACACCATCACGCCTACGTCGTAGACGACATCGAGGCGACCGTGAATCGCCTGGTTGGCCAGCTCGGCGCCGGGCCGTTCTTCCTGATCGAGAACGTGCCACTCGAAAACCTCCTCTCGCGCGGTGAACCCGCGGAATTCGTGCACAACTCTGCCTTCGGCTCCTGCGGCAGCGGCGTCATCGAGCTGATGGAAACGATCAACTTGGCGCCCAAGCGCGTCGAGCGGGGCTTCTCCGGCCCCCGGCCGCGCATCCACCACGTCGCCTACGCCGTACCGCCCACGGAGGTGGCCGAATTGCGCAGCCTGCTCGACGAGCGAGGTCTGCCGCAGTACCTGAGCGCTCGCACCGGTGAAGTCGACAACACCTTCCACAACGCTTCCGCCGTGCTGGGCCACGATCTCGAGATCCACGTCGACAGCCAGGGTCTGCGCGATGTCTTCACGATGGTCAGCGGCGCGGCCGATGGCTGGGACGGCTCGGAGCCGCTGCGCCCGGCGGACAGCTGAGCACGTCGTCGCCCACCCCTCACCCCTACCTCGCGGTCGCGGTGTGTTCCGCCACCTCGGCCTCGCGCTCCCTCTTTTCCTCGCCGGACATCAGTGCGTGCACCGCGCCCGGTACCCCGAAGCGACCGTCGCGCCGCGCACACCGTCTGAGCGACCAAGCCCGACAGGCCCGCGACGATCGGGCTCCGCGCCGACGACCCGGTGCGGTAAGGGTCTACGAAGACCCTTCGTAGTAGGCCTCCACCCGACCGAGGGTCAACGGTCCCGACCTGCCCTTGCGGATCGGATCGACCAGGCTGCGCCGGACGTAGCGCCAGTACTCGGACGGCCCGACCTTGCCGTTGCGGTCGAGGTCGAACGCCAGCGCGGTCTTCCCGATCCGTCCTCGCTTGGAACCGGGCGTCCCGCGGAGGTCGAGACGGACGTCGCCGGCATCCACCACCCCGTCGCCGTCGAGGTCGATCTGCCGGAAGTCGCGCATCGAGCCGGCGCGCAGCTCACGGTCCGAGAGGGTTCCGCTGCGGTCGGTGTCCCAGGCGCGGAACTGTCGATCGACCCAGGTCGAGCCGGCGCGCCACAGGGGTGATGAGAGCCGCCGCGACTCCCCGTTCGGCGTGCAGATGACGTTCCACGGCGAGCCGCTGATCACTTCGTTGGCGTTTCCCCACATGCTCCACTCGACGTCGTTGCTGTCCGAGTTGAGATCGGCGCCACTCAGTTCCGCGTAGCCATGGTCTTGGATGTTGGGATGGCCGCTGCTCATCGTGCAGCCGCCCTGTTCCAGTTCGAACGAGCCGCCCTTGCCGGGATAGGCGATCTGTTCGTGGAAGAACATGAAGTGTCCGCCCCAGCCACAGAAGATCCCACAGACGAAGTTCACCTCCGTGCCGCCTTCGAAGAAGGTGCTGTTGTTGTACATCGCCATCGCCTCCGCCCGAGGTGCCGCCCCGCAGGCAAAGAGGAACGCGCCGACCGCACCCACCACCGCCATCGCCAACCTGACCTTCATCAGACTCCTTCCGCCCGTTCGATTCAGCGCAGCTTAGTCAGAAGGTCAGCAACCGACGAGGCACTCGGCGCCGCGCTCCTCGATGCCGCCCGAGGTAAGCACCTACGCGCAGAAATCGCCAACGGGACATTCGCCGTCTGAGCGGGGCACGCGCGACGCCTGGATTCCGAGTCAGCGGCTATTTGCTCTCAGATCGACAGGCGGCCGCGGCCTGCCCGGCGAAGGGCGGCACCGAGGCCATCGAGGCGATGTTTTCTTCGACCGCCGCCCGACATTCCGGACCCAGGCCACCTTCGAGGATGCGTTCGAGGTCCGCCTTGAACCTCCTCATCGCGCGCAGCTTGCCCGGTTCGGCGATTCGCTCGATACACGCTTCGCGACGCCGGGCATCCATCTGCGGGCATCTCCTCATCTCCACCCCCTCGGCCCTTCCCCATTCCTTCAGGAACCGTCCTTCCGCGGCCGCGACGAAAGTCGCCTCCGCTCGGCTCGTCGACGCGGCCGACCCACATCCGCCCAGTACCAGGAGGCACGCGACGGACGTCGCGACCAGGAGGATCCTCGCTCGGACCGATCGGCTCATCGTCCGACCGCCAGGCTCAATTGCCCGAGGTTCGGATTTTCCAGGACACCGGGGACCGCATCCGCGGGCATGTGCAGGGGGTGAAGCAGAGGCTCGACCAAGGTTTCCGAACAGTCCGGTACCGGGCGACAGGCGGTGACCATACCGACTCCATGACCGAAAACGTCGTACACCGGCGCGCCGCTATCACCTTTTTGGGCCGGGCTCGTGAACCGTACCCAATAGCCGCCGCGGTCGGCTTCGTTCGAGCCGGCTTCGTTATGCCAGTCCACGGAGCGCGCGACGACCTTGCCGCATGAGGGAACCCGGGTCCTCGCGCCGGAGTAGCAGAGCGTCCCGCCGATCTTCGCGGTCTCGGCCGATCTGATCGGGATCAGCTCTCCCCTTTCCCCGAAGATCCCGTGCGGGATGAGGCCGGATTCGGTCGTTTCGATGGCCCCCGCATCCGTCCTCACCAGACCTCCGGCGTACCAGGCATCGCGCGACATGGTCCCGATCCCTGACCACGTGCCCTTGTCCGGCTGAGGGGTGACTTCGGTGGAGCGATAGAATTCTGGCGCGGCCGGAGATTCTCGACAGTGTCCGGCGGTCAAGGTGAAGAGCGCCCACGTCGCCTTGCCCCTGAGCGTTCCGGTCCGTTCCTTGGCCCCGAAGCCCGCCGTACAGTCCTCCGTTCCGTAGCCCGGGATGAAATTGAAGATGGCGTCACCCGCCCGCATCCTGCCGGTGTTGCGGAACCGCCCCGACAGCACCCGCCCGCCACGCGACTCCCGGACGACGTTGACCGGGGCACCGGGCACTGCTTCCTGCAACAAACGAGCGACCTTCGCGACTTCCGGCGTCCCGACCTGGATGCCGCCCCCACCTTCTTCTTCCCTCACGTCAACGACGAGTTCGCGCAACGCCTGGCTCGATTCGATCGCTTCCGTCACCGAAGGGGTCTTCGCGCGCGCGGCCAGATAGGCGACGGTCGGTGCGACCGGATAGACCCGCAATCTGTCCTGGGCCACTAACGAGAGCGACGATTTCAGGTGCTCGAGTTCTTCTTCCTGGTTGCCGAGGAATCCGACGTACATGATCCCCCCGGGCTGTGGGGCCAGGTAAAAGCCGCCGAAATTTCCGGGTTGAGTCTCTTCGACCCAATCATCGATCTTCTCCGCGTTGACACCGTAGAACCATTCGCGGTATTCAAGCTCCGCGACGTCGATCGCACGCAGCGGGACACCCCACCGTTCCTTCGAGGCCCGCGCGACCTGACCCTCCGGAGTCGGTTCATGCCAGGCATCTATAAGGTTGAAGATCCGTTCTTCAATCGCCCGTTCATTCCCTTTCAAGTCGAGGTCCAGGCCGAATTCTTCGCGGAATCGAAGTACTTCTTCATACTTGGGCGATTCGAGTTCGGGGTCGTTGGGCGGGGGGGTGTAAGGGATGTCGTCCCAGAACCGAAGACTCGAGGCTCCGCCTACGGCGTCCTTGACGACAACTTCCAGTGAGAGGACGCCGGGCGGCCAACCTCCGGTTTCAGTGTGGTACGCGAGTCTGAGGGTGGAGCATTCCCAGGGGTGTTCTTCTGCACACACCCTTTCGGCCACCACTCCGCTGCCATTGGCGACCAGCAGAATCGATTCGATGCCGTGGGGCGACGCCGCGTTGAGAATGAGATCCTGATCACCGATGGTGACCGTCCCGGAATGGACTTCGCCCCTCTGGTCCCAGAGACTTCCGGTCGGCTCTTCGATTTCGGGCGGGGTGGCCGAATACCACCATCTGAGCACCGAGCCTTCTTCGCTGATCGAATAGTAGGTCGCTGGTTTCGACGGTCGACGCACCACCGTTTCCCGCGTGACTGGTTCGTTTGGCACGACGGGATATTCGAAGTAGGTTACTTCGGGCAGCCCGCCTTCGACGGAGATCGTCAGTTTCACCACACGGCCGACGGCGTCGTACCCGACTTCAACGCAGGTCCCGTGGGTTAGTTCGATCAGGTTCAGACGGCCGTCGGGGTCGTAGCCGTAGGCCGTGCTCGCCCCCGGCCCTTCGACCGCCGTCAACTGGGTACCGTCGTGGTTATAGCTGAGGATCCCGGTCGGGTCGCCTTCTATCGATTCGATGAGACCATCGCTGGTTTCCACGCTTGCGGCAGGAGCGGGTTCGGCCGGGGGAGCTGGCGATGGTTCCGATGGGACCCATTTTTCCAACCGGTCATTGCCCGTGTCGGCTACCCAGAACACCCCCGAGGAGGAGAGGGAGAACCCGTCGGGGTCCGAGAGCAGGCCTTCGTCTCCGCCCGGACGACCGAACCGCCCGAGAAACGCCCCCGCCGGGGAGAACTCCTCGAGCCTGTCGTTCCCCGTGTCGGCGACCCAGATGTGACCGGCGGCGTCGATCGCCACCCCGCCTGGTTGGAAGAGCTGACCAGGGGCGGAGCCTTCTTTGCCGATCACGCGCTGGATGAAGCCAGAGGGGCTGAGCTCCGCGACCCGGTTCGCGATGCCGTCGGAGACCCAGATGTTTCCCGTCGCGTCGATCGCGAAGCCCGTCGGCCGCAACACCGCCATCGCCTGGGTCTTGACGGTCTGCAGAAGAGCTCCTTCAACGGTGAAGGTCGACATCCGCATCGAAGCGCCGACGTCCCCCGGGTAGTCGAGGACCCGGAGGTAGCCCGCGGGATCGATCCCGACGCCCACGATCTCGGTGGTGTTGCCTTCGCTTTCCATGCTCCACTGGCGCACGAATCCGCCGGTGGAGTCGAACTCCTCGATGCGGTCGGCGTCCGCGACGAAGACGTCGCCCGAGATGGCGGCGATCCCGTGCAGCGCGCTGAACTCACCAGGACCGGTACCCGTGGAACCGAACTGGCGGACGAATCCGCCTTCGGCGTCGAACTCGACCACGCGATCGTGGCCGGCGTCGGCCACCCAGACGTCTCCTTCGGCGTCGGTCGCCGTGGCGTCCGGTTCGGAGAGCGCTTCGACGTCGGGGGGTCTGGGGGCGCCGCACGCACGGACGAAATTCCCGCCCGCCACCTCTTGCACCCGATCGTTCCCCGTGTCGGCGGCCCAGATGTTCCCGTTGGGGTCGATCGCGATTGCTCGGGGTTCGGAGAACTGGCCATCTTCGGATCCCCCGGCACCGAAGACGGCCAGATAGGCCCCCGCCGGGGAGAACTCCTCGAGCCTGTCGTTCCCCGTGTCGGCGACCCAGATGTGACCGGCGGCGTCGATCGCCACCCCGCCTGGTTGGAAGAGCTGACCAGGGGCGGAGCCTTCTTTGCCGATCACGCGCTGGATGAAGCCAGAGGGGCTGAGCTCCGCGACCCGGTTCGCGATGCCGTCGGAGACCCAGATGTTTCCCGTCGCGTCGATCGCGAAGCCCGTCGGCCGCAACACCGCCATCGCCTGGGTCTTGACGGTCTGCAGAAGAGCTCCTTCAACGGTGAAGGTCGACATCCGCATCGAAGCGCCGACGTCCCCCGGGTAGTCGAGGACCCGGAGGTAGCCCGCGGGATCGATCCCGACGCCCACGATCTCGGTGGTGTTGCCTTCGCTTTCCATGCTCCACTGGCGCACGAATCCGCCGGTGGAGTCGAACTCCTCGATGCGGTCGGCGTCCGCGACGAAGACGTCGCCCGAGATGGCGGCGATCCCGTGCAGCGCGCTGAACTCACCAGGACCGGTACCCGTGGAACCGAACTGGCGGACGAATCCGCCTTCGGCGTCGAACTCGACCACGCGATCGTGGCCGGCGTCGGCCACCCAGACGTCTCCTTCGGCGTCGGTCGCCGTGGCGTCCGGTTCGGAGAGCGCTTCGACGTCGGGGGGTCTGGGGGCCCCGAAACTTCCTTCGAACATGTAACCGACCGGCAATTCGGTGACCGACTGCTCGGCCTTGCCCGAAGCCGATGCGGGATCATCGGCGACGAGTTCCGACAGTTCCCCCCCTTCGCGTTCGAGGTCAAGCGTGGCTCCGGCGGAGCCCTGCAGGTCGTTCGTCAACCCCGTCGGCGCGACGTCGGCGGTCGGCGTCGCCGATTCTCCTTCGTCGATGACAGCGTAGCCGTCCGGGACTTTTTCGATTGCGGCGTGGGTGCTCGGGTCGAAGGCCTGGTGGCCTTCCTGCGTCGGCAACATGACCGCGGTTTCCATCGTGCCGTCACCCTGGACGAGCGTCGCCCTGCCCCCGCCAGACCCTTCGATCTCGGGGGCGTCCCCGAGGGTCCAGCCGGAGCCGAATTCACTGCTCTGCCCCTGCGGGAGCTCGGAGTTGTAGGTACGCTGGATCGGTAGAGCGGCGTCAGCCGACGCCACTTCGGCGTCTCGCTGGTGGAAGACAAGGTTGCCGTTGATCACGTTGACGGCGACTTCGGCCCCGGTGGGTTCTTCTCCGGTTTCGTCCTGGGCTTCGCCGTCGGGAAGAGGAAAATGCTCAAGGACCTGGTTTTCCCCTTCGCCGGTCGCCGGGATATATTCGAATTCGATCTTCCTTTCGCGAGAGAGACCGACCCGATCGGTGGCCACCGCCTTGAGTTCGTGGACACCGGCTGAGAGACCGGGCAGCTGCAATTCGTAAAGGCCCGACAGCGAGCAACTGCTTTCGGAGGCTGGGCATTTCTGGGTCCCCCATGCGAGGGGCTGTTCTTTACCGTCCAGGAGAACCTCGACGCCCTGGACACCGGACTGCATCGTGCCCGGTTCGGCGTTGCTGCCATCGGTCGCGTTGATCTGAAGTTCGTAGGTGGGCAGCCTGAGCTTGTTTTCATCGGCCGGGTTCCCGGCCCCCTGATCGGAGAATCCGACTTCTTCGGTGGCCCGGGCAAACTGGCCTCTCAGTTCGATCGCGGGCCGTTCCACGTCGACCCAGGTTTCTCCGCTGAACGGCGTCGCTTCGTTTCCCATCGCGTCCTTTGCCCAGACGTGGAATTCACGCTTTCCCCGTTCGTAGGCAGGCTTGATCTGGAAGGTGAATTCATGGGGACAGCGGTTGCCCGAGACACCCGTGCATCCGGCACCCGACCCGGGAGGTCGCGCACCGACCGGCTGGGCCGCTCCGTTACCAGTCGAGATTTCGAACACGCCGAATCCGCTGTCGGCGGCGGCAAAGCTCGCCTCACCGACAGTTTCGGGATCGAACCACCGGTCGAGCGGCACACCGGTGACGGAGGTGATCACCGGCGACGTCG
Source organism: uncultured Actinomycetes bacterium (assembly GCA_937907435.1). Lineage (GTDB taxonomy): Bacteria > Actinomycetota > Thermoleophilia > Solirubrobacterales > 70-9 > VAYN01. Next base: position 27,716 of record CALCIA010000344.1, read on the forward strand.
TGTCCTTCTCCTGGAGGCTGTAATTGCCGAGATAGAATTCATGGACACAGGTGTTGGAGGCCCCGATCCCGTTCGTCCCGACGCCGAAGACCGCCCACCTCGTGCCTGGCTGTCCGACCCAGCCGGTCTGCCATTCGTCTCCTCCGGTCGGGGTCAGTCCTTCCCAGACCCCAAGCTTTTCCCAACGACCCGCGCCCGGGTTATAGAGGCCGAGATACCCATGAGGTTGGTTCCCACCACAAGAGTTGGGGAAGAACGAGATCGAGCGGAAGGTGGCCGCTTCGATCCATGCGGTTTCTCCGGGGGTCGCATAGGTGAACGCACCATGCGTTTCGGCGGGATAGAGGTGGCCTCCTCCCAACGACCACACCTCCAGCTTGGAGGCATCCCAGGTGTGCCCGTATTCCGCGCCGACGTTTTCGAAGGCCCATTCCCCGAAGGAGGTCGGCTCTTCGAGAAAGAGTGGGTCGACCAGGACCGGATAGGCGGGCTGCGTCGCGGCGAGTTCGACGTCGAGTACGAGCGAGTCGCCTTCGACGGACATCGTCGTGGGGACCGATGCACCCTGCGCGTCGATCGCCGTCGGCGGCGCTACTTCCTCGACCCCGGTACCGCCCGAGTCAAGGATCTCGGCCCCTCCGCCAGGGGTCGCGGTGAGGTGGCCGCCGTCCGGAGTCTCGACGGCGAAGCGCAGCTCTTCGGGACTTTCGGCCGAGCGCAACTGCTCGAAGACCTCCGCCCCTCCGGCGACCGGGGCGAGCATCGTGTCGGTCGTCGTCTCGGTTTCGGGGTAGAAGAGACTCATCTGACCGACCTGGACGGCTTCGTGGTCGCGGGAGGCAGGCATCTGCACGTGAACTCCATCGCCCACTTCGATCGGGCCGTCCGCGGTCGCCGGGAGTTGGGTCGGCGAGGTGGGGTTCGCGGGTGAGAAGGTGCCGCCGGAACGTTCGAGCGTCAGGTCGACCGGCATGCTGTCACCGTCGCCCAGGGCGCTGACCAAGGGGAGGCCTGATTCGACGATCTCCCGACCCGTCACCGGCAAGGAGACCCGGGCCGCGTAAGGGCCGAGCATCTTTTCGACTTTCAGCCGGGTCAGAAGCCTCCCCGGATCTTCGTTCAGCATCTCGATCACGGAACCGAACTCTGCGTCGAGCAGATTGGATGCTTCCGAGGCGTTCGCGTGGGCGAACTCCGTGCGTGAACGTTGCCGTTCCTGTTCAGCCGCCGGAGTGGCGAGTTCTTCTTCGAACCGTTCTTCGGCGACATTCTGCTCGACTTCCTTACGTCGCATCGCCGCTTCGAAGAGTTCAGGACTGGGTACGTCGGAAGATTCAGCCCCCTGGCCATGCGGTTCAGCACCGAACGCCAGCGCCGGGGCCGTGCAGAGGCCTACGAGAAGGACGGCGAAGATGCAAATGGGAACGATCGGCGCACGCCGTGTTGGACCACTCGACCGCCGACCCTGCATATCTCCCCCCGCCCGTGGACCCGCGATCCGTGTCAGGCCGATCCACATGTCATGGAACGCTGTTGGCCTGACTTATATTCAAGTTGAATAGATTGTTCAATACCCACTTTTATCCGCGCTTGCGCCCGGGATTTGAATCATCAGCCGACTCGGGGAGCCTTTGCGCTACATCGAGACCGGGCACCTCCTTCGCCCGCTGTCCTGGCTTACTGCCACGCCTCGAACGGAGGGGCAGGACGAAATGAGCGTTAGGGCGGGTTCGCTCAATGCGCGGAGACCCTATGGGCCTCCTTGAAAGCCTTGCCGAATACCGTCAGCTTCTGGAACGGCCCGCCGAGACTAAAAGGGGACTTCCTGAAATGCTCGTTTGATCGCTAGCGGGAGGTCCCAGTTCATGGCGATGGCGGCGGGGAACTCGGAGGCTTTGGTGTTCTTGATGAGGTCCACCGCCATCGCGACGGTCGAGCCTTCCTTTGTTTCGTCGAGGCCAGCAAGGAGCCCGAGCAGCACGTTCCGCACGTGGAATCGATGGTGCGAGTCACCCATCTCCGCTAAGCGGTTGAGAACCATTTTTCTGACGTCAAGGCGGTCGGTCCTGTGGAAGAGGTTCGCGTAGAAGTTCGCCACCACGTCGCAGTAGTCGAACGGCAGGCCGCCGCTCACGTGACCGTCATAGGTGGCCAGCATCTGGGCGAAGGCGTCAGGAAGCTCGGTCAAGTACTGGAAGGCCAAGTCTCCAGGGAGCCGGGGAACCTGCTTCGTGTAGAGGGCCTCATCGTCCGGGTTCTCGCGCAGGAGCCGGTCGATCTCTTTCACCACCTCGAGGTCCGGGCCCTCTGGCGTGGCGAACCACGCTTCTTCCAGTCTTTCCAACTCCCCCTCGTGCTGTTTGAACTCTGGCTCCGTGGTCGCGCCGACGAAGGCCTCCAGGGCGGCGCGGGCGTCGGCGAAGCGGTTCTCCGGCTTCTTCTCGCAGCAGCGGCTGACGAAGTAACGGAAGCGCTCCGGCAGTTCGGAGACGTCCGGCGCACCGACGTCCGGGTGGTCGCCAGTCAGGAGGGTGATTAGGAGCTTGCCGAGGGCGAAGACGTCCGTCTCGGGTCCGGTTTCTTTCATTGCCGAGAACTGCTCGGGCGACATGTAGGCCTCGGTCCCCGACCAAACCGCGGTCTTCGTCAGGCCGACCGTGCCACCCATGAGGTTCTTCCCGAGGCCGAGGTCACTGAGCCGGATCTGGTCTCCGTACCGGAGGGCGTTCTCTGGCTTAAGGTCTCTGTGGATCACGCCCTTGCCGTGCGCGTAGGCCATCCCCTCAAGAACCTGTCGGAAGACGCCGCAGACCCACTCTTCGTCGCCAGCCTTCTCCGCGAGGAGGTCCGCAAGGTTCCCATCGGCGAGCGGCATCACGAAGTAGGGCTGATCACCGCTCAGGTTTCGCATCAGGACCGGGACGATGTTTTCGTGGTCGAGGGTGTCGTCCAGCAGCCGGGCCTCGCGCTCGAAGCGGTCCCTGATTTCTTTCAGCACCTCGGGGGGCTCGTGGAGGTCGTCGCGCAGGCGCTTAATGGCCATCGTCACGCTGATCGGCTTCCCGTCTTCATGGGCGACGACCTCATGGACCATGCAGAACCCGCCCCGCCCTATCTCGTCACCGGTCACCAGCTTCATGGGAACGCACAGGGTAGCCAACCAGAATTTGTGTGATCGGTCAGCCGGGTCGCCCCGAGCACGTCTTCGGTGAGCGATCAGACGGTGGCGAGTCGCCATTTTTGTCGCCCATGAGCGGGCGCACCTCCTCGATGTGGGGCTCTTGAATCCCGCCGCGCGCTACCGACGCTCTCCCTGATCCCGAACTGGACGACGATTGTGCGGGGCGGCAGTCGAGTGTCGCAGTCCCGGCAGAGAGGCAAAGGACGGTCGCTGGACGATGCGCTGAGGCACCCTCTGCGACAGAGCATTGTGTGTCAGCCCTCGCACCTGGGCCGGTCAACGGCGGCTACCGAGCTGCGCGACCAGCTCCCAGAGGAAGCAACCCTTCGGGAAATCCCTATCACTGCCTCGTAGTGGAACAAGCGGGCGTGATCGAAATAAACGCGGGCAGCGGCCCGACGCGGTCAGTCTACGTGGTCGGGGGCGAGGCGGTGCGTCGTTTCGGCCTACGGAAGTAGCGAGCGGTCAGTCTGATTGGTACATCAGGCCAGCGGTGATCGCACCGGCAATGACGCGATCGGGCCGACCGAACCGGACCCGAAACAATCAAGAGGAAGCCCACCATCGTCACCGAAAACGGCGGGTGGTCATTGTTTTAACTATGCCTCTCAGTCGGGTGGACCGTTGGCTGACCTCGATCCCACCTGCTCAGGCCTGCAGGGAAGTCGACTGCTGGTCATCCTCCGCGATCTGCGGCTCCGCCGAGAGGCGTGGTCAGTTGTAACCGCACGATAACGTCGAGTTACGGAGACTCGGCGTGATTACCGAAGGCGCGGCAACTCTCCCCAGCGCTGAACCAAGCCAGGGTGCTGATCGGGGAGCTCCTCCGACAGGCCGACGCGGTCGCAGAGCGCGAGGCTCCGACTGTCGCGGATCCGCTGCTCGACGATGTCTTCGAACGGTTCACCGCTGCTACACCGAAAGGTGGCGAGGGCGGGGAGATCCGTAGCCGTCAAGGCCCTGATCAGGATCTCGTCGGACCTCACGGAAGGTCAGGGATGCCGTCCGGGATTGAGATCGTCGGATTGCCGCTGACCGTCAGCGCCTTGGGATCGACGTCCGCGAGGACCTTCCCCCACGCCGCTCCGTGGATATCGGTCGGCGTGGCGCCGGCGCGAGCACCGGCAACCAGCGCGAGCGCGTCCGCAGCCTCGTCCTCGGTCATCTCGGAGACGACTTGCTGAAGGCGTTCCTTGACCGTCATGGCTCGGATTTTACCGCCGACGATCGGAACGCCACGGAAATCGGCGGCAATCGCCACTCGTTTCGCCACGCGTGGCGTTATTCCGTAATCCCCACACATCCCGAAAGCTAAAATCGGCCCCAAAAGGAACCGATTTCCAGCAACTTCTCAAGCCCGGAACGAGACTCGAACTCGTGACCCCTTCCTTACCATGGAAGTGCTCTACCAACTGAGCTATCCGGGCAGATCGCGATCTTTCCCGCGCTGATCGCAGGGGACGATCTTAGAGGGTCTTCGGGGGAGTGGGGCGGCGGCTAGAAGACGGCGCCGAGGGAGGTGACGATCTTCGGCTTGGCCCTCGGGTTGACCTTCTTGGAGTTGTCGAACTGGACCTTGTACTTGGCGTTGCGCGGGCCGTCGCCGGGGAAGAGCTTCGACTTCGCGTGGAGGATGCCGCAGGGACCCTTCGCCTTGCCGAACTTGTGGGTGACGACGAGGTGCTTGTGGCGGAAGTAGTGGCCGAAGATCGGCTTGTGGGGGCGGAAGCCGGCGAAGATGTAGGTGACGACCCGGTGGTAGGTGGCGGTCGGGGGGACGGTCTTGACGGCGAGGTTGGTGATCCGGAAGGGGACTTCGGCGAGGATCTGGTCGGAGAGGACGCCCTTGATCTGCATCGTCTTCTTTTCGGCCACCGGCTGGATGCCTTCGGGGAAGACGTGTTCGACCGTCGCGCTGAGGGTGCCGTCGGGGTTGACGGTGGTTTCGGTGAAGCCGGATAGGCCGCCCGGCGCCGGGATCTGGGCGAACACCGCTTCCCCGGCGGTGAAGCCGGAGCCGCTGACGTCGACGTCGACCCCTTCGCTGCCCTTGGCGACGTAACAGGCCTTGCCGGTCGCGATGCTCCCCGCCGCGGCGGCGGCAGGCGCGGCGACCAAGGCGGCGGCGCAGAGGACGGACAGGACGAGCGGGAGACACCTTCTTGGCTTCATGGCCGGTCCGCTACCCAGGCCGCCCCTGCGCTAATCGACCTCAGGGCGCGGGTCGACGATCGTCGAAGGATGTCGGGAACGGCGGCTGCGGATAGCGCTGGGCAGCGAGGACTCCGAGTGCTTCCTGCCAGTGTTTCGAAGGGATCGGCACGGCCGGCAACGCCTCCGCCGCGTCCCTTTCGTGTGTCTTGTTGGCCGGCGGGCGTTCTTGCGGGGTCAGACGACGACCGAGCTTTTGACAAGCTCGGCCTCGGTAATGACACCAACAACCGCAACGGCGACGACCGCGGGGGACGCGCAAAGCACCACGTTCTGTCCGCCCTGGATCGCCATTGCGACGCAGTGTAGCGCGCCTTATGCGGCCGCGGTTACCTTTGGGTCAGGGTTTTGCCCCGAGGAGAGGACCGAGATGGACCTGAAAAGGCTGTTCAACAAAGGCAAGAAGATGGTCGACGACCGCGGCGGCGTCGACTCGCTGAAAGAGGACGCGCAGGAATTGGCCGGGATCGCGAAAGGCAAAGGCAGCCTCACCGACAAGGCCAAGGACGCCGCGGCGGCGGTGAAAGAGCCGGGGGCGAACGAGCCCGACCCGCAGGAGCGCCACCCGAACCGGCAGGCGACGGAGGACCGGCACGCTAGTGCAGATCGACAGGAGTCGAAGGAGCGGCGCCATCCTTGAGCAGCGTCGCCAGGTAGATCACGACCGGTGAGGAGCCGCGGTTGGCGGCCTGGTGGATGTCCGAGGGCTGCTCGACCAACCACTGGCCCGCGCGGATCTGTGCCGTCTTCCCCGCGGTGATGACACGAACCAGCCGCGGTTCTTCGTCGGATTCGCCTTCGAAGAGTTCCGCCTTGCCCTGTCGGACGGTGTAGCTGAGCGTCCCCGAGACGACCCGCGAGATCTGGGTCCCGAGGTGGTGATGGACGGCGAGCTTCGCGCCCGCCGGCACCGTGACCTTGCTCAGCACCATGGTGCGGCCGGGCGCGCCCTGGACCCCTTCGGTCTGCGCCATCGCGACGCGGGACGGTGCCGGGGTCGGCGCCGAGGCGCCGAAGGCGGTCGGCAGGATGATCGCCATCGCGACGACGGCGACGACCGCGAGGGCCGAGAGCGGGAGGCGCAGGGTCGGTCGATTCACGACTGCCCGGTTCGCCCCCCGCGCGCCGACTCCTTCCGCCGGCAGGCCGCTTTCAGACCGCGGCGCCGTTGGCGGTCAGCGTGACCTCGATGTTGTCGCGCGTCGCGTTCGAGTACGGACACACTTTGTGCGCCTCGCGGACCATCTCGACCGCGGCGTCGCCTTCGACCGACGGCAGCGTCACGTCGAGCTCGACCGAGAGGACGAAGGTCCGCTCCGGCCCCGGGTTGAGCGAGACCTTGGAGTCGATCGCCACGTCGCCCACCTCCGCCTTGGTGCGCCGGGCGACGGCGCCGATCGCGCCCTCGAAGCAGGCCGCATAACCGACCGCGAAGAGCTGCTCGGGGTTGGTGCCGCCGCCTTCGCCGCCCATCTCGCTCGGCAGCCGCAGGTCGACCTCGAGCGCCCCGTCGCTGGTCTTGCCGTGACCCTCGGCCCGGCCCCCGGTCACGTGCGCCTCGGCGGTGTAGATCACTTTGCTCATCGCGGCCCTCCTGTGGGAAGTGGTTGTGGGACGGACCCTACGGAGCCGCGATCACCGGCCCACCCAGACGAGTTCGCAGTTCTCCGTGCATAGCGCGGCAAAGTGCGAACGCACCTGCGGCGGGCCCTGCTACTTCGACGGCGACTCGCCTTTCCAGTAGTCGACCTGGCTCTCGAGGTCGAAGAAGGTGTGGAGGCCGCCGCCCTCGGGGAGGCGCTCGCTGGCGCTGATCTTGTTCGAGTCGGGATAGACGACGATGTCCGGCGCGCCGTTGGTGGAGACGGCGAGGAAGCGGACCTCCTCGTCGGTCGGGTTGGAGAGCTGGTGGGCGCCGCGCTCGCCGAGCGGGAAGTGGACCGCCTCGCCGGGCTCGAGCCGGCGCGTCCCCTCCGGCGTGCGCAGCGTCGGCCGCCCGCTGAGGACGAAGACCAGCTCCTCGTCCGCATAGTGGAAGTGGTACGGGTAAGCCGCCTCGCCGGGCGGCAGCTTCCAGACGCTGGCGCCGATGCGCTCGCTGCCGAGCTCGTAGCCGATCCGCGCCCGGAAGGCACGGAAGCCAGGCGGCGCCCCCTCGCGCGGCTGGAAGTCGGGATCCTCGATGCTCGGCACCGGCCCCAGCATATGTCGCACCCCCACACGCTTGTCCTCGGTGCGCGGACTAGCGTCGGGCGACACGCCGGGAGCGGCCGCGCGGCGCCGCTTGTCATGATCCCCGGCGATGCCTCGCCACCTTCCCCGCCCCGCCATCCTGCTCGCGCTTGCCGCCGTCGCCGCGGTGGCCGTCGCCGGCTGCGGAGGCGGCGGCGAGGGCGAAACGCGGCCGGCGCCGCCGCCGAAGGACTTCCCCGCGGCGCAGGGCAAGACTATGTCCCAGATCCTGCACGGCTCCGGGGCGGTCCCCTCGGAACTGGTCGTCGCGCCCGCCTCGCAGGTCTTCGACACCGGCGAGGAACGCTATCCCTTCGGCGTCTTCACGGCCGGACAGGAACAGGTCGAAGACGTCGAAGTCGCCCTCTACTTCGCCAAGGACGGCAAATCGAAGGTGATCGGCCCGCTCCCGGCGAAGCTGGAAACGCTGCAGACGAAGCCCGCCTACCGCTCCCAGAACGGCTCCGGCCCGGGCGAGGCGAAGTCGGTCTACGTGGTGCCGAAGGTCGACTTCCCCGAGGACGGCTCCTACCTCGCCGTCGCGATGCTCAAAGGCCCCGACGGCAAGCTCGAAGCGTCCCGCATCCCCTCCCCGGTCGTCGGCCAGTACCCGAAGGTGCCGAAAGTGGGCGAACGCCCGCCGAAGATCACGACGCTGACCGCCGCCGACGTCGGCAACGACCTCGAAAAGATCGACACCCGCGTGCCGCCCGACCAGATGCACAAGGTCGACTTCGCCGAAGTCCTCGGCAAGAAGCCGATCGTCCTCGTCTTCGCCACCCCCGCCCTCTGCCAGAGCCGCGTCTGCGGCCCGGTCGTCGACGTCGCCCAGCAGGTCGCCGACAAGTTCGAACCGCGCGCCGACTTCATCCACCAGGAGGTCTACAACGAAAACGAAATCAGCAAGGGCCTCCGTCCCCAGCTGAAGGCGTTCCACCTGCCGACCGAGCCGTGGACCTACCTGATCGACGCCGAAGGCGTGATCAAGGACCGCCTCTCCGGCGCCTACGGGGTGGACGAATTGGAAGAAGCGATGGGCACGATCCTGCCTGGCTGAACAGCCGAACTCGCTTCAGCCTTCGATACAGTCCGCGCAGCACGGCGCCGCCGCTCCAGGGAGGACGGCGTCGGTCCCCGCCTTGGAGGGGCAGGGACGCAGTCCCCCACGCTGCAAGGAGAGATATGAAACACCGCCCGGCTGTCTTCGTGCTGGTCCCCGTGCTCGTGGCCCTTGTCGGCCTCGCCATCCAACCGGCCTCGGCGCTTGCCGCCAAGCCCGCCAAGAAGTCGAAGGCGACGGTCTTCGAAGCCTGCCGCCACGGCTGTCACTACCGGACCATCCAGAAGGCGGTCGAAGCGGCCGGCAGCTACGCCTTCAAGAACAAGACGGCGAAGGTGACGGTCGCCATCCGGCCGGGCAAGTACGTCGAAGGGGTCGTCGTCGACGGCACCCAGCGCAAGAAGCGCTACGACGGGATGACGATCGAAGGCACGAAGAAAGACCCGAAGCGAGTCGTCCTCGAAGGCAAGAACGCGAAGGGCGAACTCGGCGCGGCGCAGAATGGGATCGAGGCGATCAGCGTCGACGGCCTCGTGCTGAAGAACATGTGGGCGCGCAACTACGAGTCGAACGGCTTCTTCATCCACGCCGCCGACGAAGAAGGCCAGCACTGCAACGGCTACACGATGAACAACCTGCTGGCTTCCGGGAACCGCTCCTACGGACTGTTCGCGAAGCACTGCCTCGGCGGCAAGATGATCAACTCGGCGGGCTACCACCAAGGCGACTCCGCCTTCTACGTCGGCGAAACGCCGTGCGACAAGAAGAACTGGAACGTCTACAGCAACACGCCCTGTCAGAAGAAGCCGGTGTGGACGCTGCTGAAGAACGACAAGAGCTACGAAAACGTCCTCGGCTACTCGGGCACTAACTCCAAGTACGTGCGGATCATCGAAAACGCCTTCTACAACAACGGCGCCGGGATCGTCCCCAACACGCTGGACTCGGAGGGCTACGAGCCGAACGGCTGGAACGTGATCGAACGCAACGACGTGTTCTGGAACAACTACAACTACTTCCTCGCCGGGTCGGCGTTCCACACCGTCTCCGCGGGGCTTGGTGAACTGGGCGGCGAGACGATCAACTACCCGACCGGCGTGGGGATCGTCCTCTACGGCTCAGACAACGACGTCGTCCGCGGCAACCGGGTGTTCGGCAACTACAAGTGGGGCATCGCCTCCTTCTCCGGCCCCGGCGAAACCTTCGTCGCCAACGAAGGCAACGAAGCGAAAAACGTGAACAACGAAATCGTCGAAAACGTGATGGGCCGTGAAGGTGCCGATCCGAACGGTGAATACGACATGTGGAACGACGCCACCGGCGGCGGCAACTGCTGGGGCGCGAACAGCCCGAACTCGACCTTCGCGCCCGGCAACGGCAAAGTGCCACTGAGCCAAATCTACCCGGTGTGCCCGCAGGCGGAAGTCGAATACGCCAGCAAATCGGTGCCCAGCATCAACATCGCGGCGGGGCTGCAGATCGCCAGCCTCTCGGAAACCGGCAACCCGTCGACGATCCTCGGCTACGCGGGGTCCAACCCGCCGCAGAACCAGCAGTGCACCTGGGTCAAACGGGTCGCCACGCACCCGGCGTTCCAGAAGTACAAGCCGGTGGAAGTCGCGCCGAAGCCCGGGGAAGTGACCTGTTGACGCGGGCGCTGAAGCTGGTCGCGATCGCGGTGGCGGCGCTCGCCCTCTCGGGGGCGGCCGCCACCGCGGCCGGCGCGCCGGCGAAGAAACCGACGTCGAAGCCGAAGGAAGTGTCGGTCGCCGACTTCTACTTCGGGCCGGAAAAGCTGACCCTGAAGAAAGGGCAGTCGATCGACTGGGTCTGGGCGGAAACGAACACCTACCCGCACGACGTCCACCTGAAGAGCGGGCCGAAGAAGCTGAAGCAGAAGGCCTCCTACTCGACCAAGACGACCGCGGTCACCGACGCCGAATTCGAAAAGACGTTCACGACCCCGGGGACCTACCACTTCATCTGCACGATCCACCCGACGCAGATGCACATGACGGTCGTCGTGAAGAAGTAGTCCCATGGGCACGGGGCGGCGATGAACTGGGGTGACGGCGGGCTCGACCGGCGCGGGTTCCTCGCGCTCGGCGGAGGCATGTTCTTCTGCACCCTGGCCGGGCAGAAAATAAGCGCGGGCGAAGGTCAGATCGACATCGACGCCCACGCCAAGGGGCTGGCCGTGCCGCCCAAGGTGGCGGCGGCAGAAGCGGCAGAGGCGAACGCGAGCGCCGCGCCCGGCCCCGGGCGCACCGAGCTCGCCGCCTTCACCACCGGCGGCCCGGCGCGCGAATACTGGATCACCGCCGAGCCGGTCGAGTGGGACATCGTCCCCACCGGCCGCGACCAGATGATGAACATGCCGATCAAGGGCAAGACCAAGTTCACCGCCTGGGCCTACCGCGCCTGGACGCCCCACTTCAAAAAGCCGCTGGGCCCGGCGAAGGTGCCGGGGCCGCTGCTCGAAGTGAGCGTCGGCGAGACGATGATCGTCCACTTCCGCAACAAGCTGAAATCGCCGGTGACGATGCACCCGCACGGGATCTTCTACTCCGACGAAATGGACGGCGCCTACAAGGGCAAGTTCACGGCCCCCGGCGGATTTGTCCAGCGGAACCGCACCTTCACCTACGTCTGGGAAGCGAAACCCGGCACCGAAGGCACCTGGCTCTACCACGACCACGGGCCGATGGACCCGCTGCCGGTCTTCAAAGGGCTGTTCGGGCCGCTGGTCGTCCGCGCCCCCGGCGAGCAGGCGCCGGAAGCGGAGTTCTTCCTCGGCTTCCACTCCTGGGAACCGCCGATCACCGGCCTGAAGGAAAACTTCGCCTGCATCAACGGCCGCGCCTACGCCGGCAACACGCCCGACCTGCACGCCAAAGTCGGCCAGCGGGTCGGCTTCCACGTCTACGGCCTCGACAACTTCTTCCACACCTTCCACCTCCACGGGCACCGCTGGGTCGACCCGGACGGGACGGTCATCGACACCAAAACGTTCGGCCCCGCCGACTCGTTCCGGCTCGAATTCGTCGAGGACAACCCGGGACGCTGGTTCTACCACTGCCACGTCTTCACCCACTTCCACATGGGGATGAACGGGTGGTACATCGTCGACTGAGGCGAGTTCGCACTTTTCGCCGGATAGCGGTCATTTCTGCGAACGCGGCCGCGCTGGTCCTCGCCGCAGCGCTCGTCCTCCCCGCCGCGGCGACCGCCGACAACACGCGGGTCTCGATCTTCGACTACCAGTGGTCGAACAAAGAAGTCCACATCAACCTCGGTGAGAAAGTCACCTGGGACTGGCTCGGGCCCGACCTCGAGCACTCGGTCACCGGCGTCTCCCCCAACGACCTCGAGTGGGACTCCGACCCCGGCACCGACGTCCCCCACCACCGCGCCGGGGACGAATACACGCTCGAATTCACCCAGCCCGGCACCTACCTCTTCCAGTGCAAGCTGCACGCCTGGGTCCGCGGCGAGGTCGTCGTCGCCGACACCCCCGGCAACCCCCTCTCCAACCCAGGCCCGCGCCCGCCGCTGAACATCGACCTGACCCCGCCGACGATGGGCGAAGTGAAGCTCCAGAAGACCAAGCTCCGCGGCCACAAGGGAACCCCGATGCGCGCCTCGATCAACGAGGGCGGCTCCCTCGACGCCGAGTACTACCGCCTCGACTCCAAGGGCCACCGGGTCTACAACGGCTACCACGAATGGGACACCTACATCGGCATCAACCACATCCGCCTGGCAGCCCGCTGGAAGCACTTCAAAGCCCGCCCCGGCCGCTACGTAGCGGTGCTAAGAGCCACCGACGAATCGAACAACACGTCGAAGCCGCTGACCAAGGCCTTCGAGATCCTCGGCAAGCGCCCCGCGAAGACGCGCAGCGCGGGCGAGAAGCCGTAGAGCGTCGGTTCCGCCGGCTCGGCGCCGCAAGCTGGCGCCCGGGGAGGGCTCGGGCCCCGCAAGCTGGCGCCCGGATTACGGACGCGCCCCTCTCGCCACGGCCCGGGCAGGCTGTGGCCGTGGCGAGAGGGGCGGGTGTGCGGAAGGTGTGGAGGGACACCGGCGGGAGGCGGACGGGAGGGCGACGGATCCGTGACGGGAGTCAGACGTCGTCACGGAGATGCCGGGAACTCCGGTCTTTCTCCCATGTTGTGCAACACCGACCTACGCGCTGCGTGTATTGACCCCCCTATAGG
>CALCIA010000345.1 GCA_937907435.1 uncultured Actinomycetes bacterium
GCCTGCCAGGACCCCCATGAGGAGCCCAGGACCATCCTCGGACGGCCGGCAGGGCCGCGGATCACCGCCCGACCACCGCCCGCCCTACCGCGACGGCCTCCGTTTCAACGGAGCCCGGCCAGGCGGTTGGTGGACCGGCTCGGCCGGGGGTTCGGGGTCGGGGCCGGGGCCGAACTCCAGGCCGTCGGCGGTAAGTTCGACGTCGTCGTCGAAGTGCTGGAAGCGCAGGGGATCGCCGTCGAGCAGGGTGTACTTCGTCCCTGACCCGCCCACCTCGACCAGGAGGCGGCGGCCGCGGAATTCGAGGCGGAAGGCGAGGCGGTCGAGGCGTTCGGGGAGACGGGGGGCGAAGCGGAGGAGGCCGTCGTGGTCGCGCAGGCCGCCGAAGCCGCAGACCGCGGCGATCCAGGTGCCCGCCAGGGAGGCGATGTGGAGGCCGTCGCGGCTGTTGTGCTCGAGGTCGTCGAGGTCCATCAGCGCCGCCTCGCCGAGGTAGTCGTAGGCGAGCTCGAGGTGGCCGGTCTCCGCCGCCAGGACCGCCTGGACGCAGGCCGAGAGCGAGGAGTCGCGCACGGTCAGCGGCTCGTAGTAGGCGAAGTTGCGGGCCTTCTCCTCGGCCGTGAAGGACTCGCCGCGGACCAGCATCGCCATCACCAGGTCGGCCTGCTTCACCACCTGCTTGCGGTAGAGGTCGAAGTAGGGGTAATGGAGCAGCAGCGGGTAGTCGTCGGCGTCGGTGTTGGCGAAGTCCCAGCGCGCGTGGTCGGTGAAGCGCTCCGCCTGCGGATGGACGCGGAGGTCGGCGTCGTAGGGGATCGTCATCGCCTCGGCCGCGTCGCGCCAGGAGGCGATCTCCTCGTTGTCGACCCCGAGCGCGTCGGCGCCCTCGACGTAGCGCTCGGAGAACTCGGCGGCGGCGCGCAGGTTCTTCTGCGCCAGCAGGTTCGTGTAGACGTTGTTGTCGGCGACCGCGGAGTACTCGTCCGGGCCGGTGACGCCGTCGATGCGGAAGGCGCCGTGGGCGTCGTGGTGGCCGAGCGAGCGCCAGAGCCGCGCCGTTTCGACCAGCAGCGGCAGGCCGACGTCGCGCTCGAAGTCCGGGTCCACGTTCAGGTCGCAATAGCGAAGGACCGCCTGGGCGATGTCGGCGTTGATGTGGAAGGCGGCGGTCCCGGCGGGCCAGTAGGCGCCGGTCTCGGCACCGCTGATCGTGCGCCAGGGGAAGGCGGCGCCCTTGAGGCAGAGCTCCCGCGCCCGCTCGCGCGCCTTCGGCAGCGTCGCCAGCCGCCACTTCAGCGCCTCCGCCGCCGCCTGCGGCACCGCGTAGGAGAGCATCGGCAGCACGTAGGCCTCGGTGTCCCAGAAGGTGTGGCCGTCGTAGCCGGGCCCGGTCAGCCCCTTCGCCGGGATCGCTCGGCCCTCGCCGCGGGCGCTCGCCTGCAGCGCGTGGAAGAGGCCGAAGCGGACCGCCTGCTGCAGTTCGGCGTCGCCGTCGAGCTCGACGTCGGCGCGTTCCCAGAAGTCGTCGAGGTACTCCCGCTGCGCCTTGCAGAGCTCCTCCCAGCCGGTGTGGCGGGCCTCGGCGAGCGCCGCGCTCACCTGGTCGCGCATCGCCGGCACCGAGCGCCGCGCCGACCATCCATAGGTGACGAACTTGGTGATCGTCAGCGGCTCGCCGGGCGCCGGGGTCGCGTTGATCGTCAGCCGGCCGAGGTCTTCCCAGGCCTCCGCCTCGTCGGGCGCGCAGTCGGGCGGGCCGTCGATCTCGTGCCCCATCGCCGCCGCCCCGCGCAGCCGCGACTCCTTGGTCGAGTGGACGAGCACGGCGCGGGCGTCGTCCCCCGCCCATTCCTCGGCTTCGAGCGGCGCTTCCAGGGCGGCCGCGGCGCGCGGGTCCTTGGAGATCGCCGGCCGCGGCTCGTTCGCGATCAGCTCCGACTGGACGACGACGCGGGTCGGCGCCGCGGTCGGCTCGACCGTGTAGCGGATCGCCATCACCGCGCGCTGGACGAAGGAGACGAGCCGCTCGGAGACGACCCGCACCGTCCTCCCGGTCGGCGAGCGCCACAGCACGACGCGCCGCAGGATGCCGGTGCGGAAGTCGAGCCGCCGTTCGTGTTCGAGCAGATCGCCGTAGCGGATGTCGAAGGGCGAGTCGTCGACCAAGAGGCGGATCACCTTGCCGTTGGTCATGTTGACGACGGTCTCCCCCGCCTCCGGGTAGCCGTAGCCGGCCTCCGCGTAGGGCAGCGGGCGCGCCTCCCAGAAGGCGTTCAGGTAGGTGCCGGGGAGCGCGTGCGGCTCGCCCTCGTCGAGGGTGCCGCGGACGCCGATGTGGCCGTTGGAGAGGGCGAAGACCGACTCCGACTGGGCGAGCCGGTCGAGGTCGAGGTGCGTTTCGCAGACCCCCCAGGGCTCGACCGTGTAGTGCGGGTCGTCGATCACGCGCGGCTCCCGGGGACGGGGGCGCCAGCGGAGTCGCCGCGGGGACCGTCCAAGATCAGCTCGGCGAGGTCGGTGACGACGACGTCGGCGCCGTGGGCGCGGAGCGCGTCGGCGTGGTGGACGCGGTCGACGCCGACGACGTGGCCGAAGTGCCCGGCGGCGCCCGCCTCGACCCCGGAGACGGCGTCCTCGAAGACGCAGGCGGCGGCGGGCTCGACCCCGAGCGCCTCGGCCCCCGCCAGGAAGGTGTCCGGCGCGGGCTTGCCCTTCAGGTTCTTGGCGGCGGCGACGTTGCCGTCGATCCGCGCCTCGAAGAGGCCCTCGATCCCGGCGGCCTCCAGCACCTCCTGGCAGTTGGCGCTGGAGGAGACGACCGCGCGCCGCAGCCCCGCCGCGCGCGCCGCCTCGACGAAGCGGACCGAGCCCGCGTAGGGCTCCACCCCGTCCTCTTCGATCAGCTTCAGCACCAGCTCGTTCTTGCGGTTGCCGACGCCGCAGACGGTTTCCGCGGTGGGCGGGTCGTCGGGGTCGCCCTCGGGCAATTCGATCCCGCGGGACTGGAGGAAGGAGCGGACGCCGTCGTAGCGCGGCTTGCCGTCCACGTATTCGTTGTAGTCGGCGTCGGAGTCGAAGGGGACGAACTCTTCGCCTTCCTTCTCGGCGCGCGCCTCGAGGAAGCCGTCGAAGGTCTGCTTCCACGCCTTGTCGTGGACGACCGCGGTCTTGGTCAGCACCCCGTCGAGGTCGAAGAGGAGCGCCGTGATCGCCTCCGGCAGGTCGAGCTTGGGAGCGACGTCGTCTGCCATCGAGTTGACCTTACGAGAAAGGGGCGGCGACCCTGCGGCCGCCGCCCCTTCGCAACCTCGTTGCCGGTGTGCCTAGTGGAGCTCCACCGACCCTTTGCCCGGCAGCCTGACGCCCTGCGAGAGGGCGTCGATGCCGTCGGCCCGGGAGACCGTCGCCAGCAGCGTGTAACTGCCCGCCAGCGCCTGCCTGGTCTTCACCGTGGCGTTCGCCTTGGTGTCCTTGACCTGCGCGCGCGAGGTGCCGAGCACCTTGTCTCCGCGCACGATCCGGAACCGCACCGCGCTCCGGCCCTTGCCGCTGACGCGGCAGTTCAGGTGGACGCTGTGACCGTGTGAGTCGACGGCACAGTGAACCTTCTCGTGGTGGCCGTGACCGTGGCCGCCGGAGCCGCCTTCGTGGCCGCCGCCGTTGTCGTGACCGCCACCGTGTTCGCCGCCACCGCCGTGGCCTTCTTCCGGCGCCCCGCCTTCTTCCTCGGAGCCGCCTTCTTCACCGAGCACTTCGCCGGTGGACGGGTCGAGGAACACCTTCGGGGCCTTCGCCGCGCCCGGTTCGAAGTCGAACATGTTGTTCAACGTGCCGGCCCTGTAGTCGGCCGAGTAGGTGTTCGGGGTCTTTTCGTGTTCGCCGATCCGGCCCAGCTGCCAGTTTTCCTCGATGAAGCGCAGGACCGAGGACTGGTCGGTGAGGGTGTTGTCGACGAAGTTCTGCTTCGCGTACGGTGAGATCACCAGCAGCGGCAGCCGCGGGCCGTAGCCACAGCGGTCGGCCGGGGCGGCTTCGTCCTTGACGTTGCCGCAGACGCCCGCACCGCTGAGGAAGTCCGAGGCGGACTTCGACGGCGTGACGATCGGCGACATCACGTGGTCGTACCAACCGTCGGAGTCGTCGTAGGCGATGACGACGGCGGTGCTTTCCCATTGGTTGGAGTGCTCGAGCTCGTCGAGCTTTTCGGCGATGAACGCCTGTTCGTCGAGCGGGTCGGAGTAGCCGGGGTGACCGTCCTGGTACTCGGGCGCCTTCAGGAACGAGACGGCGGGCAGGTTTTCGTGCCTCACCGTTTCGTCGAATTCGGCCATGTCGTACTGATGGTTGGCTTGGTCGTTGTGCCCGATCATCGCCTCCGAGGTCGGCGGCAGATGCTGTGGGTTGGAGGTCGAGGGGTAGTACTGGAACGGCTCGTGGTGCGGCGAGTAGTCGATCACTTCCGCGCCGCCGATGTTCTTGTGCTTGGCGCCGCAGATCGGCACGCCGTTCTTCACTTCGGTCGGCGCGAAGCCACCCTGGAACCAGCCCCAGGTGATACCCCGTTGCGACATGATCGTGCCTACGTTGACGCCGGACATCTTCACCCCGCCGACGCCGTTGTTCGCCGCACAGAGGTCGTAGCCGGGCTCCGGGTCGCCGATCACGGTGCCGTGTTCGACGCCGCCCGCTTCGACTTCCGAACCGTGCGTTTCGCCCGAGATCAGGTTCAGCGCGCCGACCGTCGACGGGCCGAACATCGTGCCGAAGGAGTTGTCGCTCAGCGAGAAGTGCTGGGCGAGGTTCCAGAGGCCGGTGACGGTGTTGCCGTCGAAGTAGTCCATGACGATCGACTTGTCGGCGCAGCTGCCGCCGGCGGTGTACTCGACGAACCGGTCCATCAGGCCCGCGTCGAAGGCCTTCTGCTCGTCGGCGTAACCGTGGTCCTGGCTGCAGGTGAGCGCTTCGCCGCGGCCGAGCCGTTTCGGGTTGGCCGAGTTGGGGTTGGCGGTCAGCAGCTCGGGGGTGAGGCCGTTGACGGTGGGGGTCCCGGGGGCGGCGGTGAAGGCCGGTTCACCGGGGCCGTTGACCGCGTGTGGGTAGGTGCCGAAGTAGTGGTCGAAGGACTGGTTCTCCTGGAAGATCACCACCAGGTGCTTGATCGGGGTCGTGGATGGTTCGCTGCCGCTCGGCGGGGAGTCGGGGTTCGCGAACGCGCCGGTGATGCCGAACGCGAAGATCGCCAGGGCGACCATCAGGCCGCCGGCGATCCAGCGCCGGCGCTTCTTTCGGGACACGCCTTCTGAGCTCAATTGGTTCTCCTGAGACGAGGGCGGCCAGGTCCGGTGGCGCGCCGCGTGCCGCCCGTGCCGCGACGCTCGCGGCGCATCCTCGGCTCGGAGAGGTCCACTCATGTGGACATCTTGTTCCCCAATTGTGATGATTATGTGACCCTCGTATTTGGTAACGATCCTGTAACACCGCCCCGCCGAGCGGTTCTTAGCGTCGCCGCGGTGAGGTTCGGTCGGACCCCGAGAAATCCACCCGCGGTGGTCGCGATCGCGATCGCGGCGGCGACGCTGGCGGCGCTCCTCGCCGGCTGCGGCAGCTCCTCCCCGGAGCCGGTCGCGCGCTCGATCCGGACGATCGGCGCCCACCCCGACATCACCGTCGAGGAGGTCACCGGCGGCCACCTCTCGGTCCAGCAGGAAGCGGCGATCGCGATGGAACGGACCAAGAACCCGGGGCCGGGCGGGGACCTCCAGCCGCTCCACGCGGAGGACTTCGTCAAGCCGGTCGCCGAGTATCGGCGCTACTCCGAGCGCGAGGCGAAGGCGGTACAGCGCCACGTCGAATCGCTCCAAGGCGACATCGCGGCAGGCGACGTGGGCGCCGCCAAGCGGGACTGGCTCGACGCCTACGACCACTACCTGCGCCTCGGCGCCGCCTACGGCGCGCTGGGGACGCTCGACGAGCAGATCGACGGCAACTCCGGCCGGCTGCCGGACGGCGTCCACGACCCTGACTTCACCGGCCTGCACCGGATCGAGATGGGGCTCTGGACCGGCGAACCTACCGCCGGGCTCCGCAGCCCGGCCGCGTACCTGGCGCGGCGGGTCGCCCATCTCCAGGTGGCGGTGCGGCGGATCGCGATCTCGCCGCTCACCTACGCGACCCGCGCCCACGAGATCCTCGAGGACGCCCAGCGCGACATGCTGTCGGGCGTCGACGCGCCCTGGAGCGGCGCCGGGCTGCGCGCCACCGTCGACTCGCTGGCGGCGACCGAATTCGTGGTGAGGACCCTGAAGCCGCTGCTGAACGGGCGCGGCTCGACGGTCGAGCCGGTCGAAAACGAACTGGCCCGCTTCCGCGCCGTCGTCGACTCGGTCAGGCGCGAACACGGCGGCGCCTGGCCGGCACTCGGCGCGCTGACGCAGTGTCAGCGCGAGCGCGTCGACGGCTCCCTCGGCGCGCTGCTGCAGCGGCTCGACGACGTCCCCGGCGCGCTCGAGGTGAAGCGGACGAAGCCCTACCCCACGATCGCCGAGCAGAGGCGCGAGCGGCAATGAGCGAGATCGACCGCCGTTCCTTCCTCAAGCGCGCCGGCGGGGTCGGGCTCGGCGGCATCGCCGCGGGCTACGGGCTCGGCGCCGCGACCACCGCGAACGCGAGCGAATCCGAGGCGGAGATGGCGGGGCGGGTGAACGCGGCCGAGCTGGCGGACCGGCGCGACTTCGACGGCGTCCACCAGGCGGGCATCCTCACCCCCGCCGCGAGCTTCGCCACCTTCCTCGCGCTCGACTCGATCTGCGGCGGGCGCGCCGAACTGATGGGCGCCCTGCAGACGATCTCCTCGCGGGCGCGGGAACTGACCCGCGGCGGCGCCTTTCCCGTCGAGGAGTACGACGCGCCGCCCGCCGACTCGGGGACGCTCGGCCCGGTGATCGCACCCGACGGGCTGACCGTGACGATCGCCTTCGGCGCCTCGCTGTTCGACGGTCGCTATGGCCTGGCGGCGCGCAAGCCCGCCCACCTGACCGCGATGTCCGCCTTCCCCCACGACGACCTCGACCCGGCGCGGACCGGCGGCGACGTCCTCCTGCAGATCGCCGCCGGGCACCAGGACACCGTCGCCCACGCGGTCCGCGAGCTGGCCAGACCGGTGCGCGCCGAACTCGCCCCCCGCTGGACGATGGCGGGCGCCGTCGGCGCCCAGCGCGGCCCGTCCCCGCACAGCTCGCGCCGCAACCACTTCGGCTTCCGCGACGGCACCTCCGACCCCGACGTCACCGACCCGAAGGTGATGGACCGCCTGGTGTGGGCCGAGAGGGGCGGCGCCGAGCCCGCCTGGACCGCCGACGGCACCTACCAGGTGGTCCGCACGATCCGCATGCACGTCGAGTTCTGGGACCGGGTCGGCCTCCACGAGCAGGAGGAAATGATCGGCCGCAAGCGCGACACCGGCGCCCCGCTGGGCGGCACCGGTGAGTTCGAGAACCCGCGCTTCGACCTCGACCCGCGGGGCGAACGAATCGCCCTCGACGCCCACATCCGCCTCGCCAACCCGCGCGAACCGGCGACGATCGACCAGCGCATCCTGCGCCGCGCCTGGAACTACTCGCAAGGCCTCGACCCCGCCGGCCAACTCGACGTCGGCCTCCTCTTCGTCGCCTTCAACCAGAACATCCAGCGCCAGTTCACCGCGATCCAGGAACGCCTGAACAACGAGCCGATGATCGACTACGTCACCCCCGAAGGCGGCGGCTACTTCTTCGCCCCCGCCGCCGCCCGCCACCCGAGCGACTGGGTCGGCTCCCCCCTCTTCGCCTAGCGGACGACCGTCTGTATTTGGGGTCGCTATACGCCCCCAAATGCAGACGCACCGTTACGAGAGTGCGTCCTTGACGGACGCGAGGGCCTTTTCGACGCCGCCGCGGTCGACGTCGAGGTGGGTGACGGCGCGGACGCGGCCTTCGAGGAGGCTCATTTCGACGCCGGACGCTGCCAGCTTGTCGTGGAGGGACTGGGCGTCGGCGACGTCGAAGATCACGATGTTGGTTTCCACGGTGGCCGGGTCGATCTCGACACCGGGCAGCTCGGCCAGACCCTCGGCGAGGAACTTGGCGTTGGCGTGGTCCTCGGCGAGGCGCTCGACGTTGTGCTGGAGGCCGTAGCGGGCGGCCGCCGCGACGATGCCGCCCTGGCGCATCGAGCCGCCCAGCATCTGCTTGTAGCGGCGGGCTTCGGCGATCAGCTCGGCGGAGCCCGCGAGGCAGGCGCCGACCGGGGCGCCGAGGCCCTTGGAGAAGTCGATCCAGGCGGTTTCGAAGCCCGCGGCGTAGGCGGCGGCGCTCTCGCCGGAGGCGACGGTCGCGTTCAGGAGGCGGGCGCCGTCGAGGTGGGTTCGGAGGCCGAACTCGCGGGCGACGTCGAGCACCTCCTCGATCCGCGCCATCGTCCAGACCCGGCCGCCGCCGAGGTTGGTCGGCTGCTCGATCGTGACCAGGCGCGAGCGCGGTTCGTGGGTGTCGAGCGGATCGCGCATGCGGGCCCGCAGGGTGGCGCCGTCGAAGGTGCCCCCCTCGCCCTCCAGCGGCATCATCAGCGCGCCGCTGATCGTCGCCGCCCCGGCCGCCTCGGCGTTGATCGGGTGGGCGAGCCGGTGCGCGTACATCTCGTCGCCGAAGGGGCGGATGTGGAGCCGGATCGCGATCTGGTTGCACATCGATCCCGAGGGGAGGAAGACCGCCGCCTCCTTGCCGAGCAGCGCCGCGACTTCCTCCTCCAGCGCGGTGACGGTCGGGTCGAGGCCGCGCTGTTCGTCGCCGACCTCGGCGTCGGCCATCGCCTTGCGCATCGCCGCGCTCGGCTGCGTCTGGGTGTCGGAATAGAGGTTGATCACGGAATCGGGCATCGATCGGGAACCTAATGAAGCGCACGCGCCGGGGCGGGTAAGGGGTCGCGCCTCAGGACTAAGGGGTCCCGTCCCGAAACCGTAGGAATTCGCCCGATGTGCGGGGCTTTTCTCAGCCGTACCTTGGAGTGGCACAGCAAGCGAAAGGCACGGCCATGAATCCCAACCAAATGAATGTCGCGAAGGCGATGGTCGCCCAGCACGAGTTCCTCGAAGAGGCTCGCCGCTCGCGGCTCCAGGCCCAGGCCGGGCGCCGCGAGGCCGAGACGACCAGCCCCCGCAAGGCCTTCCACACCCACCCGCTGAGCATGCTGCTGAGCCTCGGATTGCCGGGACGGCGATAATCGCCGGGTGGCGACCCGAGTCAGTGCCAGCCGGCTGATCGGGCGGGCCGGCGAGCTCGCCGAGCTCGAGGCCGCGTTCGACGAGGCCGCCTCCGGGGCGGCCTCCTTGGCGTTCCTGGCGGGCGAGTCGGGCGTCGGCAAGTCCCGCCTCCTCCACACGCTGCTCGAGCGCGCCCGCGCGAAGGGCGGCTGTGGGATCGGCGGCGAGTGCGTCGAGCTGGGCCGCGACGAGCTGCCCTACGCGCCGCTGGTCTCCGCCCTGCGCACCCTCGTGCGCGAGCAGGACCGCGCCCTCGACCGCCTCTCCCCCTCCACCCGCCAGGGCCTCGCCCAGCTCCTGCCGGAGCTGGATCCGGACGCCGCCACGGCCGCCGACGACGACCACTACCGGCCCTTCGAAGGCCTGCTGGGGCTGCTCGAAACGATGGCCGAGGAAACGCCGATGGTCCTCTGGCTCGACGACACCCACTGGGCCGACAACGCGACCCGCCACTTCCTCTTCTACCTCGCCGCCAACCTCCCCGACCACGTGCGGCTCC
Source organism: uncultured Actinomycetes bacterium (assembly GCA_937907435.1). Taxonomy (GTDB): domain Bacteria; phylum Actinomycetota; class Thermoleophilia; order Solirubrobacterales; family 70-9; genus VAYN01. Next base: position 9,795 of record CALCIA010000345.1, read on the forward strand.
TCACCGTGATCGCCTACCGCTCCGACCAGCTGCACCGCGCTCACCCGATGCGGCCGCTGCTCGCCGAGCTCGGCCGCGGCCGGCGCGTGCGGCGGCTGGAGCTGGAGCCCTTCGACCGCGGCGAGGTCGCCACCCAGCTCGACGACATCCTCGGTGCCGCCCCCGACCCCGAGGTGGTCGAGCGCTTCTTCGAGCGCGGCGAAGGCAACCCGCTCTTCACCGAGGAGCTGCTCGCGGCGGGCGCCGACGGGCGCGGCCGGCTCCCCTCCACCCTGCGGGACGCGCTGCTCTTGCGGATCGAACGCCTCTCGGAGACGGCGCGCGGGCTGCTGCGGATCCTCGCCGTCGGCGGGCGGCTCAAGCACGACCACCTGGTCAGCGTCTGCGACCACGACGAGGACGAGCTGGCGGCGGGGCTGCGGGAGGCGGTCGAGGCGCAGGTGATCGCGGTCGGCGGCGACGACCGTTACGGCTTCCGCCACGCGCTGCTGCGCGAGGTCATCTACGACGACCTCCTGCCCGGAGAACGCGCCGAACTGCACCTGCGGCTGGCGCAGGCCCTGGAGGCGACGCTGGAGGTGAGCGACCCGATGCCGATCCGCGCCTCCGCGGTCGCCCACCACTTCAACGCCGCCGGCGACCAGCCGCAGGCGCTCCGCACCGCCGTCGCCGCCGCCCGCACGATCGAACGCGGCGGCGCGCCCGGGGCCGCGGCGGCGCTCTTCGACCGCGCCCTGGCGCTCTGGCCGCGGGTCCCCGAACCGGAGACGCTGGCGGGCGTCGAACATACGACGCTGGTGACGCTCGCCGCCCGCGCCCACGGCCTCGACGCCGACGAGCCGCACGCGATCAAGCTCCTCGAAGGGGCGCTGGAGGAGGTCGACGAGGGCGCCGAGCCCCACCGCGTCGCCGGGATCCTCGCCGAACTCGCCTCGGCGCGCTGGGCGCTGGGACAGGCCGAGGCCGCGCGCGGGGACCTGGAGCGGGCGCTCGGGCTCCTCTCGGAGTCGGAGCCGACCCCGGAGCGCGCCCGCATCCTCGAAGAGAAAGCGCGCTTCCTGCTGCTCCAGGGGCGCTTCGCCGAAAGCCGCGATGCCGCCGAGGAAGCGCTCCGGGCCGCCGAGGCCGCCGGGGTCGAGGACATCGAGGCGCTGGTCCTGAACCGGCTCGGCCTCTGCCTCTTCCTGCTCGGCGAAGAGGAGCGCGGCGAGCCGGTGATGCGCGAATCGCTGGAGCTGGCCCGCCGCTCCGGGTCCAACGACCAGCTCGCCGCCGCCTTCGTCAACTTCGCCGACGCGCTGCACATGGCGGGCCGCGGCGAGGAGGCGGCGGAGCTGGCCGCGCAGGGCGAACGGGAGATCACGCCGGGGGACCGCTCGATCCTCTGGATCGCCTGCGCGCGCTCCGAGATCCTCTTCTACCTCGGCCGCTGGGACGAAGCCGAGGCGGTCTTGCCGGGCAAGAGCCAGGGGCCGGGGACGACGACGATCGCCAACCTGCTGCTGCGGCGCGCCTCGCTGATGCTGGGACGCGGCGACGCGGACGGTGCCCGGGCGGCGATCGAACACGCGCGGAGCTTCCTCGCCGACACGGTCGAGCCGCAGATCATCGCCCCGGCGGGCGCGCTGACGGTCGAACTGGAGCTGCGCTCCGGCGACGTCGAGGCGGCCCGCGAGGCGGCCGAAAAGGCGATCGACCAGCTCGAGTTCTGCAGCGACGACGCGGCGCGGATGGCGCTGATCTCGGCGGCGGCGACGGCGGTCGAGGCGGAGGCCGCCGACCGGGCGCGCGCCCTCGGCGACGCCGCCGGCCTCGAGGCCGCCCAGCTGCGCGCCGAGCTCGGCGCGGCGCGGACCGAGGCGGCGGCGGAAGTGACGGGACGCTCGCTCGAGCGCTCCTACCAGCTGACCGCCGAGGCCCACCTGGCTCGCGCCCGCGACGACGCCGACGCGGCCGAGCGGGCGGGCGCGGCGGCCGATGCCTGGGAGCGGATCCCGCGTCCCTACCAGGCGGCGCTGTGCCGGCTGCACGAGGCCGAGGCCCGCGCGGCCCACGGCGAACGCGAGGCGGCGGGCACGGCGGCGGCGAGGGCGCTGACGGCGGCGGAGGAGCTCGGCTCGGAGTGGCTGGCCGCGGAGGTCGCCGGGCTGATCGCGCGGGCGCGCCTGCCGACCGGCGCCGCCGTCCAGAACGGCGGCGACGGCGCCCGGCGCGACGCCAACGGCACCGCGTCCGCCGCCGAGGACCCGTTCGGCCTCACCCCCCGCGAGCGCCAGGTCCTGGCGGCCCTCGCCAAGGGCGCCACCAACCGCGAGATCGCCGCCTCCCTCTTCATGGCGGAGAAGACCGCCAGCGTCCACGTGTCCCGGATCCTCTCCAAGCTAGGCGTCCGCAGCCGCACCGAGGCCGCCGCGGTGGCCCACCGCCTGGCGCTGACGGACCGGCCGTAGGGACGCCGGCTGGCGCCCGGGGCGGTTTCGAGGGACGAGGCCCCATGGGGTGAGTTCGCACTTTGCCGCGCATACCGCGGAGAACTGCGAACTCACCGGGGGGAGGGGCCCAGGATCCGGGACGAAGGCGCCGGGACACCCCGCGGGAGACAACCCTTAGACCTTGGTCGCCCTGTGGGCTACCAAGGTCTAAGGGTTGCGGGGCGGAGGCCGGGTTGCCGACGGAAGGCGCGCGGAAGCCTCACTTCACCTCCCATCCGTGACGCTTTCGCCGCACCCGCCGGGGCATTCCGGACCCGTTGGGGTCGAGTTCGCACTTATCCGCGGATAGCGCGGAGAAGTGCGAACTCGCCTGTCCCGCCTCCCTCCCCGCAGGCGCCCCGAATCACCCCCCGTCGGTCGCGCGCAAGAACGCCAGCACCGCAAGCACCCGCCGGTGGTCGTCCCCCGCCGCGCTCAGGTTCAACTTGCCGAAGATGCTGGAGACGTGCTTCTCCACCGCGCCGGGGGTGACGACGAGCTGTTCGGCGATCGCGTTGTTGGTGCGGCCCTCGGCCATCAGGGAGAGGACCTCGCGCTCGCGGGGCGAGAGGGCGTCGATCGGGCTCTCGGCCTCGGCGCGGCGTTCGCCGACCAGCTCGGCGACGACCTCACGGTCGAGGGCGGTGCCGCCGGCGGCGACGCGGCGGATCGCGTCGAGGAAGGCGGGGATGTCCCCGACCCGCTCCTTGAGGAGGTAGCCGACGCCGCCCTCGCCGCCCGCCAGGAGCTCGGCGGTGTAGACCGGCTCGACGTACTGGGAGAGGATCAGGACGCCCATCTCCGGGCGGCGCCGGCGGGCCTCGACCGCGGCGCGGATGCCCTCGTCGGTGAAGGTCGGCGGCAGGCGCACGTCGACGATCGCCAGGTCGGGCTTGTGGCCGCCGACGATGCGGAGCAGGCCGTCTCCGTCTTCAGCCTGGGCGACGACCTCGACCTCGTGTTCGCGCAGCAGCGCGACCAGGCCTTCGCGCAGGAGCAGCGAGTCCTCGGCGATCACGACCCGCACGGCAGCCTCACCTCGATCCGCGTCCCGCCGTCCGCCGACGAGACGATCCGCATCTCGCCGTCGAGCGCCGCCACCCGGCGCCGCAGGCCGTCGAGCCCGGTGCCCGCGCTGACGTCGGCGCCCCCCGGCCCGTCGTCGGCGACGATCACCTCAAGGGTGTCCCCCTCCAGCCGGAGCCGCACCGCGGCGGCGGCGCCGGGGGCGTGCTTGGCGACGTTGGTGAGCGACTCGGCGACGACGAAATACGCGGCGCTCTCGACCACCGGCGCGGGCCGGCGGCCGATCTCGGCATCGACCGTCACCGGGATCGAGGCGCGGGTGCCAAGCGCTTCCACCGCCGCGGCGAGCCCCCGGTCGGCGAGCACCGGCGGCGCGATCCCCCGCGCCAGATCGCGCAGCTCCGCGTTCGCGGCGGTCGCCTCGGAGCGCGCCTGGCGCACCAGGGCGGCGATCTCGGGACGGTCGGCTAAGCCCTCCTCGGCCCGGCCGAGCTGCATCGAGAGGGCGACGAGGCGCGCCTGGGCGCCGTCGTGGAGGTCGCGCTCGATACGGCGGAGCTCGGCGGCCTGCACGTCGAGGGCGCCGCGCCGCGTCTCGGTCAGCGTCTCCACCCGCTCGGTCAGCTCGCGTTCGCGCTCGTCGCCGTAGAGCTGGCGCCACGCCAGCCGCGCCAACAGGACGACGACGAAGAGCACGATCAGGCCGAGGATCGTCCAGATCGGCCAGAAGGTGCCGAAGCCGGCCAGCGCCCAGATCGCGATCGTCACCCCGATGACGACCAGCGAGATCACCACCTGGATCGCCATGCCGCGGCGCTCGGGGGCGATGCGGACCGCCTCGCGCAGGCCGAAGTGGAGGCTGAGCGGGATGACCAACGCCAGCCAGACCCAGGCGGGCCAGTAGTACCCGCCCCCGGCCGCCGCCCAGATCGCGGTGCAGAGCAGGCCGACCATGCCGGAGATCGCGGCGTGGAGGGCGAGCGAGAGCTCACCCGCCGGGATCACCCGGCGCAGGCCGTCGGCGGAGAGCGGCAGGCTCGGCGCGCCGCTCGCGGGCGGCGCCGCACTCCCGGCCCCCTCGTCGCCGTCCAGCAGCGCCTCCGCCAGCCACAGCTCCGCCCTCGCCATCCAGCGGTTGATGAGGACCGTGAGGGCGGCCAGCGGGATCGAGAGCACCGTCGCCAGCAGCGCGAGCGGCAGGTTGTCGATGTTCCAGAGGCCCCAGTCGACGCCGTCCGGGATCGACCAGTACCAGAGCGGCATGGTGAGGAAGGCGACCACCGACGCGACCGCGGACACCGCGATCACGGCGAAGGTGAAGCCGAGCACCGAGTGGACGATGAGCCAGGCGAGGTCCTTCCAGGTCTGGGCATCGCGGGTGGTGCTGGAGAGGCGGGCGAGGAAGCTCTCGCCGCGGTGGTCGCGGTAGACGCCGCGCAGCGGGCGGCCGCGGAGCAGCGCGGCGTTGCGTCGGTCGAGCTCCGCCGTCCAGCGGAAGGCGATCACGCTCAGCAGGTACACCGGCAGGCCGATGATGAAGACGACCAGCGACAGCGTCACGCTGACCGCCGTCACCCAGACGCAGAAGGCGAGGATCGCGGTGAGGCCGCCGATCGAGAGGTAGGCGAGGTCGAGGCCGGAGCGGCGGGCGAGGCCGGCGAGCCGCTCGCCGAACCCCGCCTCCCCGTGGGCCGCGGAGGGCGCGGCGCTCACGCGCCGGCCTCCGTGGTCGCGGGACGCCGCGTAGGGCGGGGGCGGCCCGCCGGGTCCGCGTCGCCCGCCTCCTCGGCCTCGGGCGCGCCGCCCGCCATCGCCGGCGCCGCGCCCTCGAGCCCGACCCGCGGCAGCCACTCGAGCGCCCGCGGCAGGTACCAGTTGCGCTCGCCGAGCAGCTTCATCGTCGCCGGCAAGAGCACCGCGCGGACGATCGTCGCGTCGATCAGGATCGCCGCCGCCAGCCCCACGCCCATCTCCTTGAATTCGAGGAAGGAGAGGGTCGCGAAGATCGCGAAGACGGCGACCATCACCGCGGCGGCGCTGGTCACCACGCCCGCGGTCGTGCGCAGGCCGTGCGAGACGGCGTCCTCCGTCGACATCCCTCGATCGTATGCCTCCCTGATCCGGGTGAGGATGAACACGTGGTAGTCCATCGACAGCCCGAAGAGGACGACGAAGAGGAACAGCGGCAGCCATGAGGTGATCGAGCCGATCGAGCTGAAGCCGATCAGGTTTTCGAGGTGCCCGTCCTGGAAGACCCAGACGACGATGCCGTAGGCGGCGCCGACCGAGAGCAGGTTGAGGCAGATCGCGGTGATCGGGATCACGAGCGAGCGGAAGCTGACCAGCAGCAACAGGAACGCCGCGCCGAGCACGAACGCGAACACCCACGGCATCCGTTCCGCCAGCAGGTCGTTGAAGTCGACCGAGCCGGCGGTCGGGCCGCCGACCTGGGCCTGGGCCCCGTCGACCTTGCCGATCGTCGCCGGGATCAGGTCGTCGCGGAGCTTCGCCAGCGCCGCCTGCGAGGGCGCGTCGGTCCCGTCGCCGGCCAGCGGCACGCGCAGTTCGGCGACCTTGCCGTCCTTTGCCACGCGGTAGGACTGATTCGTGCCGAAACTGTGCGGATCGGCGGCCAGCCGCTCGCGCAGCGCCTCGACCTGGCGGGCGACCGGGGCCGCCTTCACGTTCGGCGCCGAGATCGCGACTTCGGCCGGTTCGACGCCGCCGGGGAAGGCGGCCTGGACGCGGTCGAAGGTCTGCACGATCGGCATGTCCTTGGGCAGCCCGCTGACGCCGGAGTTGGCGGTGTGGAGGCTGAAGGCGGGGATCGCGAGGATCGCCAGGCCGGCGAAGGCGAGGCCCGCGGCGAGCTTCGGCCGCCGCATCACGCGGGTGATCAGGGCGCCCCAGACGCGGGAGCCCCCGGCGCCGCCCCGCCGGCGGCCGAGGAACGGCACGCGGCCCTTCTCGATCCGGTCGCCGAGCCAGGCGAGGATCGCCGGCAGCACGGTCAGCGAGCCGACCATCGCGACCGCGACGACCATGATCGTGCCGGTGGCGAAGCTGGCGAAGGTCTGGTCGCCGGCGATGTACATGCCCGCCATCGCGACCATCACGGTGAAGCCGGAGACGAGGATCGCCCGTCCCGACGTCGCCGCCGCGGCTTCCAGCGAGGCGCGCTCGCCGGCCCCGGCGGCGCGCTCCTCGCGCTCCCGCCGCAGGTAGAACATTGAATAGTCGACGCCGACCGCGAGGCCGATCAGGAGCACCACCGAGTCGATCTGTTCGGCGACCGGGCCGAAGAGGTGGCTGACCGGGCCGAGTAGGCCGATCGTCGCGCCGACCGCGGTCAGCGCGAGCAGCAGCGGCACGCCGGCGGCGAGCAGCGAGCCGAAGACGACGACCAGGATCAGCAGCGTGATCGGCAGCGAGGTCATCTCGGCCTTGGAGAAGTCTTCTTCGAGACTCTCGGAGACGGCCTTTTCGCCGCTGGCGTCGCCGACCTCTTCCACTCGCAGCCCCTGGTGGCGCTCCTGCACGAGCGCGACCTGGTCGAGCGCCTCCCCGACCACCTCGCTCGGTTCCACCTTCTCGGTTTCGGGGATCGAGAATTTGATCAGCCCGGAGCGCCCGTCGGCGGCGACCTGTCCCCCGGCGCCCTCCTCATAAGGGCCGGTCAGGTCGTGGACGAAGGGCAGCTTGCGCAGCCGCGATTCCACTTCGGCGACCGCTGCCTTGGCGTGCGGCCCGTGGATCGATTCCTTCCCTTTCGGCTGGACCAGCACCTGCTCGACCGCCGACTGCGGGAACCCCCCTTCAAGCGTCCGTTCAGCCTGCGCCGATTCGCCGTCGCCGGAGCTGTTGTCGAGCGTCTTGGTCCCGAGCGCCCCGCCGAGGGCGATCGCCGCCACGACAAACGCGACCCACCCCCAGATCGCCGTCTTCCGATGCGCGGCGCTCCACCGCCCCGCCCGTCCCGCCAGTCCCAACTTCCTCCTGCGTCGCATCGCGTCCTCCGTCCGGTTGTCGAGGTCAAATCCGCGCCCCAAAGGCGCTCCTAAACCCTGCGCGAGCGGCGTTCCGCTTCCAATGCGGCAGGCAGGCGAATCCGGTTGAGGCGGGCCGCAGTTCCGGGGTGGGGTTAACCCCACCCCGTGGGGTTCGGGGGGCTTGCGGCCGTCCGAGATGGGTCGTGGGTGTCCTGGGCTCCTCATGGGGGTCCTGGCAGG